>JASJED010000304.1 GCA_030065585.1 Desulfobacterales bacterium | reverse complement strand
GGTAGCGCTTTTCGTTCTCGTCGTATTCCATCATCGGAAATTCGGTCACCCAGACGAAATTGAACTGCTGGTCGTCGATCAGGCCCAGTTTGCGGCCCAGGTGGTTGCGCAGGTAGCCCAGGCCGTCGTTGACGATGCGGGGCGTGTCCGCCAGGAAGAAGACGATGTCGCCCGGGGCCATGTCGAGGCGTTCGGCCAGCGCGCGGTGTTCGTCTTCGGTGAAGAACTTGGCAATGGGCGACTGCCAGGCGCCGTCGGGCTTCACCTTGATCCAGGCCATGCCCTTGGCGCGGTAGACGGACACGAATTCGGTGAGGTCGTCGATCTCCTTGCGGGAAAAATCGGCGCAGCCTTTGGCATTGAGGGCCTTGACGATGCCGCCTTTTTCAACGGCCGAGGCAAAGACCTTGAACCCGGAGCCGCCGACGATGTCCGATACTTCCTTGAGTTCCAGACCGAAACGGGTGTCGGGTTTGTCGAGACCGTAGCGGCCCACGGCTTCGTCGTAGGTCAGGCGGGGAAACGGCCGGGCCGGTTCGATGCCGGCCACGGATTCGAAGACCGCGGCCATGAGGCCCTCGCTCAGATCCATGACGTCCTCTTCGCCCACGAAGGACATCTCGATATCGATCTGGGTGAATTCGGGCTGGCGGTCGGCGCGCAGGTCTTCATCCCGGAAGCATTTGACGATCTGATAATAGCGGTCGAAGCCGGCGATCATCAAAAGCTGCTTGAAAATCTGCGGGGACTGGGGCAGGGCATAGAAATGCCCCGGGCTGACGCGGCTGGGGACCAGGTAGTCCCGGGCGCCCTCGGGGGTGCTCTTGGTGAGTACCGGGGTTTCCACGTCGATAAACCCGTTGGCGTTCAGATACGACCTGACCGTTTGGGCGGCCCGGTGGCGCAGCAGGATGTTCTGCTGCAGTTCGGGGCGCCGCAGGTCGAGATGGCGATGCCGCAGGCGGACGGTTTCCGAGGCGTCCACCCCATCTTCGATCATGAAGGGCGGGGTCTTGGCCGGATTGAAGATTTTGAGCGCGGTGACCAGGACCTCGATCTCACCGGTCACGAGGTTGGGGTTGACCATGCCCTCGGGGCGCGGATCGACCTTGCCGCGCACGCCGATCACGAATTCGTTGCGCAGCACCTGGGCTTTCTCATGGACGGCGGCGTTGATTTCCGGGTTGAAAACCACCTGGGTCAGGCCCTCGCGGTCGCGCAGGTCGACGAAGATCACGCCCCCGTGATCGCGGCGTCGCTGAACCCAGCCCATCAGCACGACCTCCCGGCCCACGTCGGTGATGGAAAGTTCGCGGCAATGGTGGGTGCGTCGCATCTGGCCAAGATTATCTGCAGTCAAGATTCATTTCCTCCGATAGGGTCCATGGGGATCGGCGTTTTCTACGTGCCGTCCGCGAGGTGGCGGGTGAGTTCGGCGACGGCCCGATTAAGGGCGATCGGCACCTGATCCCGGGTCGCCATATTGCGCAATTGGCCCGTAGCCTGGGCCAGTTCGTTTTCGCCGACGATCAGGACGTGGCGGGCGCCCAGTTTGCCGGCCCGTTTCATGAGGCTCTTAAGGCTTTTGTCCTCAAACAGCATATCGGCGGCAATGCCGTCGCGGTTTAAGGCCGTGAGCCATGGAAAAGCCCGGGCCTGGGCCGCGGCCCCCAAAGCGGCAATGAAGACGTCCGGCACCGCCGTGGTCGCCTGACGGTCGGCCGCGACGATCTCGGCCAGGCGGTCGAATCCGATGGCAAATCCGGTGGCCGGGATATCGGGGCCCCCCAGGGTCTGGACCAGCCCGTCGTAGCGGCCGCCGCCGGCCACGGCACTCTGGGCGCCCAGGGCCGCGGTTTGGATTTCAAAGGTCGTTCGGGAGTAGTAGTCCAACCCGCGCACCAGGCGCTTGTCGATGAAATAGGGAATCGCCAGTTCGTCCAGGGCTTGCTGGAGGGTGTCGAAATGCGTGCGGCATTCCGCGCACAGGAATTGCTCCAGGGCCGGCGCGTCCATGCTGGTTTCACGGCAGCGGGGGACCTTGCAGTCCAGGATACGCAGGGGATTGGTTTCCCGGCGGCGCAGACAGTCGCTGCACAGGCGGTCTTCACGGGAGGCCAGGAAATCGAGCAGGGCCCGGCGGAAATCGGGGCGGCAGGCCGGGCATCCCAGGGAGTTGACATGGGGTTTGGCATCCTTTACCCCCAGGCGGCCAAGCAGTTCCACCAGGATGACGATCAACTGGACGTCGGCATAGGGGGAGGCCACCCCGAAGATTTCGGCATTGATCTGATAAAACTGCCGGTAGCGGCCTTTCTGGGGGCGCTCGCGGCGGAACATGGGGCCGATCGTGTAGTATTTCTGGACCGGGTCCTGGGCGTAGATTTTATGCTGCAGGTAGGCCCGCACCACGGCCGCCGTGGCCTCGGGGCGCATGGTCAGCAAATCGCCGCTGCGGTCGGTAAAGGTGTACATTTCCTTTTCGACGATGTCGGTGGCTTCGCCGATACTGCGGGCAAAGAGTTCGGTCTTCTCCAGGATGGGCAGCCGGATCTCGCGAAAACCGAAGGCGCCCAGCACGATGGTGGCCGTCTGCTCGATGGACTGCCACAGTTCGGTTTCCCCCGGCAGGATGTCCTTGAAGCCTTTGATGGCGCGTATGCTGGTCATTATCTCCAATTCCCAGAAGCGACCAAGTAGGTCCCACAAAAATTTGTATTTCTATAGTATCGTGCCCTTGTCCGTCAATATGAATATTACCGTCGACGATCTGCAGGCCGAATACCAAAAGTTGCCTTGGGCTGGAGAGCGCTTACTGCATAACCCATTCATCAAGTGGACATTTTTTTCATAATCGGTTAACAATCCGTCCGCGGCACGACGTTTCCGATTCAATAGCGAGCGAAGCGACGAATCCACGGGATTGAGGGCGCACGCGCTACACGACGAAACATATGGAGGAGCACTCATGAAGCGAATCGCGGTTTTCGGATTGATTGTCCTGGCGCTGCTGGTTTCACCGCTTAACGTCACGGCCATGGACATCAAGCTGGGGGTGGTGACCAAACCCGGATCGGCCCAGAACATCGTGGCGGACAAATTCAAAGCGTTGATCGAAGCCCGTTCCGAGGGCAAGTTCCGGGTCAAGATCTATCATTCCAAATCCATCGGCAACGAAACCGAAATCCTGCAGCAGATCCAGATGAATACGATCCAGATGGCGATCGTCACGCTGGGGCCTTTCGACACCTTCGATCCCATCGTGCGGGTGATCAACTATCCCTTTCTCTTTAAGGACAATGACCAGGCCGACCAAATTCTGGACGGCCCGCTGGGGGCGGAAATTCTTAAAAGCCTCGAGACTTCCGGCTTCAAGGGCCTGTGCTTTTCCGAAAACGGGTTCCGCAACCTGACCAACAGCAAACGCCCGGTCCAGAGCCCCACAGATGTGAACGGTCTCAAGATCCGTGTGATGTCCTCGGCCCTGCACAAAACCATCTGGCAGAGCCTGGGGGCCAATCCGACGCCCATGCCGTGGCCCATCTACACCGAACTCGAGCAGGGCGTGATCGACGGACAGGAAAACCCGCTATGGGTGATGGAAGTCTACAAATTCTACGAAATCCAGAAGTACATGACCCTCACGCGGCATGTCTACTCGGCGCATATCGATGTGGCCGCCCTGGCCTGGTGGCAGACCTTGGAGGACGCCGACCGCCAAATGATCCAGACGGCCATCTGTGAAGCCGCCCGCTACCAGCGCGCGGACAATCGGGATAAAAATGCGGCGCGTCTCGAACTGCTGAAATCCAAAGGCATGCAGGTCGAAGAACAACCCGATACGGCCGCTTTCCGCCGGCAGGTCGCCGGCTTGAAGGATTCGGAGATGTATCGCGATGCCCGGGTCCAGGACCTGCTGAAGCGGATTCTGGCGGCCACCCGTTGACAGGGGCATCCCCGATGCCTGAAGGGCGCATGCCAAGGTGATGGCCATCCGACAGCTCAGCCGGCGGGTCAATCAAACGGTGGAGTGGGGGCTGGCCGGTCTCGGGCTGGTCATGGTGGTGGTCGTGGCCGCCCAGGTCTTCTGCCGCTACGTGCTCAACCACTCGCTGTTCTGGTCCGAAGAACTGGCCCGCTACCTGCTGGTCTGGCTGACTTTTCTGGGGGCCACCGTGGCCTACCACCGCCGGGCGCACCCCAGTATCGACATGCTGCAGGCGCGCGTGGCCCCGTCGGTTGCCCGGGCCATGACCATTGCCGGCTATCTGGTGGCCCTGCTTTTCTTCGGCGTGCTGACCATCTATGGCTTCCAGTTTGCGCACTTCGTCCGCGCCCAGATATCCCCGGCCCTGCAGATTCCCAAATGGACCGTCCTGGTGGTGCTGCCCCTGAGCGGGGCGATCCTGTGCCTGCACACCTGGGCCCTGCTCCTCGATGCCTTCAGACGCGGGAGGCCCCTTGACGGCTGAAGTCCTCCTGATCACCCTCCTGGTGCTGTTTGCGATCAACGCGCCGATCGCGGTGGCCATCGGCGCCGCCTCGGTGGTCGGGATCATGGTCCAGGGCGATTTCTCGCTGATGGTCGTGGCCCAGCGCATGTACGGGGGCACCGACTCGTTTCACCTGCTGGCCGTGCCCCTGTTCATGTTTGCCGGCGCGCTGATGGAAGCCGGCGGTATCAGCCGGCGTATCATCGACCTGGCCAATGCCCTGGTGGGGTGGCTGCCCGGGGGGCTCGCTGCCGTGACCATCGTATCGGCCATGTTCTTTGCCGGCATTTCCGGATCGGCCGCCGCCGATGCGGCCGCTGTGGGCGCCATTTTGATACCGGCCATGCAGCAATCCGGCTACCGGTCGGATTTCGCCGCCGCCGTCCTGGCATCGGGCGGGTCCATCGGGGTCATCATCCCGCCGTCGATTCCCATGATCATCTTTGGATTCCTCACGGGGGCCTCCATCGGACAGCTGTTTGCGGGGGGCATTCTGCCTGGGCTGCTGGTGGGGCTCTCGCTGATCGGTGTCGCCAGCCTGATATCACGCCGCCAGGGCTACGGTGCCACCCAGCCGTTCGATGCCCGGCATGCCTGGGATTGCCTGCGCAAAGCGCTATTGGCGCTGGGCGCGCCGCTGATCATTCTGGGAGGGATTCTCTTCGGGGTTTTCACGGCCACCGAATCCGCGGCCATCGCCGTGGTCTATGCCCTGGTGGTCGGCCTGGTGATCTACCGGGAAATCGAAATCCGGCGCCTGCTGCCGATCCTTATCGATGCCGGCGTGACCGCCTCGGTGGTCATGTTCATCATCGCGGCGGCCTCGGTCTTCAGCTGGCTGGCGGCGATCGAAGACCTTCCCGCCCGCCTGGCCGGCGTGCTGCTGACCCTGACGGATCATCCCGCCGGTCTGCTGCTCCTGGTCAACCTGATCCTGCTCGTGGCCGGCACCTTTGTGGAAACCACTGCGGCTTTGATTTTGCTGGTGCCCATGATCGTGGCCATCCTGCCGGCGCTGGGGATCGATATCGTCCATCTGGGGGTTATCGTGGTCACCAATCTGGCCATCGGCATGCTGACACCGCCCATGGGAATCTGCCTGATCGTGTCGGGCACCATCTCCGGCGACCGTCTGGGGGCGATCGCCTGGCGGATCATGCCTTTTCTGGGAATTCTCCTGATCGATCTCCTGATCATCTGCTTCTATCCGCCTTTGACCATGTGGTTGGCGCGAATGGTCGCCCACTAAAAGCCATCTCCAAAAGGTCTTCTGGCCCCTATCGGTGTTGGATGCTCTTTGCAAGTCCTCGAAATACCGATGTATTCCTCCGGCTTGCAACTCGCATCCGCCTTGATATGAAACCAGAATACCAATTTGGAGATAGCTTTTAGGGCCCATCCATAATGGCATCTTTCGGCCCAGGCCGGCGTTCTCGCGATTTTGAAATCCTCGACGTAGTTTGACTACGCATCGCTTCGCGATGCCGACTGCGTCGTCGGTATAAAAATCGCTGCGGCCTTGGCCTGAACCGAAATCTACCCTTTCTGATGGACACTAATCCGCCGAGAAAAGACGGTTTTCGGCTGCGGCGTAAAAGTGTACGCCTCACCGCAAACCCTTGTGCGGCCTTGGCCTGAACCAAAATCTACCTTCCTGGATGGACACTAATCCGCCTGGAAAGCGCAGTTTACATGCACTCAATGAACCTGTTGAGGGGGATTTTAACGCCCAATCGTCAAACGCAATAGTTGGTTGGCAGCATGGAACCATCTCGAGAAGGTCTTCTGGCCTTTATGGGTGTTAGATGCTCTTTGCAAGTCCTCGAAATACCGATGTATTCCTCCGGCTTGCAACTCGCATCCGCCTTGATATGAAACCAGAATACCAATTTGGAGATAGCTTTTAGGGCC
>JASJED010000303.1 GCA_030065585.1 Desulfobacterales bacterium | reverse complement strand
GCCAGAAGCTTGCCCTCGTTGGCCACATAAAGCGGGTCAAAACCCAGGAGCTCACAGACGGCGGCGACCTCGGGGCGCACGGGCAGGCGGGATTCGAGAATTTCGATGCCAACCTGCGAGCTTTGGGCGATCTCGTTCAGGGCCGTGCCCACCCCGCCCCGGGTGGGATCGCGCAACACGTGGACCTCGGCGCTGGCGGCCATGATCCGCGCCACCATGTGGTTCAGAGCGGCCGAATCGCTTTGAATCGCATGCTCGAAGGCGAGGCCCTCCCGCTGGGTCAGAATCGTCATCCCGTGATCGGCCATGGTGCCGCTCAAAAGAATCTGGTCGCCGGGCCGGGCCGCTGTGCTGGTGATCCGGGCCGCCTTGTCAACGATCCCGATCCCGGACGTATTGATAAACAGGCCGTCGGCGGCCCCCTTGGGCACGACCTTGGTATCGCCGGTGACCACGAGCACGCCGGCCCTGTCGGCGGCCTGCCGCACGCTTTTGAGGATCCGCTCCAGATCATGCCGCGCAAAGCCCTCTTCGATGATCAGGGCCAGGCTGATGTAAAGCGGTTGGGCTCCGCACATGGCCACGTCGTTGACGGTGCCGTTGACGGCCAGATCACCGATGTTCCCGCCGGGGAAAAACAGCGGCGTCACCGTGAAGGTATCCGTGGCGAAGGCGACGCGGCGCCCGTCCATTTCCAGAATGGCCCCGTCGTGCAGGTCGGCCAGGATGGGATTGTCGAAAAGCGGCAGCAGCAGCTCGGCGGTCAGGCGATGGGCGATTTTCCCCCCGCTACCGTGATCGAGAAGTATTTTGTCGTCGGGCATCCGTTTTTCCTGGAGTCCTTGTCCCGCGTCCGGACCGGCACGGCGGCCGCTAAGCATGGTAGCGGTAATAGGCCGCACAGGTGCCCTCGCTGGACACCATGCAGGGCCCGACCGGGTTTTCCGGGGTGCAGGCCTTGCAGTAAAGCCGGCATTCCGGCGGTGTTTTGGCGCCCGTCAAGATTTCACCACAGGCGCAACCTGCCGGCTCTTGGGCTTCGGGCACATCGAGCGGCATTTGACGCTGGGCGTCGAACCGGCCCATCGCTTCCCGAATCGCCAGCCCGCTGTCGGGAATCATACCGATACCGCGCCAGAGGGCGTCCACGGGCTCGAAAACCTGATCCAGCACCGTACGCGCCTTGACGTTGCCCGTTTCCGACACCACCCGCGGATAGGCATTGTCGAGCTGCGGCCGCCCGCTTTCCACCTGTGCCACCAGACGCCGCACCCCTTCGAGGATATCGGCCGGTTCAAACCCGGCCACCACGCAGGGTACGCGGTGCCGATCGAAGAAGGGCCGGTAGGCCCCCAGCCCCAAGATCACCGAAACGTGGCCCGGCAGCAGAAAGCCGCTGATCTGGACATTGTCGTTGGTCATCAGCGCTTCGAGGGCATTGGGAACCGTTTTGTGGGCTGATACGACATGAAAATTGTCAAGGTTCATATCCCGGGCCGCCAGGATCGACGCGGCGATCGTGGGGGCGGTGGTCTCGAAACCGACCCCCAGAAAGACGATCCGTTTTTCCGGCTGGCGGGCCGCCAGCTTGACGGCATCGAAGGCCGAGTAGACCACCCGGATATCCCGACCTTCCGCTTTTTCCTGCTGCAGGCTGGAACCGCTGCCGGGAACCCGCAACAGATCCCCGAAGGTGGCGACGATGGTATCGGGCTGCCGGGCGTAGGCAATGAAGGTATCGATTTCCCGCTGGGCGGTGACACATACCGGGCACCCGGGCCCGGAGAGCAGCTTGATGGTCGGCGGCAGCACGTCCCGAATGCCGTGCCGAAAAATGGACATGGTATGGGTGCCGCAGACTTCCATCAGTTGGATCGGCTGCCGGCTTAGCTTGCGGATGGTGGCGGCCAGTTGCCGGGAAATATCCGCATCACGGTACTCTTCCGCATGTTTGATTGTCATGGGCAAACCGCCTTAACTTCCGTAATTCTTAACAAATCCACTCACTGATCAACGAGAGAAAAGTCATCATCAGGAGGGGCTCGTAAAATGTTTGCGATGCGGCTTGCGAAGCCCGAGGCGTGAGGCGTACGGAAGTACGCTGACTGACGAGGGCTACGCGTAACGCCGATATTTATCCGCCTCGGGCGGATCGGGCATTTTACGAGGCCGTCCGCCTCTATAGCCAAAAAGGCCCATCGGGACAAGCTGAATTTTACGCCGCGCTGGCCCACATGGCCGCGGCGGCGACGGCCTGGCCGAGGCTGATGCCGCCGTCGTTCGGGGGCACCAGGCGCTGGGTGTAGACCCGAAAGCCCTGGCGTTCCAACTGGCGCTCAAGCACCGTCGATAAAAGGACATTCTGAAAGGCGCCCCCGCTCATGACCACCCGGTCCAGATCGGTTTCCTGGCGAAGTTCGCTGCAAAGCGCGCTGAAAAGCGCGATCAAGGTGGCATGAAAACGGCGGCTGATCTGCGGGGCGGGGATGCCTTTGATCAAATCCGCGACAACCCCTTCAATGATGGGGGCAACTTCAATCCGACGGCCGTCGTCAACCGCCTCCCAATGGTAGGCATAGGCTTCGGCATCGCCATCCCCGGCCGTCATCTCCAGTTCCATGGCCGCCTGCCCCTCGAAGGCCACCTGATGACGCAGACCCAGTAGGGCGGCCACGCCATCGAAGAGGCGTCCCAGACTCGATGTCAAAGGCGCGTTGATTTTCTTGCGGCCCATGGTCACCAGCACATCCGCCTGTTTCCGGTCGATGGATTGCAGGAAGGGAATGTCCAGGTCATGGAGGCGATCATCGAAAGTATGGGCCAGATAGCTTACGGCCATGCGCCAGGGCGAGCGTATGGCCGCGGCACTGCCTGGCATGGGCACCGGCGTCAAGTAGGCCGCACGCTCGAAACGGCCGGCCTCGGCAATCAGGACTTCTCCCCCCCAGATGGTGCCGTCAGGACCATAACCCGTACCGTCAAAGGCCAGCCCGATGACCCGACCCTCGAGGTGGTTTTCGGCCATGGCGCTCACGATGTGTGCGTGGTGGTGCTGCACCTGAATCAGGGGCAGGTCGTCCCGCGACCGGGCGTAGCGGGTGCTCAGATAGTCCGGGTGCAGATCGCAGGCAATGACCTGTGGGGCGATGTCCAGGATCCGCTGCAGATGGTCGATGGTGGATTCAAAGAACTCGTAGGTGGCCAGGTTTTCCAGATCGCCAATATGCTGGCTTACGAAGGCCCGATCCTCCTTGAGGAGGCAGACGGTGTTCTTCAGTTCGGCACCGCAGGCCAGGACGGCCGGCTGGCGTCGGCGCAGAAACACCGGCACCGGCACATACCCGCGGGAGCGGCGTAAAAATCGCGTGACCCCGTGGGTTTTGCGGACGATCGAATCGTCGCAGCGCTGGTAGATCTCCCGGTTATGGGTCAGCAGCGCATCGGCGATCGGGGCCAGACGCCGGCGGGCATCGGTGTCGGCCATGGCGATGGGCTCTTCGCTCAAGTTGCCGCTGGTCATGACCAGCGCTGTGAAACCGTACGCTAAAAGGAGGTAATGCAGGGGGGTGTAGGGCAGCATGACACCGAACCAAGCGTTGCGGGGTGAAACCGCCGGCGCAATAGCGCTGGCAGCACGCTTGCGCAGCAGGACGATCGGGCGCTGGGGCGATGTCAGCACCTCGCGTTCATCCGGATCGATGTGTGCGAACGTACGGATCGTTTCCAAGTCCGGCGCCATCAGAGCCAGGGGTTTTTCTTCCCGGTGCTTGCGCCGGCGCAGCCGCTTAACGGCCGCATTGTTGGCGGCATCCACGGCCAGATGATAGCCCCCCAGCCCTTTGACCGCGATGATTTGTCCTTGATCCAAACGGTGGGCGGTTTCGCGGATCGCGGCATCACCCCGCAAAAGGGGGCCGTTGACATCTTCCAACGCGACCTCTGGACCGCAATCCTCGCAGGCATTGGGCTGGGCGTGAAAACGGCGGTCGCGGGGATTGTCGTATTCGGCCTGACATGCGGGGCACATCTGGAAATGCCGCATGGATGTCTTGGGGCGGTCATAAGGGACATCGGCAATAATGGTGTAACGCGGGCCGCAATTGGTGCAGTTGATGAAGGGATAAGCGTTGCGGCGGTCCTGCGGATCGCTAAGCTCGCCCAGGCAGTCTGCGCAGATGGCGACATCCGGGCTGATCAGAGCCGAGCGGCCGGCTTCGCGTTGGCTGGGGATGATTTTAAATTCGGTGCTGTTGCCGCAGGCGACCGGGCGGGAATCAACGGCGGTGATCTGGGCCAGGGGCGGGGCCTGGGCGCGGATGGCTTTGATAAACGTTTCAATTCGCTCCGGGGGCCCCTCCACATGAATCTGGACCCCGGAGGATGTATTGGCCACGTGGCCGCACAGCCGGCCCTCTTCGGCCAGCTTGAAAATGAAGGGGCGAAATCCAACGCCCTGAACGATACCTCTGACCTGCACACGACGGGCGGTCAGCACGTCAGCCATGGGTGTGACGACCTGGGAAGCATGGGATGATCCGCTTATCCGGTTGCGGCCGCATCGGGATCGTCGTCTTCCACCAGCAATTGAGCAGCTTCCCTAAGATAACGCAGGGATTCCTGGGCCGCCGCCTCGTCGATCTTCTGGATGGCGAAACCGGCATGCACGATCACCCAGTCGCCGACCTGAGGGTTTTCCAGCAGCAGCAAACTGGCTTCCCGACGCACACCCGCCACGTCGATGACACCCATATTATCATTTATTTCCGTTATTTTTGAAGGAATTGCCAAGCACATTCACGAACTCCTTTGATGGTAAGACACACCGAGGCGATCGAGTTCCTGAAGCACCCGATCCACCATCTCGTCGACCCGGGCCGCGACAACCGGCGTGAGTTCCACACCATGGGTCACGATATCTTCCGGCTCCGCCCCCAGCACCACGATGGTTTCCGGTGCCTGGTCGATCATCTGGCAAAGCGTCAGGGTTTCCAAAAAATCGGTCTGGTGCAATGAGTTTTTCATTAAGATCCGTTCGGGCAGTTCTTCCTTCTCCAGCCGGTAAAGAGTTCCCGGCGGCTGTTTGTTTTTAACGGCATCGACCACGATCAGGTGATTCGCCCTGGAAAGCGTGCCCAGCAGGTGAATTCCCAGCACGCCGCCCTCCACGATGGCGACGTTGTCCGGAAAAATGTAGTCATCAAAAAGCTTCTCGATCACCCGGACGCCGAAGCCTTCGTCGGTCAACAGGATGTTGCCGATGCCCAGAACCGTGATCTGGGGTTGATCCGCAGATGTTTCCGCCATGAATTGATGTCCCGTCATTGATGGAGTCCGCCCTTATAATACGGATCGAGCCGTCTTGCAAGCCGACCACATGCTATCGACGAGGGCCATCCAGGTGCGCCGATTGGCCCGCGCCAACGATAAAAAAAGCCGCCCCGCATGATACGGGACGGCTGTTTGGACGGCTGGGATTTACAGTGCTTTGATCTTGTAGACCTCGTTGGAATCCGGATCGATCACGTGGACCGCGCAGGCGATGCAGGGATCGAAGGAATGAACGGTCCGCAGAATCTCGAGCGGCTGCTTCGGATCGGCGATGGGGGTGCCGATCAGCGCTTCCTCCACCGGACCGAGAACGCCCTTGGTGTCCCGGGGGCCGAGGTTCCAGGTGGAGGGAACCACGTACTGGTAATTGCCGATCTTACCGTCTTCGATCCGAATCCAGTGACCCAGAGAGCCGCGGGGCACGTCATTGAGGCCGTAGCCCTCGCCGGCGTCCGGCATTTCCCAGGCGGCGTAGGTCGTGGTGTCGCCATTTCTGATGTTGGCCAGGAGCTCGCCCATCCAGGTTTCAATCCGCTCACCGATGGCGATGGTTTCCAGACCGCGGGCGGCGGTGCGCCCCAGGGTGGAAAACAGGGCCGGCACCGGAATATCGAGTTTCTTAAGGGTGCCATCCACCAGCGGCTTGATGTCCTTGTGGCCCTTGCTATATGCCACCAGAACGCGGGCCAGGGGGCCGACTTCACAGGACAGATCCTCGTAGCGCGGTGCCTTGAGCCATGTATACTGGCCGCTGCCCGGACGATATTCGGGGTTTTTCTGAATGGGTTTGGTCTCACCTTTATAGGGATGCTTGGCCGCCCCCGCTTCATACCAGGCATGGGTCACATCCTCGGTCACGCTGGTCTGATCCACGGGTTTGACACCGCCGACGTTGCGGTTGACGATCAGCCCACGCGGCATGTAGAGGCTTTCGGGCTCGGCACTCGTTTCGGGAAACTCACCGTAGGCCAGAAAGTTGGTGGTGCCGCCGATCCCGCCCCAGTCTTTGTAGAAGGAGGCCACGGCCAGCAGGTCGGGGATATAGACCTTCTTGATGAAATCCTGGGTCTCACGCGTGATATA
>JASJED010000302.1 GCA_030065585.1 Desulfobacterales bacterium | reverse complement strand
CGGCCAAACCCTGGCGGTTGCGATGCACGCCGCTGGATCCTGCCGCGCCGGGGATCGTATTGCGTTTGTTGACAAGCGGAATCCGAAACCACTTCGTTTGCAATGGCAACATACCAGATAATTACGATAATTCAATTGGCAGCCGCGTGCGTTAGCGATTCACAATGGTTTTAACGGCCCGGCAAACCATCGTACCGGATTTTCGGATTCACCTAGCGGCCACAATCCGTTTCGAGACACAAGCCACTTGTTTAATTGACACAAACGGTCAATTCGCTATAGTTCTCAAATACTTCTCTGGGGTAAGGATTTCATTTCAAATTACACGTCAGTGGTCTTGGCATAACCTGCTGAGGAGTTGTTTATGCGTGCAGTCAAATCGATCATCCTGTGGGGTATGGTGGGTTTTCTGGTTTTCACACTCGGCTGCGGTGGTTCGGAAGTCGATAGGGCCAGGGAGTTTATCACCGCGGGGATGTATCCTCAGGCCATTGAGTTGCTGAACGAACGGATCACGGTCAAGCCCGAGGATGCCGACGCCCACTTTTTACGGGGGGTGGCCCTGATCAACACCGGCCAGTTAAGTGAAGCTGAGCAGTCGTTTGCGACGGCCATCCGGCTGCAACCCGATTACGGCGTGCAAACTGGCTGGGAATACAAAAAGGCCGGTAATTTCGCCCTGCAGGAAGAAAACACCGCTAAAGCCTTCAGCCTTTTTGAGGTGGCCGTCCGCAGGCAGCCTGATTTGAAGTCGGCTGTCGCCAGGCTTGTTTACTTGAAGGGCAAAGAGCTATCACGGGCCGGGAAAGACGCCCAGGCGATTGAATTACATCAATACGCGGTCGCGAGCGATCCCCTGCTGGGATTGGAGCTTGGGCAATGGTACACGGTTAAGGCGGTCAAAGCCGAATCCGCGCCCGAAAAAGCAAACCTGCTACGGGTGGCCACACAATTTAATGCCGCCTATGAAGAAGAACTTAACAAGATCAAACAGGCAACAGCAATAGACGAAGCCGAAAAAACAGCCGCTTCAATCAGGGCCAAGATGAAACACGTGATCGAACAGAGGTTGGACGAAAGAGCCTGGCAAAGGCTTGCCCTTAAGAGTTTAAAAACCCTTGGGGCCAAAGAGACTGTTCAATGGTCGGTTAAGTATTACGCTGAAGCCGGATACGAGATAAAGCGACTGACGCTCGATGACAAGGAATGGATCAAGATCGAAAGCGTTGCGAACCAAAGCCATATGTTTTTTCTTTCCGCCCAAGACTTCTGGTATCTGAAAAGTTCTTGGCAGAAGCCTCAATATTTAAGCGCGGCGATAACCAAAGCAATCGGCATTCAGTTCCGTGGGGACGCCTTTATGGACATTTCAATTAAAACCGAAAGTCCTCCAACCGAGGTCTTTTATTGGATCGCGCCGCGGTTTTAATAAATCATAGCAGATTTTGAAAAAGGAGGACTGAAGATGACGATGTCCTACAATCGTGGTTTTCGATTTTGGGTGGTCTTCATGTTGATTGCCGGAGGCCTGTTGCCAATATGCGGTCCGGCCATGGCGGCGGACGAGGCCATGCTGAAGCGCATGGAAGCGCTCATCCAGAAGCAGCAGCGCCAGATCGAGGCCCAGGCCCGCGCCATCGAGAAACTGCAGAAACAGATGGGCACCCTTTCCAACACGGCGGTCAGGGAGGCCACCGAAGCGGCCAAGACCGAGGTGGCCAAGTCCGGCGCCGTGCCGCCCGACGTGGTGCGTAACGAGAACGGCGACAAGGTGTCTCTCAAACTTTACGGTCATGCCAATCGGGCCTGGTTGTGGGCGGACGACGGCGACAGCTCGGACCACTACTTCGTGGACAACGACAACTCGTCCTCGCGGATGGGGGCGATCGCCGCGGCGCGGGTCAGCGACGATCTCACCTTTGGCGGCCGTTTTGAACTCGAGTACCAGTCCAATCCCAGCAACGTGGTCAATCAGGATGACAAGGACCCCGGTGATTCGGGCGACGGCACGGGATTCGACGAACGCTGGATCGACGCCCAGATTACTTCCAAGCGGTTCGGCAAACTCTATCTCGGCAAAGGCAGCACGGCCTCCGACGACACCGCCGAGATCGACCTTTCGGGAACCGGGGTCGTGGCCACTTCCTCGATCGAGGATATGGCTGCCGGGATTCGTTTTTTCGATGACGACACCAATACCCTTTCGTCCACGAACATTGGCGATGTTTTCGACAACTTCGACGGGTTGGGCCGGCGCAACCGCATCCGATACGACTCCCCGATCTTCTGGGGATTCAGTCTGCAGGGCAGCGTCCTTTCGGACGGCGGCGACGTGGCGCTTAAATATGCCGCCAAGTGGGGAGAAAACTGGAAGTTCGCCGCTGCGGTGGCCTATGCCAATCCCCAGGCCACGAGCGATGGCGACACGATCGACGACCAATTCAACGGCAGCGCCTCCCTGCTGCACAGCAGCGGACTTAACGTGACAGTCGCCGGGGCGTATGCGGATCTCAAACACGATTTGATCAATCCCGACGGTTCCGACCGCAATGACGATCCCACGTTCTATTTTGCCAAGCTGGGCTACCGGGGCCGTTTTTTTAAGGTTGGCGAGACGCGCTTTTCGGTGGACTACGGCCGTAATGACGATAGGGATCAAGACGAAGACGAGGCCACGACAGCGGGCGTAGCTGTCGTTCAGGATCTTTCTAAATTTGGCATGGAGTATTATCTGGGCTACCGTTGGCACGAACTTGATCGGGGCCCAGGCTCGACGGATTTTGACGAAATTCATGCTATTATGAGCGGCGTTCGCGTTAAATATTAAACAGGTGAAAGCTTCCTTTCAAACAGCCGCTGTAAAATTAGCTGACTTCTTCTGATCAAAAGCAACTTCAATTTGAGAAGCGTTGCCCCCAACAGCTCTCTCGAGCATTGCGGCTCATGAATGGTTTTCGAGGCAAGCCATGTTTCACACAACATTGCCCATCAGAAAACGCGCCAAACAATGCCGCAGCAGACGCTCGGGAATTGTTTGATACTGTTTGTCGCATCGAGCACATAATTGAACCCCATTGTCCAGGCAGTTGAAGCCACAGAAAACTGAAAGCCTGATTGAGACTGGATGATAAAGCTAGGCGCAAGATAACAGGAGAAACCCATGACGACCTTTGAGTTTAATCGCGGCGCCTACCTTCAACGGATCAATTATTCAGGGGAGACACCCCCAACATTGCGTACCCTGAAAGCGCTGCATCATGCCCAGCTTTACACCATTCCCTTTGAGAATTTCGACATTCAATTGGGACGCGGTATCGACCTTGCGCCTGGAGCCATCTTCGAAAAACTGGTCCGCCAAATGCGTGGCGGATACTGTTTCGAATTAAATGGTCTGTTCTTGATGGCTTTGAAAGCGTTCGGCTTCGATGTGCGCCCTCTTTTGGGTCGGGTTCACATCACCGGAACGCCGACTGGCAGGGGGCACCAAATAGAGTTGGTCACCATCGAGGGGAAACAATGGATTGCTGATGTAGGGTTCGGAGCGGGTACACCACGTACGCCCATTCCGTTGGAAATGGACCGTCCGGCAAGCCATGATGGACAGACCGTCCGCCTCGTGAATTCGGACCTTTGGGGAATTATGCTGCAGGTATTGATCGATGATCAATGGATGGATCTTTACAGCTTCGATTTAGGCCATGTGTGCCAAGCGGATATCGAATATGGGAACCACTTTACCTCAACCCACCCCAGTTCTCTCTTTGTCTTTGCCCGCGTCGCCGCGTTGCCTGTCGAACGAGGTGTGTTCACGCTATTCAACAACACTTTTAAACGCACCCTAGCAGGGAGGGATGAGGAGATGGAACTTGAAGAAGGCCAAACCTATCTCGATGCTTTGAAGTCCCACTTCGGTATTGAACTCAACGCGCCGTACGAGAGTTTGCGCCCATTGCCGGAGCTCTAAATGTCACAGGTGATTCGTTATGGCGGATTCTGTTTCTTTCTCTTGCAGAACCTATGTTGCGACAAAGGCGATAAAGGTCGGAAAAAGTTAATTTCAATACCAATCATCGGCATGCGGAAAAGCATCCTTTGTAGACTTTATAAATGCGCAACCTCCAAACATGAATATGATGCAACGCTGATGCACCGGATACGCGGTGTACCGCAATTTTTAGGGAACACCTTTCAAAAAGACGACGCTCCCCACAGGTGCTGCGGAGACAACCGTGGATATATGGTTCAAGGCGGGCATTTCCAAACCTCAAAGGGATAGGAGGTGGCATCGATCGAAATTTTGCTGGAATGAAAGACAATCAGTGATGTCCGACCGGCTGACCGGCACCTCCAACGGCGGCGCGACCACCCATGCCTTCGGCGTGAAGGTGCAGGGACCGGACGCCTACGGCCGCGACCGGGGCCGGGACATCCTGGCCCTCTCTGGCTATCCGGGAAGCTTCCTAGTGCTGTGTGGCCAGAAGTTCAACCAGCACGGTCCGAACGATCCCAATTACACCTTCAATCCTCCGACGCCGGCGGAGATGACGGAGCTGGGCCTCGAAATCCTGAAGCGTCGCTCGAAAAAAGCGCGCAAGCCCTTCGCCGTCGTCATTGAGGTCGAGAGCACCGACAACATGCCCAACAACAATAACGCCAGCGGCACGCTGCGGGCACTGAAGCGCGCCGACGACCTGGTCGGGGGCGCCCGTCGATTCCTCAAGCACAGGGATCGCAAGACCCTCATCATCACCGCGGCCGACAGCGACGGCTCCGGTATCCAGCTCCTCAACCTCACGTTTGAGGATCCCATCCCTAACGCCCCGACCATCGGTGTCAACTCCTTCTTTAATGAAATGGGCGAGGTCGAGGACTTCCGGGTCGCCACCGACGGCATCGAGGGGGCCAACACACGTGCCTTCTTGGACTAGTTCGATGCACAGCTGCCGTTCCGGCCGTTCCCCAATGATGCGACCGATGTGGAGCCGGTACCGGACGTGCCGCTGGTCTTCTCGATCGCTTTCGATTCGATTTTTAATGCTAAAACCTTCCCTTCGGTTCTTTTGACATTCGGGCCAGGGGTCATTAACAGTATTTACGAAACATCAGTGCACCGACCAGTCAACTGGCGTCCCCATCACATTTTCACAATATACCTCAGCGATCTGAATCCGGAAAATGATCGGAGGCAAGCATGGCCAGACGTTTAATTCTGTGCTGCGATGGTACTGGGAACGAAATCGAAGAAAACCAGTCGAATGTGCTCAAGTTCTATCGTTTGCTTAAGAAGGATGAGACCCAAATCGGGTTTTACGATCCGGGGGTCGGCACGATCAGCGACAGCAGTCCCTGGGCCCGTTTTAAGAGCAAGGCCTATGGGGTGTTCGGGCTGGCCACGGGATACGGGCTGGATGACAATGTGCTCGAGGCGTATCGTTTTCTGATCCGCAACTATCAGAAGGACGACCAGATCTATCTGTTGGGGTTCAGCCGGGGAGCGTATACCGTGCGCGTGCTCGCCGGATTCATCAATATGGTCGGTCTGCTCGATCCCCGCAATGAGAACCTCTGCGGCTATGCGCTTACGGCCTATAAACGCGCCAGCGAAAAAGATGATTTCGCGATTGCTTGGCGTTTCCAGGAAGTGGTCGAGACCCGGCGTGTGACGATCCGCTTTATGGGGTGCTGGGACACGGTGGGCTCGGTGATCGTACCGCGCCCGGACCGCATGTTTATCCCGTCCCTGGAGAAACTGCCCTACACCCAGCGCAACTCATGCGTGAAGGTCTTTCGTCATGCCATGGCCATCGACGAGCGCCGGCGGATGTTCCGGCTGCTGCCCTGGGCGCCGGCGCAGAAGTTTAAGACCAATCCCTTTGTCAAGGACGAGGATGCCCCGATGCAGGACGCCAAACAGGTTTGGTTCGCCGGCGTACATTCCGATATCGGCGGCGGCTATGCCGAAGCGGAAAGTGGTGCCGCCAAAATTCCGTTGAAATGGATGGTTGATGAGGCCAAGGCGCAAGGCATCGAGTTCCGCGACGAGATGGTCAGGCGCCTGGTTGAGGGCCAAAACCCCAAAAACAGCACGCGGCACTACACCGCGCCCGACGCCAACGCGGATTTGCACGACTCGATGAATAGCGCCTGGACCGTACTGGAATGGCTGCCCAAGTCAGCGAAACTAAAGGAATGGAAGGATCGCAACTCGCGGTATGGCGTCTATCTGCCTCGCTCGGAGCCGCGTCTGATCCCGGTTGATGCCGATATTGATCCGTCTGTTCATGAACGCACCCACTATCGGGCCGGCAAGTCCTACAAGCCCATAAATCTACCCCCCAAACGCGTATAAATTATCGGCTCAACAAACGGTGCGCTAACAGGCTGTGAAAAACGTCATGAGCGCCGGCCAGAC
>JASJED010000301.1 GCA_030065585.1 Desulfobacterales bacterium | reverse complement strand
GCCGAAGATTTCGATCTGGTCATCATGACCCTGCAGTTCAGTGATGCGCAGGCTGGCGATCTGGCCGCGGCCATCAAAACCCGATCGCCCAAACTCCCCGTGCTGGTTTTGGTCCACGATCCGCTGGCCGTGATGTACCTGCGCCAGGGAATGCACAAACCGACGGGCGTCGATCAGGTTTTCGCCTGGACCCATGATTCGGATCAGGTCATGGCCATGATCCGGTATTCGGAAGATCTGCTCAACGTCGAGCAGGATAACCAGCGTTGCGGCGTACCCGTTATTCTTCTGGTGAGCACCGGCGTGCGTCAGACCTCGGTGTTGGCGCCGGTCGTCTTCCGCGAAATGGCCATTCAGACCGAACGCCGCCTCGGTGACACCCGCGACGACGAAATCCGCCTGCTGTTGGGCAAAGCCAGGCCCCGCGTGGTCATCGCCAACGATTACCGAGAGGCGGTCCGGTTATCCCGGACCTTCCAATCCAGTCTCATGGGGGCCATTTGCGTGCTAAGCCCGGACGACGCTGATGCGGAGAACCAGCGGGAATATTTCCAATGGCTGCAGCGGCAAAAGGCAACCCTGCCTTGCCTGCTGCTTACCGCTGGTGCGCCCAATGCCACGGCGCAAGAATTGCTCGGGTCCGGTGCCGCCCACGCGGACCTCGGCGATTCGGTGAGGGCGCTTTCCGCGTTTTTCAGCCAGCATCTTGGTTTCGGGGACCTGGAAATGCGCGATGACCAAGGTGAGGTGGTTGCCCGCGCGGGAACCATTGGTCAGCTGGAAACCCTGCTCACCCACCTTCCCGCGGCGGTGTTGGCCCGTCATGTGCGCCAGCAGGACATTACCCGCTGGCTTTACGCGCGGGGTGAACTGCTGCTGGCCCAACGGCTGCAGGCTCTGGAACTGAGCGAGGCCGCCGAAAGCACCAACGGTGATTTGCCCCAGGCGCTGGAAACCTTGTTAAGGGTACGCCGTATCAACCGACAACAGGAGACGATTGCCGATTTCGACCGCCAGGCCTTCGATGGACAACCGGGATTTTACCGGATCGGCAGGGGATCCATGGGCGGTAAGGCCCGCGGGCTGCTCTTTCTGGCATCGCAGCTGCAATCCCCAACGGATTGGCGGTGTCAATTTCCGCAGGTTGATATCACCGTGCCCGGCGCCCTCGTGGTCGCCACCGATGTCTTCGATGCCTTTGTGGAGGCCAACGGCCTGCAGGTGCGCTCGCGCACGCAGATGGGCGACGAGGAGATTGCCGCCCGGTTTTTGGCCGCGCCGCTTCCCACAGCGCTAATCGAGGATCTCGAGGCTTATCTGGCCAAGGTCGATCATCCGCTGGCCGTTCGTTCCTCCAGCCTGCTGGAGGATTCGTTGTCGCGTCCCTACGCCGGGATTTATCGGACCTACATGCTGCCCAACGATCATCCCGACCGCCAGGTGCGGTTGACGGAACTGCTGGCGGCAATCAAGCTGGTCTACGCCTCGACCTTTTTTGAGGAGCCGCGGGCCTTCGCCAAACGCACGCAGCAACAGCCCGACGAAGAGAAGATGGCCGTGGTGATTCAGGGCCTGGTGGGAAGGGTTTACGGCGATCTTTATCTCCCGGCCATATCCGGTGTGGTCCAGTCCTATAATTACTACCCGATGGCACCGATGCAGCCCGATGACGGCATTGCCAATATTGCCGCGGGACTGGGCAAGGCGGTTGTGGGTGGTGAACGCACCCTGCGGTTCTGCCCGCGCTACCCCCAGCATTTGCCGCAGTTTTCGAGCGTTGACGATATTCTGGATAATGCCCAGCGCTACTACTATGGCCTGAGAATGCAGGCATCGCCCCTGGAACTGGGCATCGATGCCGATGCCCATCTGGTCAAACGGGAGGTCGGCGAAGACGACCCTCCTGAATTGATGCGGCTGAGCGCTAGCACCTACCTGCCGGAAGAGCACCGCATCAAGGATGCCGTGGCGGCCGGCGGCTATCCGGTCATTACGTTTGCGCCCTTGCTGAAATACGATGCCCTGCCCCTGGCGGAGATCTTGAGTGAACTCCTCGATGTCGGACGGCGGGGACTGGGGCGGGCGGTGGATATCGAATTCTGTCTGGATTTCCCCGCCGACGGGTCAGGGCGGCCGCAATTGTCGATTCTTCAAATCCGGCCGATGGCCGACAGGGGCGAGTCCGCGACGGTCGCCATTCAAAATGATGACCGCAAGCATGCCTTCTGCTATTCGGAAAACGCCTTGGGCAACGGTGTCGTCAGTGATCTGACCGATATCGTCTTTGTGAAACCGGCGGATTTCGATCCAGCCAAAACATCTGAAATCGCCAAAGAAATTGCCCGCATGAATGCCGAGCTGGCCAAGGCCGGACGGCGCTATCTGCTGATCGGCCCGGGCCGCTGGGGATCGGCCGATCCCTGGCTGGGGATACCGGTGAATTGGGCCGATATTTCGGGTGCCGCCGTCATCGTCGAAACCACGCATGCGGCCTTCAACGCCGATCCATCCCAGGGCTCTCATTTTTTTCACAACATGACCTCTCTGGGAATGAGCTATCTCAATATCACGGCCCAGAGCGAAGACTTCATCAAGCCGGGATGGTTCGCGTCGCATCCCGTCATGCGCGTGACACGCTTCCTGTCCCATATCCGCTTGGAACGCCCCGTGATCGTCAAGGTCGACGGGCGCAGTTCACGCGGCATTCTGCGCGATTCCCGCTAATAGCCCCCATCGCCCACCGGAGAGACGATGCCCGGTTTGATGGCGCCGTTTGCCTTATCGCGCGGGGGGCGCCATGATTTTCCTTTGCGGGGTCGGCCGCCGTATCCGCTTCCCCTGCTTTGCGGTTCCCAAAAAAGTCTTATCCTATAATCGAATCTAGATTTTCCGGGAGAAACGACCTTGCTGACCATCGATGCCATCCGCGAAGCCGATCGGCGTATCCGCGATTTTGTCCTGCGAACACCGATGGTCTTTTCACCGGCCCTCAGTCAGATGTTTGCCGGTGAGATCCATCTTAAGATGGAAAACTTGCAAAAAACCGGTTCGTTTAAAATTCGGGGGGCCCTCAATACCATTAAGGCCCAGGCGGACCGGCTGCCGCCCCTGGGGGTGATTGCCGCCTCGGCCGGCAACCACGCCCAAGGTGTGGCGCTGGCGGCCCGCCAAGCCGGCGTGCCGGCCACGATCCTCATGCCGCAGGGGTCCTCGATATCCAAACAGGAAGCCACGCGCAATTACGGCGGCCAGGTGATTCTGCAGGGCCGTACGGTATCGGAAACCATCGCCGCCGCCCGTCAATTGGCCGAGGAAGGGCGCCTGTTTATTCATCCCTTCGACGATCCGCTGATCATTGCCGGACAGGGTACCGTGGCCCTGGAAATTCTGGCCGATCTGCCGGATGTCGGAACGATTCTGGTTCCGGTGGGCGGCGGTGGCTTCATTGCCGGCATTGCCCTGGCGGCCAAACAATTGTCATCGGCGGTCAACATTATCGGGGTGGAGGCCGCGACCTGCCCATCGGCTTCCACGGCCTTGACGCAACGCAAGGTCACCAGCGTGCCGGGTCAGGCCTCGATTGCCGATGGCATCAATGTCCGCCAAATCGGCCAGATTCCCTTTGAAATCATTCGCGAGCAGGTGGACGACATCGTATGTGTCGACGAGGACAGCATCGCCGCGGCGGTTTTACTGTTGATGGAACGCAAGAAGATCGTGGCCGAAGGATCGGGTGCTGCGCCGCTGGCCGCCATCATGAGCGGTGCCGTCGAACTCCCCCGGGGGCACAAGACTGTGCTGCTGATCAGCGGCGGCAATTTGGACAGCCCGTTGTTGGGCCGCATCATCAGCCGGGGATTGGCCCAGAGCGGGCGCCTCATGCGGGTGGGTGTCGAACTGCCCGATGTCCCCGGGGCGCTTTCTCGCCTCCTGGCGCGGGTTGCCGATCGCAATGCCAATGTGCTGCATATCTATCACAACCGCAGTTGCCGAGATCTGCCGATCAACATCACCGTGGTCGAACTCGAGTTGGAGACCCGCGGTGAATCCCATGTGGCCGAGGTGATGCAGGATTTGCGCGATGCCGGTTATGCCTTGCGACCTTGCTAGAGATTGGCCGCCAGCCGCAAATGGGACTTGCTTATGGCCAGATTGAGATCCGGGTTGACCAGGTCATGGTGGCGCCTTTCAAACGGCAGATAAACCAGAAGGTATTTTTCAGCCTGGACGGTGATCGACGGCAGCAACTCCGGAACGCGACTGGCCGGCCGCAGAAAACCGGCCAGATTGATCTTGATGGTATCCAGGGCTTCTTTGACGGGCAGGTTGGCCGTTTGCACCTCCTGGGTGGGAATCGTCGCTTCCAGTTCGGTGTTGGGGGGTGCCAGGGTCAGCGCGCGCGCCAGTCGCAACAAGACCCCGGGGCGGACCTTGAATGCCGGCGCCCAGAAGCGGAAAGGCTGTTTTTCCCAAGCGGTCTGAACGGCGCGGGGCAGGTTGGCGGCGCGCACGAGATCGGCATAACTTTGCAGCGCGATCCCGCTGATCTTGGTTTTGATGCGCCAGAAGGGCAGATAGACGTTGTCGGCTTCACGGGGCGGCCCTTGGGCATAAGCGACGGGCTTGAATTTGGTGCGGCCCGGGCGCCAGAGGGTCTGGCAGTTACGGCAGGTCAGCACATGCGCATCGCGCTCACCGGCCAGGTCCCAGCCGCAGCCGGGGCAGAGTGTGGGCAGGAAACGGATGCGCCAGTCCGGCGCGCCGCCGGGCATTTCATCCCGGATTCGCTCGGCAGCCGGATCTCGGGTAACCGGCGTGTTCAACACCGCATCGATCAGTCCGTGGCGCAAATAAAACGGCGCATAGATCATGCTCAGGGTTTCGCCGACCTGCGCCTGGTGGATTACGGGGGCGGGAAATTCCTGACGGAAACGCTGGGCCACCTGTTTCATGGCCGTGCGATCGTTGGTTGTCGGATGGATGAAATGGCCGGGAAGATCCGGTGACACAAACTGCAGTTTGAGGGCCTGGCTGCGCAGACCGACCGACACCGGAAAGTGCGGATTCGGCACCGCCTGATGACTGACGTCGACAAACCGATGGGCGACGCCTGGCGGGCTGTAGGCGAAGAGCATGCCCCGGAAGCGCCAGTAGGGGAAATAGATCAATTCCTGGTCGGCCGGTGCCTTGTGGGGCAAACGGTAACGGAAGTAGCCGCTTTCCAGCAGATAGGATTTGACCCGGCAGAATTCACAGGCAAAAAGGCGGTCGGTTTCGGCCAGCACCGCCGGTGCCCCGCACTGGGGACACTGGTAGTCGATGAGCAGGTTAGAGCTTTTCACCGCAGGCTACGCAGAAAACTGCGTCGGATAAATTTTCCGCCTGGCACTTGCCGCATACACGCGCCGATGGTTTGGCTTCGGTGGCCTGACCGCAGCGCGAGCAAAAGCGCGCGCCGGGGGTCAGGTTTTTGTCGCACTGAATGCACTGGCGAAAGACCAGTTGCTGGTGGCCACAGTGGGGGCAGAAGCGGGCATCGGCCGGCAGCCCGCCCTTGCATTCGGGGCAGTTGACGCCCTGGGTCTTGGTGGGGGCCTGCGCGCCGGCCGCACCGCCGAAATACTGGGCGAACATGGCCGGCAGCATGAGGCCGATACCGGCGCCCATTCCGGCCCCGGCCGCCGCGTCACCCTCGGCTTCGGCGGCCTTTTCCATGGCCATGGCCGCTTTCATCTGCATGAGTTTGGTCATGTCGTCGAAGACGCCGACCCGGCTGCGATCGTCAATGGCCTTCTGCACTTCGGGAGGGGGCGTGATGGCGTTGATGTAGAGATGGGTCAGTCCCAGGCCGAAATGACTGAAATCTTCCTGAAGCCGCTTGACGAGACCCTGCGACAATTCATCGTACTGCGCGGGCAGGTTGATGATGGAATCGAGCATTTCGCCCATATAGTCGTTGAAGCGCGACACGATCACCCGATTGAGATATTCCTCGATGGCTTCCGTGGTGTAGATGCCCTGAGTGCCGACCATGCGGTTGATCAGCAACACCGGCTGCAGGACACACAGATTGAAGACGCCAAAGGCCCGCAGACGGATGAGCCCTAGCTCCGAGTCCTTGAAGGCCACCGGATCGCGGGTGCCCCACTTGAGATTGGTGAAGGTCTTCATGTTGACGAAGTAAACTTCGGCCCGCAGCGGACTCGAAAGCCCCCAGGGCAGGCTGGCGATTTTGGTCAGGATGGGGATATTGCCGGTTTGCAGGGTGTGTCTTCCCGGACCGAAGGCTTCCAGGGCCTTGCCTTTGTAGAAAAATACGGCGGCCTGGTTTTCGCGCACGGTCAT
>JASJED010000300.1 GCA_030065585.1 Desulfobacterales bacterium | reverse complement strand
GCCAGCTCAGTGAATTCGCTGGGGGGCAGGGGATCGGGCAACAGGAAATCCCGCTGTCCGGAGCGTGAAAATAAGATCCTGAGCCTCTGGGAGAGAGGTAGGTTGGTGTGGGTATAGAAGGCCGGGGTTGTCAGAATTAGCGCCCCGATACGATCAGGGTGGCGAATGGAAAAGGCCGTGGCCGGAATGGCCCCGAAACAATGCCCCAGTATGAAGAATTGGGTGGCCCCGTTTTGCTCCGCAATATAATCGGCCACGTCCAGGAGATCGTCGGTCATCTCGTCGAAGCTTTTCATATCGCCCCGTGGCCCCTGGCTCAGACCGGAGCCGCGCCGGTCGACGGCATAGACGGGATGCCCCTGAGCGGCCATGCGGGCCGCCGACTGGGCAAACCAGCCCGAATGGCTCTGCAGTCCGTGGGTCATGACCACCGGGGTCTTGCCGCCCGCCTGCCCATAGACGCGTAAGGCGATATCGTATCCGGCGGCCACCGGTATGGTGGTTTCGCTTCCGCTCAAGATGGCCCGGCGCAATTCCGGGGGCGCCTCGATCTGGTCGACCCAGGCCTTTTGCGGGGCGAAAACCGGTTCCGAGGAGGGCGACGGGGGCGTGCCGGCACACCCGGCGGCCAGGGTGACGGTAAAGACCAGGGCCAGGGTAAGGATAATATGGCGGCGGTTGCCCGATGGGGGCGGGTGGCAAGCTTTCGCGGGGAAACAGCCCATGGTGCCATCCTTTTTACGGCGATGAGGATTGGTCGGTCGAGAAATCCTGACTGCAGGGAAACCGTTCCAGATGCGCGCTGAAGTTTCACCTTTGAGCATACTTCCGTTCGATAATCAAGTCCGACCCGTTCGGAAAACGCCGGGGGCGGGCCGCGATTTGGCCGGCCCGGCGGGAAACCCGTCGTGAGAGTGTAGTTTTTACTTGCAATTCACCTGCATTCTGCCTACTTTTTCCAAACTCAGCCCGTTTAGGCTGGCGGATAAACCCCATTTCGCGCATCACATCGCGTATTGTCGAACCTTAGCCCCGCACTGCCTACCGGGGGATATCCGTCGGTCTTTTCCCATGTGTTTCCGCCACCGAAACGAACGAAGGGAGTCAGGGAATCATGTCACTTGCCGGAATGATCATCAATGCTATGACCCGTAAATCAGCGGCCCGTTTCGAGACGGCCACCCAGAATCCCCAGCAGGTGCAGGAAGAAAAGCTGCTGGACATGGTGCGCAAGAATGCGGCTACCGACTATGGCCGACGCTACGGCTTCGATCGGATCACGTCGGTCAAAGACTACCAGGCCCAGGTGCCCGTTATCACCTATGACGATATCAAAAGCGACATGGAGCGGCTGGTTACCGGTGAGAACGGCATCTTCACGGCCGAAAACCCCATCATGTTCGCCCAGACCAGCGGCACCACCGGTGATCCCAAATACGTTCCGGTGACCCCCACTTGCAAGGGCCGCGAACACAGCGACGTCATGCGCACCTGGACGTTTCACGCCAAACAGACCCATCCCAACATCTTCGAGGGGCAAGTGGTCTCCCTGGTCTCACCGGCCGTGGAAGGTCATACCCCGAGCGGCATCCCTTATGGCTCGGCCTCCGGGCACATCTACAAGAACATGCCGGGCATCGTCCGCAGCGCCTACGCCATTCCCTACGATACCTTCGAAATCGAGGACTACGGGGCCAAGTACTACGTTATCATGCGCATCGCCCTGGCATCGGACGTAACGTTCCTGGCCACGGCCAATCCGTCTTCGATCCTGAAGATGTGCGAAAAGGCCAACGAATTCGGTGAACGGATCATCAAAGATATCCATGACGGCACCCTGGCGGATGACTTGCCGATCGAATCCCGTATCCGGGCCGCGGTTACACGGAAGCTCAAGGCCAATCCCGCCCGGGCGCGTGAACTGGAACAGTTCCGCTCCCGGCGTCAGGGCCAACTGCTGCCCGGCGACTACTGGCCGCGCCTGAGCCTGATCGGCTGCTGGAAGGGGGGCACCGTCGGCCACTACCTGGAAAAGTTCCCGGGCTGGTTCTATCCCGACGGCGGCCGGCCGACCCCCGTGCGTGACTGGGGGTATCTCTCCAGTGAGGCCCGCTGTTCGGTGCCCCTGTCGGACGAGGGCAGCAGCGGTGTCCTGACCATCGCCACCAATTTCTTCGAATTCGTGCCGGTCGATGAACTGGAAGCCCAGCGCGACAACCCGGAAAAATGGGATTTCCGGACCGTCGCGCAGATCGAGGACGGCAAGGATTATTACATCTTCATCACCACCACCGGCGGCCTCTACCGCTACGACATCAACGATGTCATCCGGGTGACCGGCCGCTACAACAATACCCCCCAGGTCGTCTTTCTGCGCAAGGGCCGCGGCATGACCAACATCACCGGCGAGAAGGTCAGCGTCAACCAGGTCATCAACGTCGTCCAGACGGCGGCCCACAAGACCGGCGTGGTGGCCAGCCATTTCAAGGCCGAAGCCGACGCCGCAAACAGCCGTTATGTCCTGCGGGTCGAGTTTTCCTCGACGCCGTCGGATGAGTTGCAGCGGCAATTTTTAAAGCAGGCCGACGAGGAAATGAAGGTCGTCAACATCGAATACAAGGCCAAGCGCGAATCCATGCGCCTCAAGACCCCGGTGCTGCATGTCATGAAGGAAGGCTGGTACGAGCGCGGCCGCCGTCATCAGGTGGAAAGCGGCATGCGCGCCTTCCAGGCCAAAACCGTGGTATTGAGCCCGGACAAGATCGCCACCCAGACGATCCGTTCCGATATCGCCGCCATCGTCGAACTCGAGGACTAGAGACACGCCATGGGATCCTCACGGACGGCGAGACTGCTGACGGAATCCCTGTCCGCCACCTCGCAGCTGGCTTCCGGCAAGACGATACGTTCCCAAAGCCGCCGATTGCTCCTGGCCGCCCTGGCGGCCTTGGTGGTGGTGGCCGGCTCCGGCCTGTGGGCGACGCAGGCCGTCACGGAATCCGTCGAAGATTTGCTCACCGCCAACCTGGAAGCCAATCTCGACCTTACTGCCACGGCCCTTGAGGCCTGGATCGATAGTGAATTGGCCCTGGTGAATTTCTGGGCTGAATCAGAACGGCTGGGGGGTCTTGTGGAAGCCCGTCTGCGCGGCGGAGCGGAGGATCCTGATCTGCAGGAAAAGCTGCAAAAACTGCTGGACGAGGGTTTTACGGCCAAGGAGGTGAAGGATTGGGCCATTGTCGATCCGGCTAGGGTTCTCCTTTTCTCCAGCCGGAGCAGTGCCGATCAAACCTGGTCGATCGCTATGGCGATGATGCCGCAGCATGAAAAGATTTTTCGCGGGCAGTCGGTCTTTCTACCCCCCATGCCCCTGTCCGAACTGATCGAAGAACGCGTTGTCCACGACGAAATCGTGATTCTCATGGCCGCGCCGGTGCGTGACACGGCCGGGGAGGTCATCGCCGCTTTGATGTTCAGCATGTCGCCGGACGGCACGTTCAGTCGTATTCTGCGGGCCAGCCGCATGGGCGACAGCGGCGATACCTATGCATTCAACCACGAGGGGCTTCTCGTTTCGCGAAGCCGGTTCGAAGCCGATTTCCCTTCGATGGGCCTGGTTCCCGAAGACGCGCCGGTTCGCGCCGTCCCGCGGATCCTGATCCACGATCCCGGCGGCGACCTGACGGCGGGCTTCAAACCCAAGGATGAGCCGGAAAACTGGCCGCCGACCCGCATGCTGGCCTCGGCCCTGCGGGGTGAATCGAGCATCGACCTGTCCGGCTACCGCGACTACCTCGGGGTCACCGTCATGGGAGCCTGGCGTTGGCTGCCGGAACTGGATTTCGGGATCGCCATCGAGGTGCCTCGGGAAAAGGTCCGACGGATCCAGCAGCCCATCCGCCTGGCCGTCCAGGGGCTCATGGCCCTCGTGACCGTGATGGCCGGGCTGATCCTTTTTTCCACCTGGTGGGTCTCGCGACTGCAAAAGAACATCGACGAGATCAAACAGGTCGGCCACTACACCATCGAAGAAAAACTCGGCGAGGGCGGCATGGGCAAGGTCTACAAGGCCAATCATGCCCTCCTCAAGCGCCCCACGGCCATCAAGTTTCTCAAGCCCGATGCGCTCAGCGCCGACAGCCTGGAGCGCTTCGAGCGCGAAGTCCAGATCACCAGTCGCCTGACCCACCCCAACACCATCGATGTCTATGATTTCGGCCGCACGCCCGAGGGGGTCTTCTATTATGCCATGGAGTACCTGCCGGGCATCAGCCTGAGTGATCTGATCGTTATGGACGGCGCCGTTCCCCCGGCGCGGGCCGTCCACATTCTGCGCCACATTTGCTACTCCCTGGAAGAAGCCCACAGCATGGGACTGATCCATCGCGACATCAAGCCCCCCAACGTCATCCTGTGCGAACGCGGCGGCCAGTATGATGCCGTCAAGGTGCTCGATTTCGGTCTGGTCAAGGATATCAAGAACCAGGATGTCCAGCAGACCGCCATGCACGAGGTGGCCGGCACACCGGCCTATGTGGCCCCGGAACGCCTGACCGACCCCGACAAAGTCGACCATCGCAGCGACATCTATTCGCTGGGCTCGGTGGGTTTCAACCTGCTCAGCGGGGAGGACACCTTCGAAGGTAAAACGGCCGTCGAGATTTGCTACCATGTCATGAAAACCCCGCCGCCGCGGGTATCCACCAAAGCGCCCCACCCTATTCCGGAGGCCCTCGATCAGCTCATCGACGACTGTCTGGCCAAGGATCCCAACGATCGCCCCGCCGACGTGAGCCGGGTCATCGCGATGCTGGATGCGATCGAAGGCCTGGTATGGGATCAGGCGGAAGCCCGCCAATGGTGGCGGGATAACGAAGGGCGCTTTAAGTCCCCCGAAAGCGGTTAGGGATATTAGGGCTTGGATACGCTCTTCATGATCATGGCTGTTGCGGTTCCGATGATCAGATCCTGGGGGCGCTCAAACTGGCCGTCCTGGGCGGGGTGGACGTACGCATCCTGCTACCGGAGAAGCCCGATGAATTCGATCCTACCCCCAAGAAAATCGGTATCGGCATCGCTATCGCAATAGCGCCTTTTGTTTGGCCTTTAAGCCATAGGTATTTGTCGATCCCGATACCGACCCCGATAGCGATAGTGAAAGATATTTCAATCGGAACAATTTTCGAGAAGATGCGCTAAAAGATGACCTCGTAGCAAGTTGAATTCGTCTGCGACACAGTCGCGAAAGCCAGAATCCAGTAATGCCAGCATGTTCTGGATGCCGGATCCGTCATCCCGGACCTGATCCGGGACCGGCATGACGAAAACAATTCTTTTTACGGGCCCATCTCTAACAAAAAGCTAAATAGTGTCCATCCAGAAATGGTAGATTTTGGTTCAGGCCCCCGCCCTGGGGCGGGATTTCACGTCTTTTTTATTCCCTTCGGTGTTCAACAAATCGCAGTGGTTTTTTATACGGACGACGAAGTCGGCATCGCGCAAGCGATACGTAGTCGTCGTAGCGAAGCGACGCGTAGTCAGCTACGTCGAGGATTTCAAAAGCGCGAGAACGCTGGCTTGGGCCGAAAGATGCTTTTTAAGGATGGGCACAAAATAGATGGCGACGGAAGACTCAAGGCGGGTCTTCTTCCATTGACGCCTCGGCGCGTCCGATCGCCTCGGCGCAGGAATTGGCGCCGAGGGTGCCCGTGTCGCTCAACGCCGTCAGCAGGAAGAGGGGATTGATCAGTCCGGCCAGCAGGCCCGTGCGCGCGAGCCGACGCTGGCTGCGGCCGGGAAGCCGCGCCACCGAAATTTCGGGCTGGGACATTGTGCCCGTAATGTTGACCGGGTTGGCCAGACTGACGAGGCTGGCGCGTTTCGGTCGGGGGACGATAACAACGTTCAGTTCTTCGGTCTTCAGGTTCACGGCGCCGCTGGCCGCGATCGTCACCCGGCGGGCGTCCAGGAGGATATCGTCGATGGTGGCCAGACCGTCCACCACCCCGACGTGGGCCACCATGCAGTTGACCTCGATCGTTTCACTGCGATGCCACTCGGGGGAGAGAAGCGTTGGAATCAGATCGGCGGCCCAGAGATCGATCCGGCGCTCGCGAAGGCGTCCGGGGCCGCCGATGACGGTGAAGTCGCCGTTGACATGGGCCAGGAATTTACGGCGTGTGGTGCCGGAGCCGGATAGTCGCAAATGAAGATCGAGGGCGCCCTCCTCGAGAGCGGCCTTCGGATTGAGCTGACGCAGAAAGGTGTAATCGATATTGCGGGCATCGATCTCGAGTTTGTTCTGAGGGGGATCGACGGTGGCATCCACCTCGAAGTACTTGCGCACC
>JASJED010000299.1 GCA_030065585.1 Desulfobacterales bacterium | reverse complement strand
GTGAAAACCAGAAAACCCACGACACCCCACAGGATGATCGATTTGACCGCACGCATAAACAACTCCCCAGCAGGCTATGCAATGACCAAAGGCGTTTCAGTTAAAACGCAATGCTTACCCCATAGAAGTATATGAGAATTACAGCGAATTGACCGTTTATGTCCATTAAACAAGTGGCTTACGTCTTGGAACGGATTGTGGCCGCGAAGTGAATCTGAAATCCGGTAAAACAGTTTTCCGGGCGGTATAAACCATCGTGAATCGCCAACTGGCCAGAAGGTAATTGAATTATAGTAATTTTCTGGTATGTTGCCATCGCAAACGAATTGATTTCGGATTCCGCTTGTCAACATACGCAATATGATCCCCGGCGCGGCAGGATCCAGCGGCGTGCATCGCAACCGCCAGGGTTTGGCCGTCTGCTTCCCAAGGAGCGCAGGATGCGGATCTTCATTCTCGGTGTATTGGTTTTCTCCCTGGCCGGTTGCGTCAGCAATCCCGGCGTTGATTCGCTGACGCCAACGGAAATGGAAACATTCAAGCGCATGCAAATACTGGAGGGCGACGTCACCCGATCCTACACGGTTGTTGCCCAGGTCAAGGGCAAGGAGTGCCATACCGACATCGATCAATCCAAAGCGCTCTCCACCGAAGATGCCATAACGGTTTTAAAAGTCAAAGCGTCCCAAAAAAATGCGGATGCCATCATGAATATCAAATGTGAGCGCGACAGGACCACCGACTGGCGAAACGATTGCTGGAGCTCGATGCTATGCGTCGGCACGGCGATCCGATTTGATTAGCCGGCACCCGCATGGTAGGCCTGCAGCGGTTTGACCTGCGGGGCCCCCTGGCGGCGCGCGGCGATCCCCTTGGCGGCGGCAATCGCCGCTGCAGTGGTGGTGATGTAGGGGATCTTGTACTGGATGGCGGCCTTGCGCACTTCGGAATTGTCGTCGGCGCTGCGCTTCCCGCTGGGCGTGTTGACCAGAAGCTGGACCTCCCCGCACTTGATCACATCCACCAGGTTCGGACGCCCGAAGCCCAGCTTGCGCACCGGCACGGTCTCGATGCCGTGATCCTGGAGAAACCGGTAGGTCCCCTGGGTGGTCATAATCCGAAAGCCCATTTCCCGAAACAGCCGCACGGGTTCCAGGGCGGCCGATTTATCGCGATCGGCGATGGTGAACAGGACCGTGCCCTCGAATGGCAGGGGAGCTTGGGCGGCTTCCTGGGCCTTGAAAAAGGCCCGCCCGTAAGAATCGGATATCCCCAGGACTTCGCCGGTGGAGCGCATTTCCGGCCCCAGCACGGGGTCCACCTCGTGGAACATGTTGAAGGGGAAGACGGCCTCTTTGACGCCCCAGTGGTGAATCGGGCGATGGGTCAGGGAAAGGTCCGGCAGGCGGCTTCCCAGCATGATATTGGTGGCCAGTTTGGCCATGGCCACGTTGCATACCTTGGACACCAGCGGTACCGTGCGTGAAGCCCGCGGGTTGGCTTCGAGCACGTAGACCGTATTCTCGAAAATCGCATACTGGATGTTCATCAGACCGACGACATCCAAGGCCACGGCAATCTTGCGGGTGTATTCGCTGATGGTCTCGATGTGTTTGGGGGCAATGCTGACCGGCGGAATGACACAGGCCGAATCGCCGGAGTGGATGCCGGCCAGTTCGATATGCTCCATGACCGCCGGCACAAAGGCATCGGTGCCGTCGGCAATGGCATCGGCCTCGGCTTCGACGGCATTGTCCAGAAACTTGTCGATCAGAATGGGCCGTTCGGGCGAGAGGGCCACGGCCGCGTCCACATAACGGGCCAGCATGGCTTCGTCGCGGATGATTTGCATGCCGCGGCCGCCCAGCACGTAGGAAGGCCGCACCATGAGAGGATAGCCGATGTCGGCGGCGATCGTGCGCGCCTCCTCCAGGCTGTGGGCCATGCCCGAAGCGGGCTGGGGGATGCCCAGCTCACGCATGATCAGACGGAAGCGGTCGCGATCCTCGGCCAGGTCGATCGTATCCGGCGGGGTTCCCAGAATCCGCACGCCGGCCCGGGCCAATTCACCCGCGATATTGAGGGGCGTCTGCCCGCCGAACTGCACGACCACCCCTTCGGGCTTTTCCTTGGCATAGATGCTCAGAACGTCCTCGACGGTGAGCGGTTCGAAATAGAGTTTGTCGGAGGTGTCGTAGTCCGTGGAGACCGTCTCGGGGTTGCAGTTCACCATGATCGATTCATAGCCGGCCTCGCGGATGGCCATGGCGGCATGCACGCAGCAGTAGTCGAATTCGATGCCCTGCCCGATGCGGTTGGGGCCGCCGCCCAGCACCATGATCTTGCGCCGCTCGCTCACCGGCACGCGATCCGGAGCATTGTAGGTCGAGTAGTAATAGGCGGCCGCCTCCACGCCGCTGACCGGCACCGGCTCCCAGGCCTCCACAAGCCCCTGGCCCTCGCGGCGGGCACGCAGGTCTTCTTCGGGGATACCGAGGAGGCGCGCCAGGTAGCGGTCGGCAAAACCGTCCCGCTTGGCGCGGGCCAGCAACTCGTCGGGAAGCTCGCGGCCGCGAAGCGCCAGGATTTCTTCTTCCAGGTCCACGAGTTCCTTCATCTGCGCGATGAACCAGGGCTTGATCCGCGTGTGGTCGTAGAGGGTCTGAACATCTGCGCCCTTGCGCAGCGCCTCGTACATCTGGAACTGCCGCTCACTGTTGGGGGTGCGGATCGCGGTCAGCAAACGATCGAGGGGCTGGTCGTGGAAATCCCGTGCGAAACCCAGCCCGTAACGGCCGTTTTCAAGGCTGCGAATCGCTTTCTGAAAAGCTTCCTTGTAATTGCGGCCCAGACTCATGACCTCCCCCACAGCCCGCATCTGGGTGCCCAGTTCGTCCTGGACGCCCTCGAATTTCTCGAAGGCCCAGCGGGCGAACTTCACCACGACATAGTCTCCGGAGGGCGTATACTTCTCTAAGGTGCCGTCGCGCCAGTAGGGAATCTCGTCCAGCGTGAGGCCGCCGGCCAAAAGCGCGGAGATCCGTGCGATGGGAAACCCCGTGGCCTTGGAAGCCAGGGCCGAGGAGCGCGAGGTGCGCGGGTTGATCTCGATCACCACCACCCGGCCCGTTCGTGGGTCGTGGGCAAACTGGATGTTGGTACCGCCGATCACCTCGATGGCCTCGACGATGGCATAGGAATAGCGCTGCAGCCTCTCCTGGAGCTCGGGTGCGATGGTCAGCATGGGGGCCGTGCAATAGCTGTCGCCGGTGTGGACGCCCATGGGATCAACATTTTCAATGAAACATACCGTGATCATCTGGTTCTTGGCATCGCGCACCACCTCGAGTTCCAGTTCTTCCCAACCGAGGACGGACTCCTCGACTAGCACCTGGTTGACGCGGCTGGCCGCCAGCCCACGGGCCGCAACCGTGCGCAGCTCCTCGAGGTTGTAGACCAGGCCGCCGCCGGTGCCGCCCATGGTGTAGGCCGGCCGGATGACCACCGGAAACCCCAGGGTCATCGTCACGCGCTCGGCCTCGTCGACACTGTCCACGGTCTGGCTGCGGGGCATGTCGATCCCCAGCCGATCCATGGTCTCCTTGAAAATCAGACGGTCTTCCCCGCGCTCGATCGCGTCGATATGGACGCCGATGATCTTGACCCCGTGCGCTTCGAGCACGCCCAGTTGATGCAGCTCCGAGGAAAGGTTCAAGCCGCTCTGACCGCCCAGATTGGGCAGAAGGGCATCGGGTTTCTCCTTGGCGATGATTTCGGTGAGCACTTTGGCGTTGAGCGGCTCGATATAGGTCGCATCGGCCATGCCCGGGTCGGTCATGATGGTGGCCGGGTTGGAATTGACCAGCACGATTTCATAACCCAGGGACCGCAGGGCCTTGCAGGCCTGGGTGCCGGAGTAGTCGAACTCGCAGGCCTGTCCGATCACGATGGGGCCTGAGCCGATGATCAACACTTTGCGGATGTCGTCGCGTCTGGGCATGGGGGATCCTCCATTTGGGCTGGGGTGTGCGGGGCGGCGGCATCGGATCGGCGGTATGATCCGATGTCTTTAAGATTAGCACTTCTTAAATTGTTGAGCGCTGAAATGTAAAGCGATTTGTCACGGAAACGCCGCGTCCGAAACCGATGTTCGAGCGCATCCTACATTCAGCAAGCTTGACAGCGTGAGGCACGACCTGCTTGAATAAGTGGCGCGAACGACCCGCAAAGGGGGCGACCCCAATTAAAGATTAGTTTATCTAATCTAAGTGCCCCACCGGCCCGGCACCGCAACCGGCATCAGCGTTTACCAGAGAGGATCGGCTTATGGGAGGGATATTCGGAACGGTTTCGCGGAACGACGGCGTCAGAGACCTATTTTACGGCACCGATTATCACTTCCACCTGGGGACCAAGCGCGGCGGCATGGCGGTCTGGGACGGCCGCCAGTTCGTGCGCACCATCCACAGCATCGAAAGCGACTACTTCCGCTCCAAGTTCGAGCCCGATCTCGTCAAATTCAGTGGTCACCTGGGCATCGGCGTCATCAGCGACAACGACTCCCAGCCCCTGGTAATCGGCAGCCATCTGGGTTCCTTCGCCCTTGTCACGGTGGCCCGTATCACCAATATGGACGAATTGACCGCGCAGGCCTATGCCCGGTGCAATTCATTTTCCGAATCCACCAGCGGGGCCATCAACCCCACCGAACTGGTGGCCACGCTGATCTGCCAGGCCGATTCGTTTGAAGACGGCATCCGGCAGGCCCAGGCGCAGATCAAGGGCTCCTGCAGCATGCTGCTCCTGACCCGGGAGGGCGTTTACGCCGCGCGGGACCGGCGGGGCCGCACGCCGCTGATCATCGGGCGCAAGGCCGAAGGGTTTGCCGTGGCCTCGGAATCCTGCGCCTTTCCCAACCTCGGCTTCGAGGTCCACCAGGAAATCGGACCGGGCGAAATCGTTTTCATGACGCCCGAAGGCATCGAACAGCGGCGTCCGCCGCTGGAGGACATGCAGATTTGCAGTTTTCTGTGGGTCTACTACGGCTACCCCGCCTCCACCTACGAGGGGATCAATGTCGAAACGGTGCGCTACCGCTGCGGCTGCGCCCTGGCTGCGAACGACGACATCACGCCGGACTACGTGGCGGGCATTCCAGACTCGGGTATCGGCCACGCGCTGGGTTATGCGCATTGCAAACAGATCCCCTACAAACGCCCCTACGTGAAATACACGCCCACCTGGCCGCGCAGTTTCATGCCCCAGAACCAGGCAATGCGCGACCTGGTGGCCAACATGAAGCTGATTCCGCTTAAAAGCCTCATCGCCGGCCAGCGCGTCCTCTTTTGCGACGACAGCATCGTGCGCGGCACCCAGCTAAAAGACAACGTCGAGGACCTGTTTGCCGGCGGCGCCGCCGAGGTCCACATGCGGATCGCCTGCCCAACCCTGATCCACCCCTGCGATTTTCTCAATTTCTCGACCTCGCGCTCCACCCTGGATCTTGCCGGACGTCGCGCGATCACAGATTTGGAGGGTGTCGAGGAACCGGCGGCCGACGTCATGCAGGAATACGCCACCGCGGGAACGGCGCGCCACCGGGCCATGATCGAAAACATCCGTCGCCGCCTGCACCTGACCACCCTCAAATACCAGACCATGGACGACCTGGTTCAGGCCATCGGCCTGCCCAAGGACCAACTTTGCACCCACTGCTGGGACGGCAGCAGTTATTTTTAAGAAGATGCGCCCTAAATTCCAGTGCCCCCATTCCGCTGCCTGCGCACTTAATGCGGACTAAGGTATGGAGTCAAATGGTACTTCTCGCTATCAAAGCAATCCAGATCGTATATGCTCAGACGATACGGCCGCTCGCTAAATATCACTAAACAAGGTTTGACACCGCTTTCTGATTCATAAAAGCAGCATTTTAGCTTAGTGCTACGCGGTGTTTGCAAATAGGCCTTAAATCCCTAAGGGGCACTTTCTGTGCCTGATATCGCCAGGGTATAGTCTTCCACCTCGCCGGCGCTAAATGTGCCGCAGGGGGGGGGATACCCGTTGAGGCTCAGGGCCACCCGCAGGCGCGTGTGACCCTCGGCGGCCCCCGCCGGGATGGTGATCGCACCGTTGACCGGCTGGGCGCTGGTGCTGGCTCTTTGGAGGAGGGTTTCGCCGGCATCGTCGAAATCCCCGTCCCGGTTTAAATCCGCCCACACTTGCCAGTAGTTGAGATACATAGAGTTGGCGGGACCGTGCGCAAGCACGATCGGCAGGGCGGCGGCTTGCGGCGCCTCGATGACATCGGCGGTAAAATCCGAATAGCCGCTGGCCTGCGATGCGCGGCTGAAGTTGCCGACCTGAACGTTGGCGATCCACTGGATTT
>JASJED010000298.1 GCA_030065585.1 Desulfobacterales bacterium | reverse complement strand
CACGAGAAGTTCGTCAAGAACATGGTGGCCGGCGCCACGGGCATCGACATCGTGGCCCTGGTGATCGCGGCCGACGAGGGCGTGATGCCCCAGACGCGCGAGCACATGGAGATCTGCACCCTGCTGGGCATCCGGCACGGGTTCGTGGTGCTGACCAAAATCGACATGGTGGACGAGGAATGGCTGGAGTTGGCCCGGGAAGATGTCAGCGCGTTCACCCGCGGGACCTTTCTGGAGGACAAACCAATGGTGGCGGTGTCCTCGGTGACCGGTGCGGGCATCCCCGAATTTACCCGCACGCTGGACGACCTGTGCGGCGCCATCCCGGAGCGCAAGGCCAGCGGGCTCTTCCGGCTGCCGGTGGACCGCGTGTTCACCATGCGCGGGTTCGGCACGGTGATCACGGGCTCGCTGGTTTCGGGTCAGATCGCCGTGGGTGAGAACATCGAACTCTACCCGGCCGGCATCCAGGCCAAGGTGCGCGGGATTCAGGTGCACGGCGCCGGTGTTGAGGAGGCCCTGGCCGGCCAGCGCACGGCGGTCAATTTTCAGGGGCTGGACAAGGCCGATGTTCTGCGGGGCTTTGTCCTGGCCCGCCCCGGCACCCTGAAACCCAGCTACATGGTGGACATCGCCTTCACCTATCTGGAGAGCTGCGCCAAACCGCTGAAGAACCGGACCCGGGTGCGTTTTCACACCGGTACCAGCGAGATTATGGGCAACATCATTCTGATCGACCGCGAAACCCTGGACCCCGGCCAGGCCACCGTGGCCCAGATCCGGCTGGACACGCCGGTGGCGCTGGTCAAGGACGATCGCTACGTGATCCGCAGCTACTCGCCGGTGCGTACCATTGGCGGCGGACAAGTGCTCAATCCCGTGCCGCCCAAGCACAAACGTTTCCGGGCCGAGGTGGTCGAGTCCCTGAGCCGGGCCGAAGACATGGCCCCCGAGGAGATCATCGCCTTTCACGCCCACCAGTCGGGATACCAGGGCACCCTGTTCAACGATCTGCGTCTGGTGACCAACCTCTCCGACAAGAAACTGGAGAGTGCCGTCAATGCGCTGTTGTCCAACCGCCGCTTGCTCACGGTGGACCGTGACGCCCGGCTCTACATCCACGCCGAGGCCTACGCGAACCTGCGCGGCATGGTGCTGGCGCAGCTCTCCGGCTATCACGAGGCCAACCCCCTGAAAGCCGGGATGCCCAGCGAGGAGCTCAAATCCAAGTTCCCGGCGCGGATCAACCCCAAGCTGCCCAACCAGGTGCTGAATCAAATGATCAAAGCCCAGGAGCTGGTCCTGGAGGACAACCTGATCCGGCTCACCGAGCACAAGGTCAGCCTAGGCATCGACCAGACCGCCCTCCGGCAGAAGATCCAGGACGCCTATGTCCAGGGCGGGATCACCCCGCCCTATTTCAAGGACGTCTGTCAGACACTTGAGACCGACCCCGGGACGGCCCTGGAAATCCTGCACCTCATGGTGGAGGACGGCCAGTTGGTCAAGGTCAAAGAGGACCTCTATTTTCATCGCCCGGCGATCGAGGATCTCAAGTCGCGACTGGTGGCCTTCCTCAAGGAAAACGGCGCCATCACCACGCCGCAGTTCAAGGATATGACTGGAGCTTCACGCAAATATGTGATACCTTTGGCCGAATTTTTCGACGCCACCAAAGTGACCATCCGCGTCGGGGACAACCGCCAGCTGCGCAAGGGCTGACCCCCGATCGCCGCTACGACATCATCTTCAAGGATCGCAACGTCCAGGAGCCGTCATGGAAAATCCGCAAACACCCGAAGGCCCGGAAAAGCAAGACAAGGGATTCCATCTGTTTGCCGTCAAACGCATCGCTATCGCCACCGTGGGTGTCCTGGCCCTGCTCTGGCTGGCCAGTTTCGTGCTGAATATGGTCGAGACCCACGACACGCCTGCGACGCCGCACGCCCCTAAGATCGTGGCTGATCATGATGTGCATGGAGAAGCGCAAGGCCATGCTGCATCGGCCGATGCCGAACACGGGAGCGCGACGACCCATGCCGCCGCAACCCACGATTCGAAACCCCACGGCCAGACCGCCGGCCATGCAGCCGAAGCGTCCCATGGTGCCAAGGCCGAAGGCGGCGATGACCACCATGGTGCTGCGGACGATCACGCCCCGGCCGCGGACGCTCACGGCGACAAGAAGCAAGATTCGCACGCCGACGAAAAAGGCGGTCACGGCGCTGCGTCAAAGGCGGCCCAGGCGGCGGCCGATCATGGCGCCGCCGGTGACAAGACTCATGCCCCGGCTGCCGGTGCCCACGCCGCAGCGGGCCATGCCGCCACCGAAGACAAGGACCACGCCACGGCCGTCGGTGAACACGCCGCCAAGGCCGCTCACGGCGAGGCCCACGACGCACACGGCGAAGGTGGCCACGGCACGATCGCCATTTCGGACGTCAAGGGGGTGACCTTCGTGATGGCCACCATGGCCCCCCTGCACCATGAGCTGGAGGAGCGCTTTTATGGATGGCGCCCCAACGACATCATTCGCCTGACCGACAACGTGAACAATTTTCAGCTCGGTGTCCTGGAGGTGACCCGCCGCACAGTCGAAGCCCTGACGGAGCGGATATCACGCACCGGCTCGGTCCAGGCCTTCGACAAGGATCTCGAAAAGGCCCGCAACAACCTGATGATCAACGCCGACGACTATATGCTGCCCTCGGCCGAATCCAGCTACGAGGGCGCCCTCGCAGCCCTGGGACGCTACCAGGCCAAACTCGAAAAGGGCACGGCGCCCTTCTACACCCGCACCGTCAACCTGATCCCGCTGCTCGAAGCCTATGCCAATCTTCTGGGCAGCTGCGACGACAACCTGGTCAAGGCCAAGGAGGACGACGGCAGCAAGGTCAGCTTGTTCCAGTCCGACAACTACTTCTTTTATGCCCAAGGGGTGGCCAGCGCCATGCACACCATTCTGCAGGCCGTGGCCGTGGATTTTGCCACCGTGGTCGAATCGCGCCGGGGCTCGGAAGTGCTGCACCATGCGATTGAAGCCTTGCACCACGCCACGGAAGTCGATCCGCTGATCATCTTCAACGGGGACTACGACGGTTTTCTAGCCAATCACCGCGCCAACCTAGCGGCCCACATCAGCCACGGCCGCTTCTATTTGAAGTTGTTGATTCAGACCCTGTCGACCTGATGTCGCAACGCTTCTTCAGACGGCCTTCCCATCGATTAAAAAAAAAGCGGCCATCCCCTAAACCAGGGGGTGGCCGTTTTCTTGACGGCCTCGTAAAAAGAACCTTTTTCGTCATGCCGGTCCCGGATCAGGTCCGGGATGACGGATCAGGTATCCAGAACATGCTGGCATTACTGGATTCTGGCTTTCTCCACAATGACAAGCGCCGGACGCTGTCTGAACGCCATAGGGATCATCGCAGCAGCGCCACACAAGCCTTGACTTCTTCTATTTCTCGGATCTCTTTTTTGTCAAACGGATTACATGCTCTACTCTGGCTTGGGAATGACGCCGAGTTGCTGCAGCATTCCTAAATCGTCTAAAGTTGCCCAAAATTCCGATATTTTTCCCTCGCGGAAATGATAAATATTGACGCCCGTTACGGTAACATGCACACCCGTTGGCGGCACGCCCATCAATTCGCCCTTGTGCGTGCCAGTGAAATGCCATCGGGCGGCCACCTTATCGCCCTCGCCGAATAGGTCCTCAACGGTAAAATGGATATCGGGGAAAGCATTGCGAAATGCGCTGATAAAGGCCTTCCAGTTATCTTGGCCCTGAATGTCTGGGCTATGTACCATATGGCAGATAATGTCGGGGTTAAATAATTCGGGGATGACCTCCAAGTTTCCTTTGTTCCATTCCTCTTCAAACCCACGCTGGATCAAGGCTTTATTTTCGTCAACCGTGCCCATTTATTTATCCTTTCATTAGAAGGTGGGTTGTTCTTAATTTTTAGAACTGGCCTGAATCCAAGCGCAGCAATTAGATACGATCGCGAGATAATGCGTAAGAGAGGAAGAGATTGTGCAATTTAGCCGACGTCCGAAGACATGAAATTACTACCTATAATTGAAGAATTTATAGCAACTTCCGGTATTGTCAATTTCCAACCAGGTAATCGGCCCTTCGTGATGAAATGAGCTCATTCCACGAAAATCGTGGTTATCAAAACCTGATGATGACCTATAACACTCCGGTCAACCGGGCGCTGATGCTGTCGTGCAGGCACATGCCCTTCACGGTGGGGGTCAGGCGCTGCGGTGTCAGCCGCAGGTACCCTTCCGCCACCAGCGGTTCGATTACCGCGGCGGCACGTGTCTCCAGCCGCTTGCCGAAACGTAAAGCAAAGGCTGTCAGATCGATGCCTGCCGCCTGGCGCAGCCCCAGAAAGACCGTCTCGACCATCTCCTGGGCATCGTCGAGGACTTCGCGGCCCTCCTCCGCCAGGCGCCCCCGGTCGAGCCGGTCGATGTAGGTCTCCAGATCGGCCACGTTCCAACTGCGCCGCGGCGCGTCGAACGAGTGGGCCGACGGGCCGAACCCCAGATAGGGGGCCCGCGCCCAGTACTTGGTGTTATGGCGCGAACGCCATTGAGGGCCGGCCGCGAAATTGGATATTTCGTAGTGTTCGAAACCGGCGGCGCACAGAACCTGCGAAGTCGTGTCGAACAGGGCGGCGATTTGATCTTCGCCTGCCGGCACGTGTCCCCCGCTCCGGCGGTCGCGCATCAGGGGGGTATCGGGCGCGTAGGTCAGTGTATAACAGGCAAGATGCTCGGGGTGCTCGGCCAGGGCCTGGTTTAGATCCGCCTGCCAGGCATCGACGGTTTGATCGGGCAGACCGTAGATCAGATCCAGCCCCAGGTTGTCGAAACCGGCCCGGCGCGCCGCAGCAACGGCCGCCCGGGCCTCGGCGGCGGAATGCACGCGTCCCAGAAAGTCGAGGCGCGCATCGTCAAAGGACTGGACGCCCAGATTGAGGCGGTTGATGCCACCGGCGCGGTAGGCGGCCAGACGGTCAAAATCGACCGTGCCGGGATTGGCTTCCAGGGTGATCTCAACACCGCCCTGGATGCGGTAGGCCTGACCCAGAATCGCCAGCAGGCGTTCGAAGAACGGGGGCGCCAGCAGTGAGGGCGTGCCCCCGCCGAAGTAAATACTGTCAACAAGCCAATTGGAGTGCGCACGCCGCCGGATTTCCGCCGTCAGCGCCCGCTGGAAGGCCTCCTGCCGCCCGGTGTCGGTCACCGAGTAGAAATCGCAGTAGTCACACTTGCGCGCGCAGAAAGGGATGTGCAGATAGATGCCGGCGGGTGTCACGACCGTTTACCTCCTTGCCTCCCCCCGCCGCCATGACTTCAGGCGTCAGTTCGGACGGTTTCGTAAAACGTCCGATATCGGCGTTACGCTTCGGCCTTCGTCATTGCGGCGTACAATGCGTACGCCTCACTCCTTAGCCCTCACAAGCCTTGATTTCGGAAGTTTTACGAAACCGCCGGTTTTGGGTTTTCGACCTGTTGCCGTTTGGTAGGATTCAGGCAAACCATATGGAGGAAGCGGTGATGCGGCGGCGACGGACGCTGTCTGAGCGGCTTAGGGATCGTTGCTGCAGCGCCACACGGGTTCTGAATCCTGGTAATGCTTGGGCGTCCCTTGAATGAATGGTGATTCTCCTGACCGGCGCTGCGGTTACGATCCCTTGGGCGCGGGTTTTTTCGGCGGCGACGCATCATTGCTTCCGGATCACGGGCCTTCAGAAAGCACCCTTATCAATCTCTCGGTAGCGGCAGACGATTACCATCCCGCAGAAGCTGCCCCTGATTTCATAGGATGTCAACCAGCGTCACCACGCGCAGTGCCTCGCCGTATGGTCCGGCGGCCGGCCCGAGACAATCACTTTGACACCCACGGCGGTTTAACCTTAAAATGGTTTTTCCGGCCGTAATCCAAGGAGGGTTGCACGCGTTTTGAAACTATTGAAAATCATCGCCGTTCTCGCCCTGCTGGCCGCCGTCGGCGCTGGCCTGGCTTTGGTTGCCGTGGCCCGCTATGCCGAAAGGCCGGACGCCGTCTCGACGGACCGGCATACGGTCACCATCCCGCCGGGGACCGGTTTTCGCACCATCACCGCGCAGTTGCAGGAACGGGGGCTCATCCGCTCACCGCTCAAATTCAGGCTCTACGCGCGCTATAAGGGTTATCACACCCGGCTCAAGGCCGGTGAGTACGACCTGGCCGGCTCGATGAGCCCCCGGCAGATCCTGGAGATGCTCGAAGGGGGGAAGGTGCGTCTTTACCGGGTTACCATCCCGGAAGGCTATCATCTGCGGCAGATCGCCCAGACCATCGACAACGACGGTTTCGGACCCGCGCAGGATTTCT
>JASJED010000297.1 GCA_030065585.1 Desulfobacterales bacterium | reverse complement strand
TCGATTATCGGGGCCCATGCCGATGTCCGCCCGTCCCACGACCGTTCCGCCAATTACTGGACCTGGCAAGAAGATGGTGACCTGGTACTGGAATTGATGGCCTCCGGTCGTCTGCAGGTCGAGCCGATGATCAGCGAAATCTTCCCCTGGAAGCAGGCCGCGAGAGCTTATCGCCTTCTCCAGCAGAATGCCTTGCCAAGCCTCGGACTTCTGCTGGACTGGCGTGTCGGTTGAAATAACAGATCTGGTCAGGCTAGGTAAAGGATGTCAAAAGAGCGAGAGCTCAGGCTTGAGCCAAGTCCCGGGTCAGGCGACTGCCCGGATTTCGGGAAGTAAAACCAATCAAGGTAGCATATGGGTTGGCGCCTGCCGTGATGGCCCGGGCACGCATCTCATCCGCCATGCCCGTATGACAATACCGAAACCGATCTGCTTGTGACGGATCATAAGCGTGTTGCTGTTGCTATCGTGAAGATGCGCATGAATCGCTTCGGCAGGCGCGCCTTAATTGATCCGCCGCATTACCATCAAGTGCTTGACGAACTTGTCAAGTTAGAAATAAAACCTGTTGTCACGGAATGTTACGCCGCAATGACGAGGGCTGCGCATAACGTTGATATTTATCCGCCTCGGGTGGATCGGTATAGTTGCTTAACCGTCCCGGAAAGGAAGGAGGGAGCCAGATGAAACATATACTGATTACGGGTGCCAGCACCGGGATCGGTGCCGAAACCGCATGCTTGCTGGCAGAGGGAAACCGGATCTTCGTCCATTACTGCGCGTCCGAATCTTCGGCCGGGAAGGTGGCAGACAATGTCGAGAGCAGAGGCGGGCAGGCGCATCTCGTCCAGGCGGACCTGTCGACCGAGGCCGGGTGCCGAAAGCTTATCGAGGCGGTATCCGCCCAAACCGACAAGTTGGATGTGCTGGTCAACAATGCCGGCGCGATGCTCGAACGGAAAAACGTCCGTGAGATCACCTGGGATCTGATGGCCAGGACCTTTGCCGTGAACACCTTCTCCATCATGGCGGTGACCTCGATGTGTATTCCGCTGCTAGACAAAGGCGACGATCCCAATATCATCAACCTGACCTCGGTGGCCATCCGCCATGGGGCCCCGACGGCCACGGTCTATGGGGCGGCCAAAGCGGCGATCGATTCGTTCACGCGCGGGATCGCCAAGGAACTGGCGCCGGCCATCCGGGTCAATGCCCTGGCCCCGGGGGTCATCCTGACCCCCTTCCACGACCAGGTCACCTCGGCGGAGCAGTTGGAGACTTTCCGCAAGAGCAACCCGCTTCAGAAGAACGGCGACCCCATCCATATTGCCAAGGCGGTCCGCTTCATCATCGAGAACGATTTTATGAACGGTGAAACCATCGACATCAACGGCGGGATATTCATGCGCTGAACACAGAAGAGAAGGGCCGTGTTTTCGATTGACCACATCCCTGCAGCAAACCGCAATGCCGTTCAACAAAACCCCTGCACTATTGAATTGGGGCAGATGGAATTCGGCGGGCTCTCGCAGGGCAGTCGGGGGCGGCCCAGCCTGTCCATGAATAGTAGTACGGCGACCAATTACTTGCCGCCTGAAGGTTGTCCACCGATAGGGTTCAGCATTAGAGGTGCTTGCTCTTGGATAGCAGCCACTTGATGGGGAAAAACATGGAGACTTCTTTCTGGTATTCCTGATACGTCTGGCCAAATACCGCGATCAATTTCCGCTCCTCCAGGTGGGTGCCGATGATGACGTAGACGGTCAAGACAGAGTTGACGATGACCGCGGCGGGGTCGAGGTCGCGGGCCCAGAGCAGAAAAAAGACGGCGGTATACCATGGGTGTCGGACGAGCCCCAGGATGCCCGATGTCTTCAGTTCGCAATCTTTACCAATGCTCCGGCAGGCGTCGGTAGTTGAAATTTGCGAAAACCCCATAAATTCCCGGAAGTCATAATGGAGAGCACCGGCAGCGAGCAAGGCGACGCCGATCACGATGAAAGCGGCCTGCAGCCCGCGAAGGCTACCTTCCCATTGAAATATGGGGGCCGAACTTAGTGTCCACGAATACCAGACGACCGGGATGAGGGTCAGGATTGAGAATAGATTGAAGGCCAGCCTATGAAAGCGATGGCCCTTGGGGAATCGATTGCGGACCCAGCGAAGAAAGGGGGGCGATATCGTCAGGCTGTGCACGGCACAGTAAACACCCCAAATGACGGCAAGCAGGATATATTCGGTCAGTGCGTTCATCGGACACCACCGCGCGGGTTTCTTTTTTTGAGGATATTCGGCGGAGATCAGCCTGTCGCGCGGCCGCCGTTGCGAAAAGCCTCGTCGATTTCGATCTGGAAGCCGCTGGCCAGGGCGTTGGTCTGGTTGGCCATACCGACGACGGCCATCAGTTCCGACAGCATGGCCTCGCTCATCCCTTTCTTGCGCGCCGCCGCCGTGTGGCTGTTGATGCAATACTGGCAGCCATTGGTGACGCTGACGGCGACATAAATCAACTCTTTGGTCAGCGCATCCAGCGCTCCGGGCGCCATTACCGTTTTAACCCTCAGCCAGGTGCTCTTCAATAGTTCCGGCTGCACAGCCAGTGCCTTCCAGAAATTATTGACCCAATCGACTTGCCGGGTGGTCATGATATCATCATAGACTTGGCGTACCTCAGGGCTTGCATCATCGTATTCGACATAATCAACAGTCGCCATGACGAACCTCCTTTCATCGGCCGACGGCGTTGCCAGGCGCTCGGTTGTGGGTTTGGGTGGCAATCAAACCATGAGGAAAAAGGGAAGGAAAGTCAATGGCGGCTGTTTTCCCGCTTGACCGGGATCACTTGCCGTGGCGTACAAAATGATAAATCTTGTCGGCCAATACATCGGTCGTGCCAGGCGAAAGAAGATTACCGGCCAGAACGTGCTGGCTGGGGTCCTGGGAAAACAGAAAGGGGATGATCCGCTTCCGTTCCGATCCCAGTTCGGAGAAGGCCCGGGCGATGGCCTGGGGGCGCACGACCTGATCATCGGGCGAGTAGATTACCAAGAAAGGTGCTCTAATTGTGTTCAGGTCCAGGGCAGCAACCAGCTTTCCTGATTGGCCAGGTAGACGTCGATATTCTTCGGCAGAGTTGGGTGGTGAACAGTCGTATCGATTTCAACCCGGGGACTGGCCAGAAAAACCAGTGCGGCAACCTGGAAAACAGATCCAACCATTGCGATCAAACGCGGAAGGGACAATTTCTTCAATACTTTGGATTCAGCGGAGATGGGCCAGGACCGCTTCGGCGGATTGGCGCCCGGAAACCATGGCCCACTGGATTCCCGGCAGGCTGCCGTGCTCGCCGCACACGAAAACCCCTGGCGATGTCATGGCCTGAGGGCGGGCGGGGTTAGGCGTCGGTGGCGACTGGTCCGGAAGCGCGTGGACAATGCGATAGGTGCGCAGGTGCTCCCATGATTGCGCCGCCACCCCGAACCATTCGACGAGCTGCATCCGGACCCGTTCGATCAGGGTGGCGTCCGTATCATCCGGGACCCCCAGGACGACCACGCCCACCAGGGATCGGCCCGACGGGGCATAGTCGGCCGAAACGACACTGGGAAAGACGACGTTGTTGATCAGGCCGCTGCCCTCGCCGTTTAGCACCAGATAGGGCGGATGCCAGGCTTCCCGCGCGCAGGCAAAATATAGGCAGGTTTCGCCAATGGATTTAGCCTTCAGCGGAAGCCCGAGAAGTCGCTCGGTTTCCGGGGCCGCGGTGGCGATGACCACGGCGCACGCCGGCAGCCTCGTGCCGTCGTCCAGCGTAACACCGTCTTCCCTGACGGCACGCACGCGCACACCGGTGCGAATGCAACCCTTGGGCAGATCAAGGGCCAGCTGGTGAGGAATCCGCGCCATGCCCATGGCCGGCAGGGCCGCCTCCCCGGTGGCGAACATGCGCAGCACGTAGCTCAGCACGCGGCTTGAGGCCCGAATCTGGGAATCCAGGCAGACCCCGCCGAAAAAGGGGATGAAAAAACGCCTGATCATGGTTTCCGAAAAGCCCTCGGCGCGCAGCATCGCCATCGATGTCGTTTCCGGCTGTTCGAATATCGCTTCAAGTTTTCCGCGGACGACCCGATGGGCAAGGCGCAGGAGCCGTAGCCGGTCGCCTATCGAACCGATCGGAGCTGTCAGGGTCGCAAGCGCCCGGCCGGGGCGACGCAGCGGATCGGCGATCGTGAAAAAGCGGCCGCCGATACGGATCATGGCCCCGGGGGCAAAAGGCCGCAGGTCCAGGGCATCATAATCGAGTTCGCGGCGGGCCTCCGGATAAGCGGTCTGCAGCACCTGAAATCCATGATCGAGCCGAAAACCGTCCGGTTCATCCGTCTTGATCCGCCCGCCGATCCGGCCCGAGGCTTCCAATACCTGGACGGTCAGTCCTTGGGCAAGCAAATGCCGGGCACAGGTCAGTCCGGCAATCCCGCCGCCAACGATAATCACGCGCTTGTCGCTATTTTCCATATCCCGATAGCCTCAAAAAGGTCCTTATTGTCGTGTGTGCGCTTTGGGCGTTAGTCGTCAGCCGTTTGAATGCCAAGTTGGGTGCTTCAAGATAGCGCTGGACGAATTTAGAATTATATCATCATGCCAAAAGGCCCAATGCAGATGACGATTGTTATAGTAACCACCATGAACGACATAATCACCATTATCATGGTCGACAGCTGCAGGCGAAGATAGCACCAAGTGCGGGTGGGCACCATGGCGGTTTCGGCATTAAGGGTAAGGGCTTGCATTAATCGGCAAGCATGATCAAAATGTTAGGGTGTCAATAAAACCCGATCGATCCCAATGAGGTTGGTAAATGAACCTACATGATCAGGTCTACATCAAGTTGCAGCGGCATCTCGACCGCCAGGCGGTGGGGTTTCCGGCCACACGCTCGGGAGCCGAGCTGAAGATTCTGCGTCATATCTTTACCCCGCGCGAGGCGGAGATCGCCACCTTTTTAAGCTACAAGCTCGCCCCCCTGGATGTGATTTACGACCGGGTGCGGCATCTGGTGGCATCACCCGAGGAATTGGAGCAGGTACTCGCGGGCATCCTCAAAAAAGGCGGGATCGAAGCTAAGCGGGAAAACGGTCAAATGCTCTACGGCAACGCCCCATTGGTGGTCGGCATGTATGAATTGCAGATTGAGCGGCTCACTCCCGCGTTTGTCCGCGATTTCAAGCAATACACTGCCGACAAGAACTTCGGGCTCGAGTTTTTAGGGACCGCGCTGCCGCAGATGCGCACCATTCCGGTGGCCAAGAGCATCCGCCCCCAGCACCGGGCCAGCACTTTCGACGAGGTCAGCGCGCTGCTGGAAAAATCCGACGGACCCTTCGTGATCCTCGATTGCATCTGTCGCAAGAAAATGCGCATGGAAGGGCAAGACTGCCTTATGACCGAGCGCCGCGAAACCTGCCTGGGCATGGGAAGTATTGCCGAAACCGTGCTGATGAGCGGTATCGGTCGGAAAATCGCGCGCGCCGAAGCCGAGGCGATTATTGCGGCCAATCAGAATGACGGGCTGATCCTGCAGCCTTCCAATACCGCCCAGACCGACTTCATCTGTTCCTGCTGCGGCTGCTGCTGCGGCATACTCCATATGCATCACAGCCTGCCGAGGCCGGTGGACTTCTGGGCCGCCAACTATTTCGCCCGCGTGGATCGCGCGGCCTGCAACGGCTGCGCCATCTGCACACGGCGCTGCCAGGCCCGGGCCATGGCGGTGCCGGATAAGAAAAAGCCCGCGCGGGTCGATTTGAACCGCTGCCTGGGTTGCGGTCACTGTATTGCCGCCTGTCCCCAGGAGGCGATCACCCTCGAGAAAAAACCCGCCGAAGTCAAACCCCCGGAAACGCGCGAAGCCCTTTACGACATTCTCAAGACCCGACGCCAGGGCTCCTGGGGCAAGGCCAAACTAACCGGCAAACTGGTCCTCGACATGATCCGCACCGGGAATACCGATTTGCTCAAATGAAATGGAGATGTAACCCCTGTCGCGGGCGTGAAAGTGCTTCCGCACGACCACTATGAATTCGACAGTGCGATCAATTCCTTGGAGAGCGCATTCTCAAGTTATCGAATGCTTCGAATTCATCCAACCCATAGTTGACGCCATATTCAATGACGACTTCTATATTTTTCGGTAAGGTTATAAACTTCTCAATTTCAAGTATAGAAGCTATCTCAAAAAAAATCTAAGTACCCCTGGCGGTGTTGTGAACCGGCTCAAAATGCTCACATACTACGTGTATGCTCCGCTTTCTCGCCGAT
>JASJED010000047.1 GCA_030065585.1 Desulfobacterales bacterium | reverse complement strand
GAAAGCGGAGCATACACGTAGTATGTATGCAGGTTCGTAGGGCAGGGACCCTACGGTTCTGCCAAGAGCCGGTTCACGATGCACCGCTATCAATTAATAATCGATGCTGAATCCGGCAACGCTTAAAAACACGGCCAGGGGCACTTAGATTTTTTTTAGATAGTGTCCACCCATGAATGGTAGATCTTGGTTCAGTCCAAGGCCGCAGGGATTTTGAAACCGCAGGCTTAGTCAGGCTACGTTAAGGATTTCAAAAGAGCGAGAACGCTGGGCTGGGCCGAAAGATGCCTTTCATGGATGGACACTGATAGGTTCTAGCACCGCCGGCTTCGCAAGCGCGGTGGCGCGCTCCTGACAGGTGGCGTTGGGCGGGCGGGTGATAATCCGAGACGAAAGGCTGGCAAGAACATGCAATCGAAATGGTGGTTGGCGGTGATCATTTTGGGCGTCATGGTAATAGGGGGCCTGGCGGGCGCCGGCGAACAAACGATTCCCCAAGCCGTCGGTCCTTTTGCCTTGGGGCAGGATATCGCCGATCTGGCCGCTTCCGTTAGAATGGAAACGGCGCTGCCGCTGCGCTACCAGGAATACCTGAACGAAGTCGAGATCAAGCCGCTGGCCGGATTCAAAAGCGGTTTGATTACCTACGGCTTGTGTGCGCAGCCCGGTCAGGTCGTGCGCATCAAACTCAAGTACCTCGATTCCCGCCGCGAATTCTATGATGCCCTGCTGGAGCGCGTGAAGCAGCGTTTCGGGCGGCCCTCCGAGTACAACGGCGATCCTTTTCACATCGTCATCAGCTGGAAGTGGTCGTTTGCGGATGCCGACGGTCACCGCATTACCCTGAATCTGGCGCACAATACCCGCGACGTCGAAGAAAAATACGGCAATACGTTAAAGATCAGCATGCTGGACGCCATGGCCCAGGAGCGTCAGTGCTATCTGAAACAAAACCCGGTGGTTCGTCAGCGGGAAGCCGACCGCCCGATTTCCCTCCAACAAATGTCCCCCCAGGAATGGGACCGCCTGGTGCCCCGCTGATGGGCGGCCCAAACGGGGATCGCGGCGAAATCGACCCTCCATCCGCAGGGAAAATTTTTGCTTGGGCCGGCCTGCGATTTCGGCTGCCGGCGGGATGGGAGACCGGTCAGCTGGGAATCGATCACGGCTGGCTGGAGTCGGATTTCAAACCTGTCATGGAATTCAAAACCGCGATCGTCAAGGGTCGGTTTTCCTTCCGGCGGCATCTGAAACAGCTTGCGCAGGGATCCCCCCTGCGGGTGCAGCCCGAGTCGCTGCCGGCCCCCTGGCGCGCGCATCTCACGGCGTTTCAAACCCAAGCGTTCAGCTGGCAGGGGCCCCGGATGACCGGCACCGGCATCGTGCTCTACTGCCCGGACTGCCGGCGCGCCACCCTGATGCAATTCTATCGAACCGGCCAGTCCCTGACGGCATTCGCCCCGGTGCTGGCGTCGTTTGACGACCATGGGCCCGCGCGCCGCCCCACGGTGGCGGTTTATGATCTCCAGGTGACGGTGCCGCCCACACTGCCGTTGAAGCAGTTTCGGTTTGAGAGCGGTCGTTTCGAGCTCGTTTTCGGCACCCGACGGCATCAGGTCACCCTTTGGCGATGGAGTCCGGCCGATGCCGCCCTGCGCTACCATGGCGGATCGCTATCTGAGTTCGCCCGCCAAAACGGTCTGCCCTCCGCCGCGCCGGTCTCATCCCAGAGGGTTCGTCAGGGATGGGAATGGCGCTGGCCTGCCACGACGCCCTGGTATGACCGGCTGAAACGGCGCATCCAACGCCGCCTGCCGCCTCAGGCCTTTCGTATCTGGCATCAGGCGGAGACCAACCGCATTTTGGCGGCCCGCTGGGACGGGGCGTGGGATGACGATCGCTTTGAGGATATCTGTCGTGGCTATGAGATTATTTCGTAAAAAAAGAATCCCCGGCGGTTTGACGCGCGAGGCCGCCTTGAATTGCGTGCCGGTTAAAAACAGCGCGGTCGAGGAGATGCGTCTTGAAAACGGCACCGTGCGATTATGCTATCCTCTGCAGATCAAGCCCTGGCTGGCGGAGCTCAGGCGGCGTTTCGGTCCGCCTCAGGGGGACGCGCCGCAAAAACAGCTCGAACTCGATGAGTTGGGCACGCTGACATGGGATTTGATGGACGGGCATTTGCGATTCGCCGAGATCGTCCAGCGGTTCAGCCGCCAGACGCGGGTGCATCCCAAGGAGGCCGAAGCGGCCGTGGCGCAGTTTATCAGAGCACTTGGCAAGCGGGGTCTCATCGGTCTCAAGCCGACCGATTAGCGGTCCCGCCGGCCATCCGGTAGGCTCTCAGATCGTTTTGACCGCCTCGTCGATGGTGGGGACAATGGGGAGAAAGGAGTCGAAACCGGAGATCTCGAAGACCTCTTTGACATAATCCTGCATGGCGCACAACACCAGCTTACCGTCGGCGTTTTTCAGGTTTTTGGTGGCTTTGAGGATGACACGCAATCCCGCACTGGAGATATAATCGAGATCCTTGAAATCCAGGATGAGTTTCTGGTTGCCGCCCTCGATGCATTCGAAAAGCTTTTGCTCGAATCCCATGGCCGTGTTGGAGTCCAGCCGACCATTGAGTTTGAACACACTGTAGTTGTCGTGCTTGGTTTCGGTAATGTCCATACGTTCCTCCCTTGGTCCCCGTCGTGTCGCGGACGGCCCTTCGAGGCCTTGCCGGGCGGCGTTCTGGGTGCCGCTAAGCCCTGCCTGACGTCATTGCTTCAGGATCTTGGTCAGCTTGAGGACGTTCATGTCGCTATCGCGTCGATAGTCGATCTGATCGATATAGGCTTTGATCAGATGAATCCCGAGGCCGCCGATTTCCCGATCGTTGAAGGTGCATTCCAGGTCCGGCTGCGGTGCTTCGAGCGGATTGAATGGAATGCCGTCGTCCTGGATGGTGATCTCCACGATTTTTTCATTGTGCGCGCAGGTCACCAAGATCTTGTGTTCCGCATCGTCTTCGAACCCGTGATTGATGATGTTGGTAAAAAGCTCATCCAGCGCCAGATTGATCTCAAACTTCTGTTTTTTAGTGATACCGCAATTATCGCAAAAGGACGCCAGGTGCTCGCAGAGCACATCCAGATCGGCTAAGCGGTTTTTCAATTCAAATGTGATTTGAACCATTAAGGCACCACTGCCAGTCGATGGAGCACTTCGGTGCTGCTATTGGGCGCTAATCCCCACCATGCCGCTGAGGGAAATCCCTTTGGATTTCATGGCGGCCATACTGCGCTTTTCCCAACTGCGTATATTGACGACCACGCTTTTGAGCAGCCGGGGCATCAACTCGGGAAACTGCTCGATCGCCCTGGTGAATTTTTCCCGGGTCATCACCAGGCATTCCACCGCATCGGCGGCCTGGAGTGAGAACAGGCGGGGCATGCTGCCCAACAGCGCCAGGCTGCCCATGAATTCCCCCGGTCCGCATTGCAAGACGTCGATTTGGGTATCGTCCGTCGTGTGGACCAGCACGGCCCGTCCCGAAATCAGATAGAAGGCCTGGCCGTCATCGTCATTCTGGGAAAAGAGATAATCGTCGGCCTGGTATTTTTCCCTGGTACACAAATACGCAAAAATCTTCAGGGTTTCAATGGGCAAGCCCGCAAAAAAGTCAATCTGTCTGAGAATTTCCAGGTTTTCCTGGAATTCGCAGCCACCGCCGGATTTATTGTCGGCCGCTGACGAGTTCATAGAGCACTCCTTTGTGGGCCATCAGGTCGTCGTAAGTGCCGATCTCCATCAATTTGCCGGCTTTCATAACCGCAACTTGGTCAAAGTTTTTAATGATGTCAAGTCGGTGCACCACGGCAATCACGGTGGCCTTGCCTTTGAGGCGCGAATCCAGAAAGTTCTGGATGCGTGCTTGCGATTTGTTGTCCAGGGCGGAAGTGGCCTCATCCATGATCAGCAGCTTGGGTGATTTGAGGAGCACGCGGGCAATCGCCAGTTTTTGGCGTTGACCGCCCGACAGTTTGTCCCCCTTGCCGCCGACCTGGTACTGCATGCCGATCCGGACAATGGTTTCGAGCAGATCTTCCTCGATCAACAGGTGAATGATGCTTTGAACGATTTTATCCTGGGCCTTGACATTGGTGGTCGTGGTTTTGCCGAAAAAAATATTGTTCTGGATGGTCTGTGAAAAAATGTATTGTTCCTTGTCGTAGAAGGAAAAAGCCTCGGGGTCATCCGCGCTGATTTTCTCCTTGAACAGGGCCCGCCCCTCCAGAATCAGGCGTTCCAAAAGATGCGGAAAGGATACCATCTTGTGCCGCCCAGGGGTAAAACGTAAGGCCAGTTCGAGGAGCTTGGCGCGGTCGGCCTCATCGAGTTGATGGAGTTTCCGACGTTGGGTTTGCAGATTCAGGGCCTTGAAGGTCTCCAGTTCATCGGGGGCGATCGGGCTTTGTTCGAAAAATAAGTTGTCGGGGGGCAGATTGCCCAGAATATCGATGGTCTGGCGGGTGAGATCGGCGCCCAATTCGATCAGCGGGCGTTGAAGCTCGGCATGTTTCAAAAAGTCCAGAAAATACGTGTCGGCCACCAGACGGGCCCCCTTGAAGCGCTCGCGGTTGGGGCTGCCGAACAGCAGATTGGCGGCCACGCTGGAGTGATAGAGATAGCGATTTTCGTCAAAAAATTCGACATATTCGGCCAGGCTGTCACCGAACTGCTTCTGAAAGCTGCGGCGCACGCGAATCAATTGTTCCACCAGATGGTCATCCTGCCCCGGATTGAAGATCGTATTCAATCCGAAGCGCAGGGTATCCGTGAAAAGTCCGGTCTGGTGCAGGACCTGGATCTTATCGTCGAGTGAGGGTCGGCTAGCGGCTTGCTGGCTGTCGTCGTCCATGGCCTCGCAGGCATACAGCAGATTCTCCTCGATGGTGCCGTCGAAAATAAACGGCGTCTGGGAGACAAACCCCATGTTGCGGATCATATCCTGCTTGCTCAGCTCTTCGACTTCGGCATCGCCGAACAGCACGTGGCCGTTGGTATAGGCATAGAGTTGACCGATGCACTGGGCCAGGGTACTCTTGCCGCTGCCGGAAAAGCCGATCAGGGCCAGATGGTCGCCGGGTTTGAGGCTCAGCGAAATATCGTCCAGCAGTTTCAACCCATCGCCGGTGACAAAGGCCAGGTTTTGGACCGTCACCTTGCCTTCGATGTCCAGCGGCGGGCGGTCTGGGGGGGTCAGGGCGTAATCCGGCTCGGCATCGAAATAGGACATGGTTTTGTTATAGCTGACCATGCCGTCCTGATAGGCCTGGTAGAATTGGATCAGCTCTTTCCAGGGATCATAGAGTTTTTCCTGGGCCGAGAGAAAGGCCACCAGCGCCCCCAGCTCGAGCTGGCCCTGGATGGTGAGATAGCCGCCCAGGATAAACACCAGAAAAGGCCCCAGACTGGTGAAGAAATTGTTGGAGGTTTTGACACCGGCCCGCAGCAGGTCCCAGCGCAGGCGGATGCGATAGAGCCGATCGACGATGGCGCCGACCTTGCGATCTTCGATCCCGTAGGCGCCGCTGCCATGGATTTCGTGGATGCCGGAGATGGATTCGGCCACCTTGTCGGAAAGGCGACGGGTCAGATCGACGCGTTTTTTGTTGGCCAGGTTGACCCGCCGCTGCAGCAGCGGCACCAGAAAAACCACGGCCGGATAAATGGACAAGGACAGTGCTGCCAGCCAGGCGTTGAGCCAGAAAAGATAACCGGCAAAGGCCACCAGGGTCAGCAGGTTGATTAGGGGGACGGCCACCGCCATGCCCACGAAGTTGGACGGCAGCGCCAGCTCGGAGACGATGGAGGAGACCACCAGGCCGGGTTGGGTATTGCGGAAAAAACTGAGGGGCAGGGTGATGATATGGGCGAACAGCCCTTTGCGCATACGTGCCAGGGTACGCTGGCTGATGATGACCTGCAGCACGTTGACCAGGTATTTGAGCAAACTGGCGGAGACCACGGACACCAGATAGATGGCGCAGTAGTGCACCAGCAGGTCGACGTTGCGCAGGCGGATGGCCTCGTTGACGATGCGCTTCTGCATTTCCAGCGGCAGAACGCGTGTGAATACGGTGATCGCGATCAGCACCAGGACCAGCAGCTGCAATTTGGTATTGGGCCCCATGATCCAGGAAAACAACGAACGCTTGACCATCGGGACCTTTTGCTTGGCCATGAGATGAACTCCTCGGGCGGACAGGCGTACCAACTGCCGGGGGCAGCCTTGGAAGTATCCAGCCCACCGCTTTCGAGCCCTAACCAAAAACCGCAGGCTTTGCGGGCAACACCGCCGCGCCCTCACAAGGTACCGGGGCTTTTCAAGAATTGCCGGGTCCCACAAGGGGTCTCACAAAGGTGCCGCCCGGATCCGTATGCGGAAACCGGCGTTGGGGGTTGGATACCGCTAGGGCTTTTACTATTGATCAAACGTTAAAGACAAGCGCAATTTTGGTGCCCCAACGCTCCCGCCGTGACCGTTGACAAAAGGGCAGGCGGCCGACGACCCCGTCAGCACCGGGATGCCTTCCACGAGGGCTGCACCGGCGAAGATCGGCCGCCTGGCGGATTGGAAATCACCCGAGGGATTGTCGCCCCAAGCGTGTCAAAGAGGAGCCATAATGGCGGTCCAGGGTGCCAATACGCATGTGGCGCGGGGTGTCTGGCTAGCGCAGCTTGATCACCACCAAGGTGATATCATCCTGCTGCGTCCCGGGCCTGCGGAAGTCTTCCAACGAACGGATCACGGCTTGAACAATTTCTTGGGCGGGTCTTTGGGCCTGGGATCGGATGGCCTTTTTCAACCGCTTGAGACCAAACATTTCATTTTTAAGATTGAGGGTTTCGCGGACACCATCCGTTGTCAGAACGATGATCGTGCCGGGCTTCCAGTTATCCAATTGGCTGGTCGGCAGCCGGGGGTTGGGCACCGCCCCAAGGACCACGCCTTCGCCGGTCAGTTCGCGGAAGCGATCGGATTGCGGTTCATAGAGCAGTGCGGGTTCGTGCCCGGCCCGAATCCATGTAAGCCGCCGCTTGGCCGGATCGATCTCGAGCCAGAAAAGCGTAATGAACCAACCGGTTTGCTGGCTGTCGCCAACCAGAAAGGCGTTGATTTGGCGGGCCAGTGACGGTGCATCTGAATAGGTCGGCAGCCCGGCACGCAGGTAGGCGCGGGTGCTGGTCATGTGAATGGCCGAACTGACCCCGTGGCCGGAGGAGTCGGCCACGACGACGCCCAGTTTCCCCGCCGGCAGGGGAAAATGGTCGTAGTAGTCGCCGCCGGTGTCGGTACAGTAACGGCTGGTGCCGGCCACCTCGGCCGCCGGGTGTGAAAAAGCTTTTCGGGGCAGCAGATTGTGCTGCACCTCATCGGCCAGCTGCAGCGAATGGATCAGTTCGGTGCGATGACGTAACCCTTCGATCATTGTGTTGGTATGCCCGGCAATCACGCCGAACTCGTCGCGGGTGGCCACCGGCACCAGCTGGTCCAGATTGCCCCGCGAGACCTGTTCGAGCACCCGGGTTTCATTGTTGAACAGCAGTTTCAGGTTGCGCGAATAGGAGAGGATAAGGTTGACCACGATGGCCAACAGAACGGCCATGATGAAGACCACTTCCAACATGACGGTCCGCTCCGCCGTTTTGAGAGCGGCCGGGTCGTTCTGGGCGTCGGCCAGCCAGGCAAAATCACGCGCGATGACCAAGGCCAGAACCATGCAGATGAGCAAAATGGTGCTGAAGGCCACCAGCGAGAATTTGCGGGTCAGGGGGTAGTACCGGCGGGGCGGTCGCGTGTTGGCGTTTTTTTCCAGGGCCAGATGGATGGCGCCGCGCTCCCGGGCCAGGGCCATGTCGAGCCCCATGAAGAAGCCGATGAACAGGCATCCCGACAGCAGGCTCAGGGCGCTGACCAGATAGAAGTCGTGCACCAGCGTGTTATACAGGCCCACGGCGCAGCCCACCGCCAGGCATAAAACCATTTCCAAAGTAAACTGCCGGCGGGGCTGGTTCTCGACCGGGGCGGCCAGAACAAAACGGCGCTTCAGCGCCGGCCGAACGGCCACGGCGATGCCGTAGGCGACCAGGATCGTTGTCCCCAGCGTCACGGGGGACAGGGTCTCCAAGAATGGTCAGACCTGTCCGCCGTAAAGCGTCAGCACACTGACGGCAAAGGCGTAATGGCACAGGATGCGCATGTCGCGTGTTTACCTCTAAGAGAGTTTGATCACGATAAAACTGCCGCTGAACTGTGAAAAAAACGTGACGCAGCCGCCGCGGTTTGTAAAGTAGTCGTCGACCGCCACCCGGTTGCCCAGCAGTTGGGCATGCCCGTAATCCTCGAAGATCATGATCCCCCCGGGGGCCAGTACCTGCGGGTATATCCTTTGAATGAGGTAGTCGGTGGATCGGTAGGCATCGCAGTCCACATAGGCCAGCGCCAGCTGCCGGATGCCGGTCTTATCGAAAGTCTGCGTAAAATCACCCTGGACGAAGCGGACAAACGGAAAGGCCTTGAACTTGGCCTTGACCGCGGTGAAGTCGACCGGGTGCGATCGGCTCCAGAACTGGTCGATGCCCAAGGCTTCCTCCGGGAAGGCGCTGAAGGTGTCGAAAAGATAGAGCGTCCGGTCCACCTCCAGCCTCTGGAGCAGCGACGCCAGAAGATACCCGCTGTGGCCGCGAAAGGCACCGAACTCGGCAAAATCGCCGGCCACACCGTTGTCGACCGTATTGTGGACAAGCTGGCATAGATCCATGAAATCGCGAATGTCGCACTTTTTCTCAAAATGGGTCAGGGCGTCTTCGTAGATCTGGAAAACATCCAGCGGGTCGTTGGGAAGCGGCGAGACCAGATCGAGGCTGGTCGTCGTCTGGTGGCGTACCAGGGTGGCGTAGCTCTCCCCGGGAAAGGTGACGTATTCGAAGGTCAACCGTCCCAGCACGGGATCCCGCAGCACATGGCGGGCGGCGGCGTGGGTGCGTGGGATATCGGTGTAGGTGCACACGATGCAGGCATAGGTTTGCGGTGACGCGACACCGGCAGCCGACAGTTCTTTCAGGTTCACGACCCGGGGCTGCATGCCGCGGGATGCCAGATCGCTGCGGATGGCTTCCGTAAAGGGGTCTTGTCCGCCGATCAGGAGAATCGGCCGCCGGCCACTTTGTTTAGAAGCGTTGCGGGCTTTCTTGGCCAAAAACTGGACAGCCTCGGCCTTGGTCTGAATATGCCAGCGCTTGATTTTGGGGCGGGGCTCGGACGCCATGGGCGGGATCGGGACCTTTCCGGCAGCGGCGGTGTTTAAGGCTGCTCTCCCTTTACTCGATTTGGCGGGTTCTGTAAATCGTGGATCGCTGCCGGGCCCTGGAGACCGCCCTGATCCGCTCCATGCCGCCCGCAATGGTTTTGACAAAATTTCAACGAAGGGACTATAACCAGCGATTCCATCGACGGCGTCCGGCAGGGCGCCACAAGCCATAAGGAAACACCAAGGCGATGAAATTTTTTCTGTGCGTGATCGGCATGGTCATGATCTTCGAGGGGCTGCCCTATTTTGCCTTTCCCCAGAAGATGAAACGCTGGATGTTGCAGATGATGTCCATACCGGAGGATGTCCTGCGCCGATTGGGGCTGGCGCTGATGCTCGCTGGGCTGGCCCTGGTCTACTTCGGGCGGCACGGACTTTTTTGATGTATTCGCTGGATGACTACGATTTCAGCCTGCCGCAGGAGCTGATTGCCCAGAACCCGGCGGCCCGGCGCGACCACTCCCGCCTGATGCTGCTCCATCGCACCCGGGGCACGGTCCGGCACCATCATTTTTTTGAGCTGGCCGATCTGCTGCGCGCCGACGATCTGATTGTCCTGAACAATACGCGCGTGGTCCCGGCACGGCTTCACGGCCGCAAGGAAACCGGCGGCAAGGTGGAGGTGTTGATTCTGGACTATGCCGGTGGCCTCGAGAAGCTGCGGACTGAAGGAACGTTCATCAGTACCTGTCTGCTGAAGGCATCCCAACGGCCGCGTACCGGCACCCGAATTCACTTCAGTGACCACCTGGCCGCCGAAGTCTTGAGTTCGAAGGCCGAATTCCACACCCTCCGCTTTTGGTCCCGGGGCGATTTCCAGGCGCAGCTGGCCCAAACGGGCGAAATGCCCCTGCCCCCTTATATTCGACGGGTCGCCGGCGTTGACGCGGCGATCGACGACCACCGGCGCTACCAGACGGTCTATGCCAAAGAGGCCGGGGCCGTGGCGGCGCCGACCGCCGGGCTGCATTTCAGTGCCGCACTTCTGGCGCAGTTGCAGCGCCGGGGCGTCCAGCGCGTGGAGCTCACCCTGCACGTCGGCTACGGCACCTTTCTGCCGGTGCGGGTGGACGATATCCGCCGGCATCGCATGCATGCCGAATGGTTTTCCATATCGGCGGAAAGCGCGGAACGGATCAACCGCCATCGCCGCCGGGGCGGGCGGATCATCGCCGTGGGCACCACCTGTGTAAGGTCCCTGGAGTACGCCGCGGGTGAAGACGGCCAGTTAAAGGCCGGCAGCGGGCCGAACGATCTTTTCATCTATCCCGGCTACCGCTTCCGCATCGTGGACGGGATGCTGACCAATTTTCACCTGCCCCGCTCCACCCTGTTGATGCTGGTGGCGGCCTTTGCCGGCCGGGAGCGCATACTGGCCGCCTATCGCGAAGCCGTGCGCCGGCGCTATCGTTTTTTCAGCTATGGAGATGCCATGTTGATTCACCCTGAACTCAGGGAGCGCGGGACCGATGCTGGCGTTTGAAATCCAGGCCCGATCGGGTGAAACCGCTGCCCGCTGCGGTTGCTTTCAGACCGCCCACGGCGAGGTGCGCACCCCGGTCTTCATGCCCGTGGGCACCCTGGGGTCGGTCAAGGCCCTGACGCCCGAAGAGCTCAAAGACGCCGGGGCGCAGATCATTCTGGGCAACACCTATCATCTCAATCTGCGTCCCGGCGTCGATGTCATCCGCCATTTCGAGGGCTTGCATCGCTTCATGCACTGGGACGGCCCGATTCTGACCGACAGTGGCGGGTTTCAGGTCTTCTCCCTGGCCAAACTGCAGAAGATCACCGAGGAGGGTGCGGCCTTTCAGTCGCATATCGACGGGTCCCGCCACATGCTGACGCCGGAAAGCGCGGTCGAAATCCAGATGGCCCTGGATGCGGACATCATGATGCCCCTGGACTGGTGTATCGGCTACCCGGCCGAGCGGGCCGATGTGCTCGCCGCCGTGGAGCGTACCACCCGCTGGGCGGAACGCTGCCGCACGGTCTGGCAGGCCAAGGCCCGGCCGCAGGCGGCGCTTTTCGGCATCGTGCAAGGCGGCATGTTTGACGATTTGCGCCGCCGTTCGGCCGAGGCCCTCGTGGCGCTGGATCTGCCCGGGTATGCCCTGGGCGGGTTGAGTGTCGGCGAGCCGGCCGAAATCATGCTGGCCGTGGCCGCCAAGGCCCTGCCGCTGCTGCCCGAGGATCGCCCGCGTTACATCATGGGTGTGGGGACCCCCGAAGATCTGGTGGAACTGGTGGCCCGGGGGGCCGACATGTTCGACTGCGTGCTGCCGACGCGCAATGCCCGCAACGGCCAGTTGATCACTGCCTACGGCACGTTAAATATCAGCAACGCCCGTTTCCGGGAAGACGTGCGGCCGCCGGATGCCGATTGCACCTGCTATACCTGCCGGCATTTTTCCCGGGCCTACCTGCGTCATCTCTACATGGCCCGGGAACTTTTAGCTTACCGCTTGAATTCCATCCACAATATCCATTATTATACGCATTTGATGGCGGGTATGCGGCAGGCCATTCGGGAAAATAGCTTTGATGCTTTCCGTCGGGCTTTCTATCGCGACCGCCGGGCATCGGGCGATTGACCGGCCGGACCGACGATTTGCCGGTGCCCTAACGTAGATCAGTGAGCTTGGCTGAAGGAGGATAAAATGCAGGCCCAAGTGAAAGCGGTTCTCGAAAAAATAAGGCCGTCCCTGCAAGCCGACGGCGGCGATGTCGAACTGGTGGCGGTGGAGGCGGGGGTGGTGAAGGTGCGCCTCAAGGGCGCCTGCGCCGGCTGCCCCATGAGCCAAATGACCCTCAAGAACGGCATCGAAAAGCTGCTCAAGCGTGAGGTTCCGGGGGTTCTGTCGGTCGAGGGCGTGCCCTGAATAAAGCATGCCGATGCGTTGACCCCGCTAAGGACTTTAATGAACTTGTAAAAAGTCATGTTTCCGACGGTCTCGAAAAAAGTTCGAGATGCGGCGTCAACAGGCCCGAGGAATGAAGCGTACTTAAAGTACGCTGACTGACGAGGGCTAAAGCGTAACGCCGATATTTATCCGCCTCGGGCGGATCGGACTTTTTGTGAGACCGTCGACTTTAATGCTAAACCAACACCACAAGGGTTGACCATGACCATTGCCACCAAGATTGAAACGTTTCTGCACCGCTCCTCCTGGATTCGCAAAATGTTCGAGGAGGGCGCCCGCCTCAAGGCGGCCCACGGGGCCGACAAGGTATTCGACTTCAGCCTTGGCAACCCCAACATCACCGCCCCGGAATGCTTCGACAAGGCCCTGGCGGAGACCGCCTGCAGCTGCAGCGGTGAGCATGGCTATATGCCCAATACGGGGTATGCCCATGTGCGCCAGTCAGTGGCCAAATACCTTTCGGAAGAACAGGGCGTGACCGTCACCCAGGATGAGGTGATCATGACCTGCGGGGCCTCCGGCGCCTTGAACGTGGCCCTCAAGACGCTGCTCGACCCCGGCGACGAGGTCCTGACACCGGTCCCCTGCTTCGTGGAGTACGGGTTCTATGCCGACAACCACGGCGGCGTGCTCAAGACCGTTGCCACCCATCCCGATTTCAGCCTCGATTTGGAGGCCATGGCCACGGCCATCACACCCCAAACCAAGGTGGTCCTGATCAATTCGCCCAACAACCCCACGGGGCAAATCTACAGTCAAGAAAGCTTAGAACGTCTAGGCGAATTGCTGGCCGCCAAGAGCGCCCGCTATGAGCGTCCGATTTATCTGATTTCCGATGAACCCTACCGCAAAATCGTATTCGACGATCACAGCGTTCCCAGCATCTTTACCGTATATGCCGACAGCCTGCTGGCCACCTCCTATTCCAAGGACATTTCGATTCCGGGGGAACGGATCGGTTATGCGGCCCTGAACCCTGCGGCCAACTACCGTGACGCCGTGATGAACGGCATGGCCCTGGCCAACCGGATTCTGGGCTTTGTCAATGCACCGGCCCTGATGCAAAAAATTGTCGCCTGCCTGCAGGGCACCAGCGTGGATATCGGCCTCTACCAGCGCAAGCGCGATTTGCTCTGTGAAGGGCTGGCCGCCGCCGGGTATGAATTCATTACCCCCCCGGGGACGTTCTATCTCTTCCCCAAATCGCCCATTCCGGACGACGTGGCCTTTGTGCAGGCCCTGCAGGAGGAACTGATCCTGGTGGTGCCCGGCAGCGGGTTCAATGGACCAGGATATTTCCGGATCGCCTTCTGTGTCGACGACGCGACGATCGTCAATGCCCTGCCGGGATTTAAACGGGCCATCGAACGCCTGCGCTGACCAGCGGGCCCGACAGTTCCTGGCAGGCGGGCGCCGTTGCTGAAGCCGAAGGGTTAGCCCCGCACTGGCATGGTGGTTTGCCTTTCGAATCGGGCGGCATCGGGCAAGGCCGCCGCGGTCCGCCGATTTTTTCAAACCCCCTTTGATGTGGAGGATGCGGCATGCATCTACTCCAACATTTTCGCGACCTTCGAATCCGGCACAAGCTTCTGGCCGGCTATTCCGTGGTGTTCATCCTGTGCCTGGCACTGGGCAGCATGGTGGTCTATTCCGTCGTGCGCCACACCCTGGAGCGCAACATCGAAAGCGAACTCCAAAACACCACGACCACGATCCTCAACATGGTGCGCACCTCGGCGGCCACCTCCATCAAAAACTATCTGCGGGCCCTGGCCGAGAAGAACCGCGAGCTCGTCGCCCACTTTTACCAGCAGGCGCTCGATGGCACCCTGACCGAGGACGAGGCCAAGCAGCGCGCGCGGGAAATTCTCCTGCGCCAGACCATCGGCAAGACCGGCTATATCTATTGCCTCGTCAGCGACGGCTACATGGATGTGCACCCCAAAGCCGAACTGCTGGGCATCGATCTGACCCGGCACGCCTTCATCGAAGAGCAGCAACGCCGCAAGGAAGGCTATCTCGAGTACGACTGGAAGAATCCGGGCGAAACCCACAGCCGTCCCAAAGCCCTGTACATGACCTATTTCGAGCCCTGGGACTGGATCATTTCGGTCTCCTCCTACCGGGAGGAATTCCGGGAGCTGGTCAACGTGGATGACTTTCGAGAGAGCATCCTCTCGCTGCGATTCGGCCAGACCGGCTACTCCTACGTGATCGACGAGCTGGGCAACATGGTGCTGCATCCCCGGGTGAGCGGCAACTACCTGCATGCCAAGGACCGCGACGGCAACGAATTCATTCGCGAAATCTGCGATCGGCGCAGCGGCAAGATCACCTATTGGTGGCTCAATCCCGGTGAAGCCCGTGCCCGCGAAAAGCTGGTGATCTTCAACCACATCCCGGAATTCAAGTGGATCGTGGCCTCCTCCAGCTATCTGGACGAGTTCTACGAGCCGCTCAAACACATGCGCACGCTGATCGTGGCCTCGATTGCCATCTCCTTTATCCTGGTGCTGCCGCTGACGTTGCGGATCAGTTCCTCCATCACCGGACCGCTGCAGGAGTTGATGAAGCATTTTTCTTCCGGCGCGGCCGGCGACTACCACGTCCGCATGGGGCCTGAATCCCGTGACGAAATCGGTCTTTTGGCCAGCTACTTCAATCAATTCATGGAACGCCTGGAGGCCTACAGCGCCGACCTCAAGACCGAAATCCGCGAGCGCGAGAAAGCCGAAGACGCGATCCGCAAGAGCGAAGCCAAGTACCGTGAGCTGGTGGAGAATGCCAACAGCCTTATCATCCGACTGAACACCGAGGGGCGTATCACCTTTTTCAATGAATTCGCGCAGACCTTTTTTGGATTTGAGGAAGATGAGATCATCGGCCGGGGGATCATCGGCAACATCATACCGGCGGTCGGTAAGAGCGGCCACGACCTTTCGGCCGAAGTCCAGCGGATATTCACGGCCCCCGAGGAAGTCTCGCTCTTCGAGAACGAGGCCATGCGGCGCAGCGGCGAACGGGTCTGGATCTCCTGGACCAACCGCGCCATCCGGGATAACGCGGGCCGTCTGGTGGGCTGTCTCTGGATCGGTAACGATGTCACCCTGACGCGCCAGGCCGAAAGGGAAATGTCCCGCATGCGCTTGTATTTCAAAAGCATGATCGACTCCATGCCCTCGGTGCTGGTGGGGGTCGATCGGGATGGCCGCGTGACCCAGTGGAACCGGGAAGCCGAAAAGGCCACCGGCATCAGCAATGAAGCGGCCCGGGGACGCAATCTGGCCGAGGTCTTCCCGCTGTTGCGCGGCAAGATGGATATGGTCAAGCAGGCCATTCGTCTCAAAGCCGTGCGGCAGGCCGAAAAGGTTCTCTGGCAGCAGGAGGACCGGCAGAAGTATGCGGACATCATGATCTATCCCCTGGTCGCCGAAGACATGCAGGGTGCGGTCATCCGGGTGGATGACGTCACCGCGCGGGTGCGCATGGAAGATACCATGGTGCAGACGGAGAAAATGCTGTCGGTCGGGGGCCTGGCCGCCGGTATGGCGCATGAGATCAACAATCCGCTAAGCGGTATGCTGCAGAGCGCCCAGAACATTCTGCGCCGGGTGGACCCCCAGCTGCCGCGCAACCTCGAAGTGGCGCGTGAATGCGGTGCGGAACTGCCGCGGATCGCGTGCTATCTCGAGCAACGCGGCATCATGCGCTTTATCGAAGGCATCCGCATGTCGGGTGAACGCGCATCGACCACGGTGGCCGACATGCTCAATTTCAGCCGCCGCAGTGATTCACGCATCGTGCCCACCCGCCTGGCCGAACTGCTGGAGAAAACGGTGGCGCTGGCCGCCCACGACTATGATCTGCGCAAGAAATACGACTTCCGCGAGATCCGCATCATCCGCGAGTTTGCGGAAGACCTGCCGGAGGTGGCCTGCATGCCCACCGAGATCGAACAGGTCATGCTGAACCTGCTGCGCAACGCCTCTCAGGCATTCCGGGCGATGGACGATCTGCCGGAGGCCCCGCAGATCGTTCTGCGCCTGCAACGCGAAGGTCGATTCGTGCGCATCGAGGTCGAGGACAATGGACCCGGCATGGACGAGGACACGCGCAAACGCGTCTTCGAGCCTTTTTTTACCACCAAGGCGGTGGGGGTTGGAACCGGCCTGGGTCTGTCGGTTTCCTATTTTATCATTACCAGTCACCATCGCGGCACCATGAGCGTGGAAACCGCGCCGGGTCGGGGGGCCTGCTTTATCCTGCGTCTGCCCATCGAGGATGCCCCGCTCAAGGCCGTCGGTAGTGGATCGCCGTGATCAAACGCCGGTGCGGCTTAGATCGATCCGCCGCCCTGGTTACCGCCCGCCGCCCTGGCCATTGCGCCGGGTGACGGCGGATCGAATCAGGATCGCCTAATGCGCAAAGCCCGCATTCCCATGCCATCTTCGGCCCACAAGCCACGGAAGATTCTGGCCATCGACGACGAACCGGTCGTGCGCGACAGCATTGCGGCTTATCTGGAGGATAGCGGTTTCGAAATTCTCCAGGCCGGCGACGGCCAGGAGGGGCTGGCCCAGCTGCGCACCCACGCGCCGGATCTGATTTTACTGGACTTGCGCATGCCCGAAATGGACGGCCTGCAGTTTCTGGAAATCATGAAAGGGGAAGCCCCCGAGACCCCGGTGATCGTCGTTTCCGGCACCGGTGTCCTGCAGGATGCGATCGAGGCCCTGCGGGCCGGCGCCCATGATTTTGTCACCAAACCCATCCTGGACATGGCCGTTCTCGAGCACGCCGTCAAGGGGGCCCTCGAGCGGGTCCGGCTGCGCAGCGAAAACCAGCGCTATCGCGAACACCTGGAAAGCGAAATCGAGCAGCGCACCAGCGATCTGGTCGAGCGCACGCGGGCGCTGGAAGAGTCCAACCGGAATCTGCAAAATGAAATCGAGCAGCGCCAGAAAGCCGAGGCCGCCCTGCGCAGCCGTGAGCAAAAATTCAGGGAACTGGCCGATCTGCTGCCGCAAACCATCTTCGAGGCGGATGCGCGCGGGGCCTTCACCTTTGTGAATCGCTACGGGCGGGAGATGCTCGCCGGGGGCTCCGCGGAAAAAATGGCGGCGCTGACGGTCGGCGGCATTTTTGCACCCGAGACCCAGTCGGCGGCATCGCAAGCCATCGATGAGGCCATGACCGGCGATGGCCCCCTGGAATTCGAGGCCATGGTGCGCAAGACGGACAACGCGTCCTTTCCGGCCATGGTTTACATCAGTCCGATTACCCGGGCCGGGACATCGATCGGGTTGCGCGGCCTCCTGTTTGATCTAACGGCCATCCGCAAGGCTGAAGAGGCGCTGCGCGCCAGCGAGGCCCATTTGCGCAAGGAGAACTTGCTGCTGCGCCACTCGATGAAGGATGCGGGTCGTTTCGGCCGTATCATCGGGCGCAGTCCCGTCATGCGTGAGGTTTTCGAGGTCGTTCTGAAAGCGGCCGAATCCAATGCCAACGTTATCATTTACGGTGAATCCGGAACCGGCAAGGAACTCGTGGCCCATACGATTCACGAGCTGAGCGACCGTCGCGATCGCCGCTTCGTGCCGGTCAACTGCGGTGCCATCCCGGACAACCTGATGGAGAGCGAATTCTTCGGTTACAAGAAAGGGGCCTTCACCGGCGCCAGCAAGGACAAGCCGGGATTGCTGGCCGAAGCCGAGGGGGGCACCCTGTTTCTGGATGAAATCGGCGAAATCGGCCCCGGTCTGCAGGTCAAGCTGCTGCGGGCCATTGAAGGCGGCGGCTACACCCCCATCGGCAGCAGCGAGGTGGTCATCCCCGATATTCGGATCATTGCCGCCACGAACCGTCAACTTCGCGAAGAGGTGCACAAAGGCAATCTGCGCGAGGATTTCTATTACCGGATTCACATCATACCGGTGCGTCTGCCGCCCCTGCGCGAGCGCCGCGAAGATATCGTCCCGCTGATCCAGCACTTTCTGCAACAATTCAGTGACGGTGAATCCGTGCCGGTGATGCCCGAGCACGTGATGCGCAGCATGCAGAATCGTAACTGGCCCGGCAATATCCGTGAGCTCCAGAACGCGGTGCACCGCTATATCACCCTGAACTCCGTCGAGGCCGACGACCACGCCGCAGTATCTGAGCCGGAACCCAAGCTGGTTGCTGATCCGGCCGCCCCCCCCATCGACAAAACCCTTGCCGAGGTTTTGGATCACTACGAAAAACAGCACCTGCTGCGGGTGCTCGCCGAAAATCAATGGCATCGATCCCGCGTGGCTCATATTTTAGGGATTGATCGCCGCACCCTGTTCCGGAAAATCAGCAAGTACGGACTATAAATACCCAAATTGAGTCATAATTGTCTCATTCACAATTATTACAATGATTACAGAATGAAAGCGATTATGTGGTGGGTTGATGGGACATTTGTGTCATTTTTATGAATCTGATTCATCTGCAAACAGGCCCTCAATGTCTGTTTTAAGCCTAATTGTTAAAGGGGTTTCCATCTTTTAAATTTTGTGGCATATGAGTTGCACTGCCATTGGCATCCGCACAGGAAAGTGACCGTTGCAACGGCACGGCGCTTTCTGAGGTCGATTCTGAAAGGGGGTGAAGGACAACAAGATCGACCGCCCCGTGGAAAGTGCCATCAAAGCCGGACGCAGCGCTGTATCATGCGGTCACGAACCGCGGCGCGCATGGTCCGAAAGTTTTTCATTAAAACAGGCCGTTTCGACGGCCCTCAAGGGAGGATGCAATGGCTGATCAACAACCTATGGGTAACCCGGCAGTGGTAGGTCTGGCAGGATTTGGTTTGACGACGATCGTTTTGCAGTTTCACAATGTTGGCTGGATGGGCATTGGTCCGGTTCTGGCCCTGGCCATCGCCTTTGGCGGCGGCGCGCAATTGATCGCCGGTTTTCAGGAATTCAAAGTCGGTAACAATTTCGGTTACAGTGCCTTTGTTTCCTACGGTGCTTTCTGGATTGCGCTCGGCATTATTCTTCTGCTCAACCATTTCGGCATCTATAAATCCAGCGGGACGGATGTTGGCTGGTTCCTGGTGGCCTGGACAGCTTACACGGCAATTCTATGGGTGGGGGCCATGCGGATTCATGGCGCCATGGCGATCACTTTCACCCTTCTGCTGATCGGTTTCATTCTTCTGGATCTGGCCCATTTCGGTTATCCTGGTCTGACCAAGGTCGCCGGATATGAGCTGATGCTTTGTGCACTGTCCGCCTGGTACATGATGGCCCACGTCATCTTCCTGCAAGTGTTCGGCAAGGATATCCTTCCGGTTGGCAAGCCCTGGATTTCCGGCGATGCCGAAAAACTCAAGAGCGTGCCTGTCGCGGCCAAAGCAAAATCCTAAGTCGTCTTCCACCCGCGAAGGGATTCCGGGTTCCGGCAAAGGTCTACCACTAGAGCTCACTACAGAGCCGAGTCGGTCGCAATGCGACCGGCTCGGCTAGTTTTCGTAAAAATCGGAGAAGGAACAGAAAGGAAAAGGATCCATGACCAATCTGTATGATGAAGCCTTTGAAAAATCCCTGAAAGACCCGGATGCCTTCTGGGGTGCCGCAGCGGAGGATTGCCACTGGTACAAGAAGTGGGACAAAGTCCTGGACGACTCTAACAAACCTTTTTACCGCTGGTTCACGGGCGGGGTCTGCAACACCTGCTACAACGCCCTGGACTTTCACATCGAAAACGGCCGTGGCGAACAGGACGCGCTGATCTACGACAGCCCGGTCACCGATACCATCAAGAAATACACCTACAACGAACTGCGTGACGAAGTGGCCAAGTTTGCCGGGGTGCTGGTTAACCAGGGCGTCACCAAGGGCGATCGGGTCATCATCTACATGCCGATGATCGCGGAAGCCGCCATGGCCATGTTGGCCTGTGCCCGTATCGGCGCGGTCCACTCGGTGGTCTTCGGCGGCTTTGCGGCCAAGGAACTGGCGACCCGCATCGAGGATGCCAAGCCCAAAGTGATCGTCTCGGCGTCCTGCGGCATCGAGGTCAAGAAGGTGATCGCCTACAAGCCGCTTCTGGACGAAGCCATCGAGTTTTCGAGTCACAAACCCGAAAAATGTGTCATCCTGCAGCGCCCCATGGCAGCGGCCTCCATGATCGACGGCCGCGACGTGGACTGGAACGAGGCCATGGCGGCGGCCCAACCCCAGGAATGTGTCCAGGTGGCGGCGACCGATCCATTGTACATTCTCTACACCTCCGGTACGACCGGCCAGCCCAAGGGCGTCGTCCGTGACAACGGCGGCCATATGGTGGCCCTGAAATGGACCATGAAGAATATCTACGACGTGGATGCCGGTGATGTCTACTGGGCCGCCAGCGACGTGGGTTGGGTCGTGGGGCATTCCTACATCGTCTACGGACCGCTGTTCAAGGGCTGCACGACGATTCTTTTCGAGGGCAAACCGGTGGGCACGCCGGATGCGGGCGTTTTCTGGCGGGTGATCGCCGAGCATGGCGTACGCTCGCTCTTCACGGCCCCCACTGCCTTCCGGGCCATCAAGCGCGAAGACCCCGAGGGTACGTTTATTAAGAAATATGACCTGTCCAGGTTCCAATACCTGTTCCTGGCTGGCGAGCGCTCGGATCCCGACACGATTCAATGGTCGGAAAGGAATTTGAACGTACCGGTGATCGATCACTGGTGGCAGACCGAAACCGGCTGGGCCATCGCGGCCAACTGCATGGGGTTGCATCAGTTTCCGGTCAAATACGGATCCCCCACCAAGCCGGCGCCGGGCTGGAACCTGCAGGTCGTGGATGCGGAATGCAACCAGGTGGCCGCAGGCGACATCGGCGCCCTGGTCGTTAAGCTGCCACTGCCTCCCGGAACCCTGCCCACCCTCTATCAGGCGGATGAACGTTACAAGGAAGCCT
>JASJED010000296.1 GCA_030065585.1 Desulfobacterales bacterium | reverse complement strand
TGATGGCCGCCTTGCTCAAGGATCCTCCCCGCGTGGTCATCACCACCTTCCGCGACCCTTTCCGCAAAGCCCAAACGTCGGCACCTCCCCGGGCGCTCAAACCCGTCAATCCCAAGCCGCAGCCGCCGCCTCAGCGATCGGCGCTTGAGCAGGCCAAGGAAAAATTGGGGCGCTTCAAGGTTTTTGGCTCTTTTAGCCAAGGTGAACGTGCATCTCTTTTCCTGCAGCGGGGCAAACAGGTGCTGGTGATCAGCGCGGGCGACCGCCTCGACGGTAAATTCATGATCGAATCCATCAATGGGTACGCCGTGGTCGTCTCGACATCCGACATCGAAGCCCCCTTTGAATTCGTCTTCGAGGAACTTGCCGTTTCCGAGAGCGATTTCGACAACCGACCTCCGGTATCGTCCCCACGGGCAGCCCCACGATCCCGGCCGCTACGCGCGCCATCCCCGACAAGCCCGGTCGAACCAACGCCAACGGAATTATCCGACAGTACCCCACCTGATTACGATGCGCCCTCCGCGCCCCCGTCTCTGCCGGAACCGCCGCCGTTGGACAGCCCGCCACCGCCGCCTTCGTCAACGGGATCACCGTCGAAGAGCTACCTGCCGGGCAATAAACCGCCGGAAAGCGATTAAGACCCCATTCCTAGATATTCACAGGCAAAATGCCCCATGGACTGGATTTCATGGAACATTGATGGTATATTATTCAAATTGTTAAACCTTTTAAAAACCGTGGTCCGATTGCAAACGCCTTGGCAGGCGACGGTCATGGCAAAGCGATTAAACCGCAGAATAAAGAAACAATGCTTCCGCGCCAAACCATAGTGGGGCTTTATCTAGCGACCACGCTCTTCATGTTGGCGGCCATCGCCGGGTGTACCCCTGACACGCGCTACTTGCGCGAAGGGCACCGCTATGCCGATGCCGGTGATTGGGACAAGGCCGTTACGTTCTTCCAGAGGGCCCAGGAGGGCAATCCGGGCGACACCGAAATCAGCCTGATGCTGCGGCGCTCCAAGTTCAATGCCTCGCAAATGCACTTGCAGCGGGGAAGGTCCTATTTGCAGCAGGGGCTGTTTACCGAGGCCATGGAAGAATTCCAGATCAGCATGGCCCTCAATCCCGCCAACATGCCGGCCTCGGAACTTTTCAGTGAAGCGCAGAACAAGCTGGACGCCCGTCACTATTACAAACAGGGGCAGAATTTCATCAAAACCCAGAAACACGAACAGGCCTTGCAGGCCTTTCAAAAAGCGGTTGAGCTAGATCCAGATTTCGAACCGGCGACCAAGGCCCTTTCCTATTACGAGCAAGAAGAAAAAGCGTCGGTGATCGACCGCCCCGGGTTCAAATCCGATGCGCCGGTATCGTTCAAGTTCAAAAACACCCCGATCATCAACGTCTTCGAGGTCCTGACCAAGCTCTCCGGCATTAACTTCATTTTCGACAAGGAAATGCCGAACAGCAAAGTGACCATGTTCATGACCGATGTTTCCTTCGATCGTTTCATCGACGTGCTCCTGCGCACCAACGACCTGAATACCGTCATGGTGGATGACAACACCATGATCATCTACCCGGACACGCCCCAGAAGGCCAGGGAATACGAAGATCTCCAAATCAAGACGTTTTATCTGTCCAACCTGGAACCTAAAAAGGCCGTGGCGCTGCTGTCTAAAATTTTACGAAGCAAGGATATCATTGCCAACGAAAACCTGAATGCCGTCGTTATTCGCGGCAACCAGGAAGTCATTGATATCGCCTCGCGTGTTATCGAGGCCAACGACGGCAAACCCGCCGAAGTGCTCCTGGATGTGGAGTTTCTCGAGGTCACCCAGGAACTGCGCGAAAACCTGGGCCTGACCTTCAGCGAATTCATTGACATCGGCATCGGGGAAACCAGTGACGGTGTCAGCGAAGATACGGATACGGTGGACAACCTTTCGCTCTACTCCCTCAGGCGCATCACCGACAAGGAATTGATCCTGTCGACCCCCCAGGCGACCCTGAACCTGCTCAAACAGGACGGCGATACACGCATTCTGGCGGCGCCCAAGATCAGGGTCAAAAATGCCGAAAAAGCCTCCCTTTTGCTGGGGGAGCGGGTTCCGCTGCAATCCAACCGGCGGGTGGACTCCAACACGGGGGACGTGACCTTCGATTTTCAATATTATGACGTAGGGGTCAAGCTCGACGCCCAGCCGGTGATCAACATGCACGACGAGATCACTCTCAAAATGACCCTCGAGGTGAGCGCCATCGGTCAAAATATCAATACGCCGGAAAATCCGCAGTTTCCCATCCGGACCCGGTCGGCCCAGAGTGTGCTGACCCTGCGCGACAGCGAAACGGTTATTCTCGGGGGTCTCATCGACAACACCGAGCGCAAGGCCGTTCGCAAAATTCCGCTTTTGGGCGACTTTCCGGCCGTGGGCAGCCTGTTTGCCAATCGGGACCAGTCGGATACCCAAAGGGACGTTCTCATGGTGATCACCCCGCTGGTGGTGCGCAGTCAGGATATTCCCGACAGCAGTGCAACTGAAATCTGGTCCGGCAGCGCGGATCGCTGGTCGGTTGAAACACCCTTCGAAGTCCAAAACGCCCGGGATAAACGCTACCGTCGCAAACCGCGCAAAGGCATTCTGGACATCCTGGAGGAAGAGGCCGCGCCACCTGAACCGGAAGAGATGCCGCCTTCACCGGCGCCCTCGGTGCCGCAGTCTAGCCTGCCGGCGCCGGCCACGGCCGAATCGACCGATAGTAGCACCTCACGCCCCCAAACGCCCCCAAGTTACGGCACGGGGTGGCCTGAAAATGCGACCTACAGCATCCATGTGGGTTCCTACCTGGATCAGAATGAAGCCGCAAAAAGGGCCCAGCAACTCGCCGGCTTGAATTACCAATGCTTCTTGATCCCTGCACAAATTCCCCGCAAAGGTTTTTTTCATCGCATCTACATCGGCGCCTACACGGCCAAAACGACAGCCGAAGATGCCTGCCGCCGCTATCGTAGACGCCAAGAGTTTCCCCTCGACATCCATGTGGTCGATCGACAGTGGGCCATGGGAAGCTGATCAATCCCAATTGAGCCGCAGACCACGTCCATAACGGGGTCCCCGGCAAATTGCAATCGAACCCATGATGACCATTATACAAGGCTGTTGAAAAACGTCATGAGCGCCGGCAAGACAAGGCAAAATTCGACGAGAAAGCACAGTTTATGTGCAATAAATGAGCATTTTGAGAATGGTTTTAACACAGTATGGCCAAGCGCAATAGTTTTTCAACAACCTGTTGAGACCCCTTGGAGAATATGTGCCCACCCTTTAACCCCCGCGGCACCTCGACGGCGTTCGACCTCGAGGGTGACCGGCCCCCTAATCCAAATGGAAGCGGCAATCAATGGCGCCCCTACAGTCAACAACAGCATACCGGGGCATAGGCAGTTATTGGTAAGGAGTGTCGCAGGGGTTACGCTGATCGAACTGATCATTGCGATGGCCATTCTGTCCATCCTGATGAGCGGCATCCTGCCGCTTTCCTATATGGCCTACAAGCGCTCCCATGAGATTGAACTCCGGCAGAACCTGCGCGTTATTCGCACGGCCCTGGATGAATACAAAAAGAAAGTGGATGAGGGGCGGATCGACAAGGCAAATGATGAATCCGGCTACCCCCCGGAGCTGGCCACATTGGTCGAAGGCGTGGAATCAACGGATGCCGTGCCCGTTATCTTCAAATTTCTGCGCCGCATCCCGCCTGATCCCATGACCGAGGATGGTGAATGGGGATTGCGGGCCTATGCCGACGAGCCCGGCAGCGATATCTGGGGCGGACAGGACGTGTATGACGTCTATTCCCAAAGCGATGAGCAGGCGTTGGACGGCACCTATTACAGGGATTGGTGAAAGCGCGAGGAGGGGGCAAATTATTGGCACAAGAAACATTCCCTCTGATATAGGGCGTTATTCTGAGGCATAAAAGATAAAAGGATTCAAGGGGTCGAGGGGTCAAGGATTCAAGTGTTGTGGTGCAATAATCGATAGCAAGCACAATTCAGCATCGAAAATACATACAGACGCTATGCTATAAGTGATTTCAGAAGCCCTGATCACGTTTAAAAACAAGGCGTAGGACGCTGCAAGCCTGAAAGAGACTTGAATCCACTTCTAACAAAACTCTTTTGAAAACAACCCTTGGCCCCCTGAATCCTTGATTCCTTGAACCCTGTTATCAACAAACGGGCAAAGCACTAAAGCGAAATGATAATCAGGCTCCGAAATAGCCGCCGCAAAGGTCTAGATCCGGGCTTTACGCTCATCGAAATGATGATCGTCGTGGCAATCCTCAGCATACTAGCCACCATGGCCATGCCCGGATTTCAACGCCAGTTGATCCGGGCCAAGGAGACCAGTCTTAGGCGCTCGCTGTTTGTCATGCGGGATACGATCGACCAGTATTTCGCCGACCAAGGTCGTTATCCCGACGCCCTGCAGGATCTGGCGGATAATAAATATATCCGTCAACTACCCATGGACCCCTTTACCGGCCGCGCCGACTCCTGGATCACCATTCCGCCGGAGGGTTTCGCCGAGGGCAACGTATACGACGTTCACAGCGGCAGCAACAAGGTCAGCCTCGATGGCGTGCCCTACAACGAATGGTAATATGATTAATGGAACGGTCTCGTAAAAAATTCGATAGCGGCGTTACGCTTCAGCCCTCGTCATTGCAGCGTACTTTAAGTACGCTTCATTCCTCGGGCTTCGCAAGCCTTGCTCTCGAACTTTTTCCGAAACCGCCAGGACTTGAGACGTGAGGCGAATCTTTGCATACAATGAGGGGAAATATGGTGTGGCGGTATTTCCTATTTCGTAGGAAACCCTTTGCCGGCTCGCAAGGACCAATAGATCAAAACCAGGCGGTTGAGGCTTTCCCAAATGTCCAAGTTCAAGGCGCCCAAGGAATGATGAACGAGGCGTACATTGAGGTACGCCGCAGTGAAGAAAGACGCCGGGCAACACCGAAATTGGGCATTTGGGGAAGCCTCAACGGGTTTTCGTATATCGGCGTGTTGATGGCCGTCGCCATCATGGGCGTCGCGATGACCGCCGCCAATCGCTACTGGAGCACGATTGTTCTGCGTGAACGCGAGACTGAGCTGCTTTTTCGCGGCCACCAAATTCAAGCCGCGATCGGCTCATACTATGAGAATCCGCCGGGGGGGCAGGGCAAACAATACCCGCGCGCCATTGCCGATTTACTACGAGACCCCCGTTATCCGCAGACACGGCGTCATCTGCGCAAATGGTACCCCGACCCCCTGACCGGCGAGAGCAACTGGGTCTTGATCCGGGATGCGGGCGGCCGCATCAAGGGCGTTCACAGTCAACACCAGGGTCGTCCTTTGAAAAGTGGCAACTTCCCCAAAGATTTCAGTTTCTTTGAAATAGCGACAGCATACACCGACTGGAAATTTATCTATACACCATAGATGAAATAACTATGGCAATTTTGATGGCTTCGTTTAAATTCATGGTTCGGACGCCTATGAAAAAAGTTCGAGATACGGCATGCGTAGCGCGAGGAATGAAACGTACTTTCCGTACACTGCAATGACGCGGGCTGAAGCGTAGCGCCAATATCGGACTTTTTGCGGAACCGTCTGACTTGAATCCTCGGCCCCTTGGCCCCTCGAACCCCAAAGCGTACTTCAATGTTTTAGTGATAACCCTTACATGAATGTTTAACAGTGTATGACAGTGGCAATTGATGATTTTACGACAACAGCTTGTGAGGTATCAAAATGAAAACACGCTATCTTTGTTTTACCTTAATCTTCCTGCTCACCGTGATCTCAGCGGCCCATTCCGACCCGATGCAGGAATTGATCCAGACTCTGGGCGACGAATACGAAGCCTTGATGCCACCTCCCAGTGGTTCGGTGGGCACGGATTACCCCGCACGACAATCGGCTTTGGGCTCCCTTTACACGGCACGGTCAATTGGTTTGATCTACTACCAAAATCAAGAGATGCTCGCCAGGCAGGAAGCCCTGCTCAGCCGCTATGACCAGGTTATCGAACAGAACAGGCAAATCATAAGGCTGCTGAAAATCATTTCAGACCGGACGCTTCCCATCGATGCCCCCGCCGCCCCCCAGAACCCGGGGAATCCGGTTGGGCGCTATACCGAATAAAAACCCGAGTGTATTTTGGTTCGAGATAAGATGAACTCGTAAAAAGTCATGTTCCAGACGGTTTCGTAAAATGTTCGAGATCAAGGCTTGCGAAGCCTGAGGAATGAAGCGTACTTACGGTACGCTG
>JASJED010000046.1 GCA_030065585.1 Desulfobacterales bacterium | reverse complement strand
TCACCGCCTGTATCGCCGGGTGCATCATCGGCTATCCCACCCTGCGCATGCGCGGCGACTACCTGGCCATCGTGACCTTGGGCTTTGGTGAGATTGTCCGCATCATTCTGAACAACTGGATGGAGCTCACCAACGGGCCCAACGGCATTTTGGGCATTAAGGCCCCCGGCATTTTCTTCCCCAGTTTCGCTGACGGCTTCAGTCTTGAACATCTCTATCTCAAAAAACTGCACTATCTTTATTATGTCATTCTGCTTTTGACCATTTTCACCATCATTGCTGTCCGTCGACTCAATCTCTCGCGTATTGGAAGGGCCTGGGAGGCGATTCGCGAGGATGAAACCGCCGCCGAACTGATGGGGATCAATACCTACCGGCTCAAGCTCCTGGCGTATGCCATGGGCGCGATCTTCGCGGGCTTGGCCGGCGCGTTCTTTGCCGCGCGCGTTCGCTTCGTGAGCCCCGAGAGCTTCACCTTTCTCGAGTCGGCCACCGTTTTGGCCATGGTGGTCCTGGGGGGGATGGCCTCCATTCCAGGCGTCATTCTGGGGGCGCTGGCTTTGATTGTCCTGCCGGAAATATTCCGCGAGTTCGAGCTCTACCGCATGCTTTGTCTGGGCGGGGCCATGGTGGCGATGATGGTTTTCAAACCTACGGGTTTCATCGCGGCCAAGCGGCTCGGTCGTCGCTCAGAGGAAAGCGAGGGTTGAATGCGCACGCGGCCCATCCTTGAACTTCGCGGTGTCCACACCAGCTACGGCAATATCAAGGCTCTCAAGGGGATCAGCTTGTCGGTCTATCCAGGTGAGATCGTATCGATCATCGGGGCCAATGGGGCCGGCAAATCGACCACCCTGATGAGCATCTGCGGCATTATTCCGCTGAAACAGGGTGAAATCCATTACAACGGCCAGCCCATCCAGGGGCAACCCGCCGATCTGCTGCCGCCCATGGGATTATGTCAGGTTCCTGAGGGGCGCCGCATATTTCCGCGTCTTTCGGTGGAAGACAACCTGGAGATGGGCGCCTTTTTTCGCAAAGACAAGGATGAAATCGAGAAAGATCGTGAGCATGTGTTTGATCTGTTTCCTGTGTTGCAAGACCGTCGCAACCAGCATGGGGGAACGCTCTCGGGCGGGGAACAGCAGATGCTGGCCATCGGCCGGGCCTTGATGAGCCGGCCCAAACTGTTGTTGCTGGACGAGCCCTCCCTGGGGCTGGCCCCGCTCATCGTTCAAAAAATTTTTGAAATCATCGATGAAATCAATCGCAATGACGGGACGACGATTCTTCTCGTGGAACAAAACGCCAACATCGCCTTGCAGACCGCCAAAAGAGGCTATGTTCTGGAAACCGGCGTGATTGTCATGGAAGATGAAGCCCAAAACCTTTTGAATAACGCTGAGATTCGTAAAGCCTACCTGGGAGAGAGCTAAACCGCGACTCCGCGCCCCGCGGTTGTCCTGCAGAAGCCTTTGCGATGACCGCTTGTGATTCATCTGAATCCCATAAACCGACGATGATAACGAAATTTGAAAGGGTTTATTTTTATCCATCGAATGGTTAAACCATTATAATTATATGTAAGATTTGGTTGCGTGGGATTGAAACAATTTCCCCGCGTGCCATCCTGAAGGAAACACGGTTATGAACTCTACTACGGATGAAACCCTTCAACGGGAGGCGATCGAATTGGCCGAGGCCTGGCAGAACCGGGCCAATGAATTGATGACGGCCGAGGAGCGGGCTTACCAGGGACAAATCAAGCATCTTCTGACGCACCCGCAAGACAAGGTCATCCTGACCCGCCTGATCGACCGCAGTTTCCGTAGCGCCAATTATCGGAAAACAGCGGATCAGATAAACACCCTGCTTCAAAAACACGGTATCCCGGGATTTTTTTCACCAACGGAAAAAATGCTGATGCACTTGTTTTTGTCGGCCGGCCGTCATCTGCCCGGGCTGTCCGTGCCCAAGATCATTACCAAAATGCGTTCCGACAGTTCACGTTCGGTCATTCCCGGCGAGAGCGATGTTCTGCATGACCACCTGACCAGACGCAAGCGCCAGGGCATTCGCATGAATATCAATCATCTAGGTGAGGCCGTCCTGGGTGAAGAAGAGGCCCGGCATCGTTTGCAGACCTATATCCGCGATTTGCAGGATCCCGCCGTGGAATACATATCCGTTAAGATATCGACCATCTACTCGCAGATCCAACCGCTGGCATTCGATCATACCGTTGAAGTGCTCTCCCGGCGCCTGGCGCAGCTCTACCGCGTGGCCGCGGCCAACACCTTCGAGCGCGCGGACGGTCGCCGGGTACCCAAATTCGTGAATCTGGACATGGAGGAATATCGCGATCTGGCCATTACCACGGCGGCTTTCACCCGCACCCTGGATCACGGGGAGTTCAAGTCGCATGCAGCCGGCATCGTTTTGCAGGCCTATCTTCCGGACGCCCATCATATCCAGAAGGCGTTGACGGATTGGGCCTGCAGGCGTGTTGCCGATGGCGGCGCGCCCATCAAGATCCGGATTGTCAAGGGTGCTAATTTGGAGATGGAACTGGTGGAAGCGTCGCTGTTCAACTGGCCCCTGGCGACCTACGACAACAAGCGCGACGTGGATGCCAATTACAAACGCATGGTGCATTTCGGGATGGATCCGGCGGTCATGCCGGCCGTTCATCTGGGGATTGCCTCGCACAATTTGTTCGAGTTGGCCTATGCCTATCAATTGGCCCAACGCAACGGGGTGACGGCTTATCTTGCATTCGAAATGCTGGAAGGCATGGCCAATCATGTGCGCCGGGCCATCGCCGAAATGACCGGTGAGGTTCTGCTCTACGCCCCGGTGGCGACCCGGGAAGAATTTATCAACGCGATCGCTTATCTGATGCGCCGTCTGGACGAGAATACCGGCGAAGATAATTTTTTGCGCTACGCCCCGAATCTCACGACGCGTTCCCAAGAGTGGGAATTCCTAAAAGAGCAATTCCGAGACGCCTGCCGCCATATGGATCGGACATCGGCCAGGCCCAACCGCATTCAGGACCGTCGCCATGAGACTTTTCCCGATAAAATGGGTACGTATTATGACGGCGAATTCAACAACGAGCCGGACACGGACTGGTCGCTGGCGGCCAATCGCCATTGGGCCGAAGCCATCCGGTCCCGCTGGCGTAAAAAGGCGGAGGATGCGCCGATCCAAATACCGCTGGTGATTGCCGGACGAGAGATCTACGAAGCAGGCCATGTGCGCGAATGCCTTGATCCCAACCGGAAGCCGGCCGAAATTCAGGTGGCAGCCTACCGTTTGGCGACGATCGAGGATGTCGACCAGGCCGTTTCCGTGGCCCGCAAGGATCCGGATGGCTGGCGAGGATTGGATCCGGTCGCACGCCACCGGATGCTATCGCGCGTGGCCCGGGAGCTGCGTAAAGCACGCGGCGATCTGATCGGAGCGGCGGCGGCCAACACGGGCAAAGTATTTACGGAAGCCGATGTGGAGGTTTCCGAAGCAATCGATTTCGCCGAATATTACCCATTTTCAGTCCACACTTTCACGGGGATCGCGACCGTCGAGGCCTGCGGCAAGGGGGTCGGGGCCGTGGTTTCCCCCTGGAATTTTCCGATTGCCATCCCCTGCGGGGGTATTGTGGCATCACTTGCGGCCGGCAACACGGTGCTTTTCAAACCGGCCTCGGATGCTGTCCTGGTGGCCTGGGAATTGTGCCAAGCCTTCTGGCGGGCGGGTATCTCGCGAAACGTGTTGCAGTTCGTTCCCTGTGCGGGCGGCAGTACCGGCGCCCACCTGGTGGGGCATCCCGGCCTCGACTATGTCATCCTGACCGGCGGCACCGAAACCGGCATGCGGATGCTGGCGCAAAAACCGGACCTGTTTTTGGCGGCTGAAACCGGTGGCAAGAATGCCACGATCGTCACCGCCATGGCGGACCGCGACCAGGCGATTAAAAACGTGATCTATTCCGCTTTCGGTAACAGTGGCCAGAAATGCTCGGCCACCTCCCTGCTGATTCTGGAAAAAGAAATTTACGCTGACGAAAATTTCAAGCGCCAGCTCGTGGATGCCGCCCGCAGCTTCAGTACGGGGTCGGCCTGGGACTTTGCCAACAAAATGGGGCCGCTGATACGCCCGCCGGCTGGGGATCTGGAACGGGCCCTGACCCGCCTGGAAGACGGTGAAAGCTGGGCGCTCAAACCCGAGCAGATTGATGATAATCCGCACATGTGGACCCCGGGGATCAAATATGGTGTGACCCCGGGATCCTATACCCATAACACGGAGTTTTTTGGACCGCTGCTGGGGGTTATGTCAGCCGACCATCTCGATCACGCCATCGAACTCGTCAACATGACGGGCTTCGGGCTGACCTCCGGTATCGAGAGCCTGGACGAACGTGAGCAGGCCGGGTGGAAGGAAGGCATCCAGGCCGGCAATCTGTATGTCAACCGCGGTACCACCGGTGCCATCACCCTGCGCCAGCCGTTTGGCGGCATGGGAAAATCCGCGCTGGGACCGGCCATCAAGGCCGGCGGGCCCAACTATGTATCCCAGTTTATGGCTTTTGTTGATACCGACACGCCAAGAATCGATGTGCTTCGCCATGAGCATGCCCTTCTGGAGGTCGTGCATGAGTGGCGCCGGAAATTATTATGGGGACAATTGGAACCTTGGGCGACGGATATCGGGAAAACCATCCGGGCGGTAAAAAGCTATCTCTATCACGCGGAACAGGAATTTGAACGCGCCAAGGATTATTTTCACCTGCGCGGGCAGGACAATATCCATCGCTACCGGCCGTTGGGCACGATTGTCACCCGGCTTCATCCGTCCGACAGCCTATTCGATATGCTGGCCCGCATTGCCGCCACCCGCATCGCCGGCAGCGTGCCGGTGCTCAGCCTTCCGGTGGACTTGGACAATGCGGTGACGGATTTTGTCAACCGCGTCGAGGCGCGCACCTTCCTGCGTCGGGCCATTGTCCGGCGCCAGAACGATGAGGAACTGGCGGCCAGTATGGCTGTGGTCGAGCGAATCCGCTATGCTGCACCGGAGCGCGTGCCAGCCGATGTTATGACCGCCGCTGCCCGCCGCGGTTTTTATATCGCCCGTGCCCCGGTATTGATGGAAGGCCGGCTGGAACTGATTCATTACTACCAGAACCAGAGTATTTGCGACACCTACCATCGTTACGGCAACCTGGGTGATCGCTCCCCGATCTGATCATTTTGTGGTCACATCTTTTTTTAAGATGAAGCTTGACCTCAAAAAAATTGGCCTTAGTATTCGAAGGGAAGATTTAACCTTCCTGTTCTTTCCTTTTCTCCATAAATAAAGGTTGCTGTTGGCCCGCCATCGTCAGCGTCAACCGGTTATAACAACATACCTCCTACTCATCTGGCCGGGAAGAAGCCCGCTTCCCGGCCATTTTTTTCTGCCCGCGCGCGGATGCATGGACAGAAATAGCGACCCATGGGACCAAAAAAAATCAAGGGGGGTTTTATGAAGGCGCATGTCACGATTTATGGGAAAGCGGGGTGACCGTACACCCAGAAGGCCAGGCAGGCCTATCCGGAGCATGATTACATTGACGTGAAGGCTTTTCCAGAGCGTTTGGAGGAGATGCTGAAGCTCTCGAAGGGCGAGCGCAAGGTGCCGGTGATCAGCGATCAGGGCCAAGTGACAGTTGGATACGGTGGCACCTGAGGTGTTTGAAGCGTCGGCCGTTGAGCCGGCTTCAATTCCTGCCGCCCCGTCATGTTAAGGTTTGGTCAGCACGTGCGATGCACCTGGCGGTCATGGATGAGGTTGTGAACGGGTCTATGCTTTGATGGGCGGGCGCTTGTCGAACCAGGGTTGGGTTTCTTCGAGCTGAGCCGCCAATTGAAGTAGCGTGGCTTCATCCCCAAATGGGGCAAAAAACTGGACACCCACCGGCAGCCCCTCCGGCGTCCAGTGCAGTGGAACGGACATGGCCGGTATACCGGTCATGTTGGCGAGCATCGTAAACGGGGTAAAGCTGATATTTTCGCGCGCCAATTTGTCCACGATGCCTGAGGCCTTGATAAGCCGTCCGACACCTAAGGCGGTGACCACCTTCATGGCCGTTTGCTCATGGCGTTTGGGCTGAAGGTCACCAATCAAGGGGGGCGGATAGGCCAGTGTGGGCGTTAGATAAAGATCATATTTCTGGAAGAATCCACCCATGATCCGCCCCATCCGACCCCACTGACGAAGGCTGCGGACGAAATCCCCGGCTGAAAAGGTGCGTCCCAGCAGTCCGGCGATGGCGGTCAGGGTTTCCACGTCGTGCGGTCCCGGTCGCCGCCCAAGGAACGCCCGCAGTTCTTCCAGGTCGGCGGCAACCTCTCCGAGATTCATGATGGCATAGCTCTGGGCATAGACATCACCATCGATGGTTGGCTGGGCTTCGATGGGATGATGCCCCAGCGCTTCCACCAGGCGGGCGGTTTCCATAACGGCGGCCATGCATATAGGATGAACGGCACTATTGATGGGGGAATGCGTGTTAAATGCGATTTTAAGCCGCCGCGGCGGTCTTTGGATCGCGTTTAGATAGGATTCCGCTGGTGAAGGAATGCTAAACGGGGCCCCGGGATCGGTGCCGTGGGTCAGATCGAGCATGGCAGCACTGTCACGCACCGTGCGGGTGATCACATGCTGTACGGTGGCGCCCTGCCAATATTCTCCGTCGCGCGGTCCGTTGGGGGTTCGGCCGCGAGAGGGTTTTAACCCAAACAAACCGCAACAGGAGGATGGTATGCGAATCGACCCACCGCCGTCGTTTCCCGAAGCCAAGGGTACCATGCCGCCGGCAACGGCTGCCGCGGCCCCGCCGCTGGAGCCGCCGCTGCTATAATCCCTATTCCAAGGATTGCGCGTGGGTCCGAATCCGAGTGGTTCGGTTGCGGGGATTAAGCCGAATTCGGGCACATTGGTTTTCCCCAGGGTGACGACGCCGGTCCTTTTATACCGCTTTACCAGTTCGCTGTCGAAATCGGGAACATACTGCTTGAGGGCCCGGCAGCCGCTGGCCATGGGGATTCCGGCATAGGGCGCCAGCTGGTCCTTGAGCAGAAAAGGCACACCCCGAAAGCGCCCGTTGGGAAGGCCTTCGGCAACCCGGCGACGACCCTCGGCGAACATGGGATAATTGACGGCATTGAGCTGCGGATTGAGGGTTTCGATCCGGGTGATGGCGGCTTCCAGCACCTCTTGGACACTTATCGCGCCGGAGGACATTAGATCGACCAATCCGAGGCCATCGTAGTGGTCGTATTCCTTGAAAATAGCCATAAAGATTGCTCCTTTGGTCGGGAAAACCTCGGCCTATCGCTTTCCTCCTTTGGGATTCGCTCCCGCGCGTGGTTATCGGCGGCCAGGCAAACGTTGTCCGTATTCGGGACGACCACAATATTTGTAATGTAAAAACCGCGTCTTTTCAAACGCGCCGTTTGCGCGTATGAATCCAAACGGCAATATTCCCTAAAAAAGGATCCGCAGCAATGAAAGCAATTGCCATTCAGCAAAAACCTGGTGGTGTCCAGCTGGTGTGGACGGATGCTCCCGATCCGGTCTGCGGTGCCGAAGACGTCCTGCTGGCTGTAAAGGCGACCGCCGTCAACCGGGCCGATTTACTCCAGGCCCGGGGACTATATCCGCCGCCGCCTGGCGATAGCGACATTCTGGGGCTCGAAGCGGCAGGTGAAATCATCGCCGTGGGTGAGAAGGTTACGGCCTGGGGGCTAGGTGATCGCGTTTGTGCCCTCACACCAGGTGGCGGCTACGCCGCGCGGGCGGCCATTCCCCAGGAATGGCTGATACCGCTGCCGGCAAATTGGTCTTATGCCGAGGGTGCGGCGGTGCCGGAAGTATGGTTGACCGCCGACACCAACCTCTTTCAGGAAGGCGGTTTGACGCGTGGCGAGACGGTGTTGATCCATGCCGGTGCCAGCGGTGTGGGCACGGCGGCCATCCAGCTGGCATGTGAGATGGGCGCCCGAACCGCTGTTACCGCAGGATCGACGGCCAAACGGGATGTCTGCCGAGGGCTAGGCGCAACCATCAGCGTTGATTATCGATCCGAAAATTTCCGGGAAGCAATTCTGGAGCAAACCAATCGTAATGGCGTCGATCTGGTGCTGGACTGTATCGGGGGCCCTTATCTGGAGGACCATATCCGCCTCTTAAGGCCCTATGGTCGCCTGATCAATATCGGACTGCTGGGAGGGGCCAGCGGCGCGCTCGACATGGCCGCCGTCCTGATGAAAAGCTTGACCCTCAAAGGCACGCGCATGCGGGCGCGTTCCCGAAAGGCGAAGGGGCGAGCAACCCAGCAGTTTCGGGATCGTTTTTGGCCGCTTTTGGTGGCGGGCAAGCTTCGTCCGATCATTGATCGCATCGTTCCCATCACGGAAGCCGATGCGGCGCATGCGCTCGTCAAAGCCAACCGTAATATCGGCAAAGTGATTCTGGAGGTTGCACCGGATTGAACCACATCGCATCCAGACCGTATCGATTAAGATAGACGGGTCACGTTTGGTCCCTTGGCAGGCGGTTGAAAAACGATTGCGCTCGGCCAAACGCCGCGTCATGGCTGTCGGGCTTGCAGCTTAACACTGATGCTGACCGGATAGGCCGCGTAGCGGTGGATATCCTTGTAACGCAGGGGCAACCTGGCGAATTCGGTTGCAAAGCGATCGCGTAACGCCGACAATGTGGACCCCGTATCTGACGGTTGGCCGCCGACCATGACGGGCTTCAACAGGCTTTCCGCATCTTCGATGACTTCCGCCCGGCAGGCGATCATGTCTTCCCGATACCGGCCATCTGAATTCCTGCGGCGGAAAACCTGCTTCTTGCCGGCCAGGGTGATCTTGCCGGGGCTCAGTTTGCGAACATCCCGCCCCCCCAGTCGCACCAGTTTGTAGACAATGTCCAGATAGGGTGCATCGGCCGAGACCCCCATGCGGGTACCGACCCCGAACGCATCGATGGGCGCATCCGCCTGAACGAGAGCATTGATAGAGAACTCGTCAAAGCTGCTGCTGGCATAGATACTGGCATCGGTTAGGCCCGCGTGGTCCAGGATGGCCCGCACCGCATGGCTCAGTGCGCGCATGTCGCCGCTGTCCAGACGGACACCCCGAAGGGTCTGCCCGCGGGCTTGCATCTCAAGGCCCACGGTGGCCGCGTTGCGGGCGCCCTCGAGAGTGTCATAGGTATCGATCAGGAGAATCGCGTTGGAGGGGAAGACATCGACAAAGGCACGGAAGGCCTCGATTTCGGAAGGGAATGCGGAGATGAAGGCGTGGGCCATGGTTCCGGCCACCGGAAGCCCGAAGCGTTTACCGGCGCGCACGTTGCTGGTGGCCGTAAAACCTGCCAGATAGGCGCTGCGGGCCACCTGGTCGCCGGCATCCTGCCCCTGGGTGCGTCGCAGGGCGAAATCCACCAGGGGCCGGCCGCAGGCGGCATGGACGCAGCGGGCGGCCTTGGTGGCGATCAGGGAGGCCAGCCCCAGGGTGTTGAGCACAAAGGTTTCGATCAATTGGGCCTCAACCAGTGGGGCCGTGATCTCCATGATGGGCTCTTCCGGGAAGAAAATCGTGCCCTCGGGCAAGGCCCAGACATCGCCCGTGAAGCGCAATTGGCCCAGGTAATCCAGGAATTCTTCCGGGAAAAGCCCCAGCGAGGCCAGATAGATCCGTTGGTCATCCGTGAGGTGATAACGGGATATCTCGGCGAGCACCGTTTCCAGTCCGGCCGCCACGAAATAGCTGCGTTTTTTGCCGGGGTTGCGGACAAAAACGGAAAAGGTGGCCTGTTGGTCGTGCAGGCCATGGCGATAATAACCGGCCGCCATGGTCAGTTCGTAGAGGTCGGTGAACAGAGGACCGGCGATTGGGTAAAGGGCAACATCACGGGTTTTCATGGGTTCCATCCGCCTGCTAATGGGCTGCCTGGAGAGACCTTCGTCCATCGGCGTCCGGCCGGCCCTGCACCGTTCGTGGGCACCGGGGAGGCGATCAAGGCGTGGCCATGCCGGGCCAGCCGTCAATGGGATCGCTCGAGCGCACCAAGTGCATCCCCGCCTGGGCGAACTTCTGAAAGGCGTCGTCGGCTGCCTGGGTATAGTCGATCACCCCCGGAATGACCACCGGTGACGTGCAGTCTTCCAGCAGGTAGATCCTGCCGGCCAGCGCGGGGTCGGTGGCCCTGATTTCTGCCAGGAGGTCGTCGATCGTCCAGGCCACGCAGTGGCTCTGGGCCTGTCCGGCAATCACCAGCGCGTCGAAGTCCAGCAGGGTTTGAATGAAATTCAGATTCTTGGCGGCGATAGCCTGGCCATCCGGCCCCGCGAGCACTTCCGGCCGCAGGACGGAGTAGTTCTCGGTGAAGGGATTGCCGCCCTTGATCTGAAAATCGGGTTGGGTGAAGCGGCAGATGCTGTGGAAGAACACCGCCTCTTCGATGACCGCTACGAGGGCATGGCCGATGCCGCCCAGCATGGCGTGGTAGGGCCAGACCGTGAGATTGTATTTGCCCTGTTGCGCCAGTGTGCGGGTGTAGTGGTGCAGAAAGACCTGCCCCTCAGCGGCCGTGATGCCTAAACTGGCAGCCACCGCGGCGTTGAAGCGCCATCGGCCGGTTTCCATCTCCTCGGTGGAGATCAAGGTATAGGGTGCCGGGTGCCGGCCCTCGGCATCCACCAGAAAGAGGCTGTGAAAGATCTGAACGGCCTGATGGGTGTCCATGGTGGGGGCGATGGCCGTAATGCGATTCAGGTTGCGGTAGATGAAGGCACTTAGACGCCGGTTGTCATCCACGGCCCCGGTGCCCGATCGACCGCCCACGAACAGCTCGAAGCCGGGGATGCAAAAGGTATTCTGGGTGTCCACCAACAGCAGGCCGATCCGGAAGCGGTCTTCGCCGGCCGGTCGTATTTTGTGGGCTTGGCGCCATTCTCCCGCATCCGTCGCACGCTGCTGGTAGTCTACGCGCCAGATCTGGTCGACGGTTTCGGGCCGGTAGTGGGTTGGCAGGGGGAGAACGGTAGCGGCCATTTAAAACCTCTTTTCTGATGGCGGATACCCTTGACGGCATTCGACCCGCCATCTTATTGCGGCCTGCATTATGTTTATTGGTTTTAACCTGTTTAATTCAATCCCGTGGGCCTCTGATTTTGACAATGGTTGGCAGCACCCTTAAGATAGAGGGCTTTTTCACTTTGTCGAATCGCAGACGCGTTGCCATGCAACTCGGATGCTCCCTAGGCAGGCGGCCGTGACCATCGCGAATATGATTGCCATCGCCGTGGCGCTGGCCATGGATGCTTTCGCCGTGGCGATAGCGACCGGGGTGCGGCTCAAGCAGGTTTCTTTGCGCCAATTTTTTCGCCTGGCCTGGCATTTCGGTCTTTTTCAAGCGCTGCTGCCGATCATCGGCTGGAGCGCGGGATTGAACGTGCGCGCTGCCATCGAACGCTTCGGCCACTGGGTGGCGTTCGGTCTGCTGGCCTATGTGGGCCTCCATATGATCCGGGAGGCTTTCAAGCTGGAGAAAGATGCCCGTCGGCACAAAGATCCCACCCGTGGCCTGACCCTGGTGATGCTCTCGTTGTCCACCAGCATCGACGCCCTGGCGGTGGGTCTGACCCTTTCCATGCTCCAGGTATCGATCTGGATACCGGCCCTGGTTATCGGACTGGTGGCCGGCCTTTTTACCGTTCTGGGACTCTACCTGGGAAAATCGGTGGGGTCGGCCGAGCGCCTGAGCCCCATCGCCGAAGTCCTCGGTGGCGTTGTGCTGTTGGTGATTGCCGCGAAAATTCTGATCGAACACCGGGCCCTCGATGTCTTCTTTTCATGATTGGGGACCGCTGCCCGAGGGGACACCCTGTCCAGCGGTGCGGTTTCTGCCCTTCGGGTGCGCCTGGCAACAAACCCTTTGAAGGCCGGTAATATTGATGGACGATCGTCAGACCAGCTTGAGGGGTGAATAGCGTTCCGGGGCCCTGTCAGGCGGAGGGCACTGCTTGAGCGTCTGATGAATCCTTTCAAATACGTCACAGAGCCGCAGAACACCGGTGATCTTCCCCCACTGGGTTACCAGCAGCGATCGGTAACGGCCCAGGGCCATCCGGTGAATGGCCTCGTCGAGGGTGGCATCAAAACCGATGTACTCGCCGCGCTGGGGGGACTGCATGATCTCACGGACACGGACCTCCCGGCCTTCACGGCATAGTTCCGCGAGAGGTTTTTGCCAGAGATTCAAGCGGTCGAGTTCGGTGGGCACATAACGCATTGCAAAGGTTGGTCGGCGGGACGGATCGATGAGACCCCGTTTGCGGTAGCCGGATTCCAAGGCCAAAATGAGATCGAGCTGGCTCAATTTCCCAACGATAAAACCGAGACGGTCGTTGACCAGAACGGTTTGATGGCCGTATCGATTCTGTCGAAAGCGATTCTGGGCTTGTTCCAGAGCCTGGACCGCGGTGTGCAAGGTATCTTCTTCACTGACCGTGGCATATTCGGAAAGCGGTATCGCAAGATCATGAACTTTAATCGACTTCATTCCAACCTCCGTATCGTAACCATGCGCGCTCGCGTACCCTGCCGCTGAAGCGGAAGGCGTACCTTACGTCCTGGTAGGCGGGGCGGGGGCGGGATGGGTTTGGTAAAGAAGAACCTTAATCACTGTGGACCGATCTTCAACGGGATTGCTCCGAAGCCGATGAGCGTGAGACTTGCAATTGATTGAAAATCATCTATATTTATGTCGTTTTAACGAAAACATGGGGATGCCATGAAGATCGATGATGCCCACAATGCCAAAGGGAATGCCTCCCGTGTCACCCGTGATTCAGCCGCCGCGCCGGGGAACCGCCGCGCCGACCGGCGGACCCCAACTGTCGAATCTGGGGACGACGTCCATCTGTCGCCGCGTGCCCGAGCCTTCGCCGAAGCCCGGCGCCAGTTGGCCGCGCTTCCCGACATGGACGCGGAGAAAGTTCGTGAAATCCAGCGCCGGCTCCAATCGGGCCGTTACCGCCTGGAAGCCGATAAGATAGCAGAAAGTATGATCAGGGACGCCCTGAACCACCAGGAATAGGGTCTGCTCCCGGCAGGCGCGCCGCAGCGGGTGGTTCACGGCCGCCCTTCGGCGCTCTGATGATCGCACGGCGGCTTGGCGGTCAGCGCTGTAATGAAAGGCGTGGTTCAATGGAGGCGATAGTCTACCAACCCATCGGGATCATCAGCTCCCCCTATCGCACGCGCGCGGGTATGCCCATTCAGGCTGCGGGGGCCCGCGGCATCCGGGGCACCATCAAAATTTTCCCGGAATTTGGTGACGGCCTGAAAGACTTGGGCGGTTTTTCCCACATCATTCTCCTTTATCATTTTCATCGGACCCAGGAGAAAGCACTGGTGGTCACCCCTTTTCTGGACGACCAGCCCCGCGGGGTTTTCGCAACCCGATCCCCCAACCACCCCAATGCCATCGGTATTTCCATCGTCCGCCTGCTGGCCATCGAGGGCCTTCGCCTGAGCATCGAAGATGTCGATATCCTCGACGGCACCCCCCTTCTGGACATCAAACCCTACGTGCCGGCGTTTGATCAGCGTAAGCCGGAACGCGTGGGCTGGTTGGAAAAAGCCCAAGGGAAGGCGGATCAGCACCGGGCCGATGAGCGTTTCAAATGAACACGCCCGCCATTGAAGCCCCTTGCGGCCTGCCGCAACACTTGAGATTATCGCCACCCCACTGATTAGCGCCTCAATTAAGGATGGTAGGTTGATTCTCACCGACTAGACATTACTATTTCTATAAATAAACAACTAATAATGAAAAGGATGGAGTGTCCCATGCGATTCAGGCATATACAGATGACACGGATATCGGCACGGATACAGGCATTTTTTCTCGTCGCTGCGTTAGCCCTCATGCTGGGTCTTGCAGGTTGGCTGCTGGGCGGGATCGAAATGGCCTTGGGCACCTTAATCGCGGTGTTGGGGCTCTATGGGCTGCAGCCCTTGATGGCGCCGCAGTTGATGTTCCGAATTCAGGGCGGGCGACCGCTGGCACCGCAGGCGGCCCCCGATCTTTATCAGATGGTTGAGACCCTGGCGCAGCGGGCCAGTCTGGTACAATCACCGCGGCTTTACTATCTGCCCGGCAATGTCATGAACGCCTTTACGGTCGGAAGCGGCCAACATGCCCTGTTGGGTGTTTCCGATGCGCTGCTGCGGCACCTGAATCGTGAAGAGGTGGCCGCTGTCCTGGCCCATGAAATGGCCCATATCCGCAATCAGGACACGCGCGTAATGGTTTTTGCCGCCCTCCTGAGTCAGTTGATCCAGGGCATGTCTCTCTTGGGGCAGTTGCTGTTGCTCGTCAACCTGCCGCTGATCCTGGCGGGCCATGAGGTCATCGGGCTGGGTGGCATTCTGATCCTTATCCTGTCGCCTTACATCGGTTTACTGCTCCAATTGGCCCTTTCCAGATCACGGGAGTACCTGGCCGATGCCGATGCCGCCGCATTGGTGGGTTCCTCGCAGCCCCTTGCCAGGGCGCTGATCAAGATCGAGCGGCACAATCAGGGTCTTGGCCGCCATCGGTTCGGGTGGCCGGGTATCAAGCCGGTGATCAATAACCTGCTACGCACCCATCCCCCGACCCACGAGCGCGTTCTCCGGCTGCTGCAGATCTCACGCTCGGACATCAAAACCACATTCGCGCCCCGCGCACCGTTCATTTATGGGCCCACCGCGATTGAGCACCTCATACCAGACGTCCGTTCGGCCCGTTGTCGAGCGCTTGGGATTTGCCCCTAACCTATCGCGCCGCCGGCCGCCGACCTTGACCTAACATGCGGTTTGCGGGACAGAAATTTTTCCTGTGGTTTGTACGTCTGGAGATGACCGCCAATTTCTCTCAACTTCATGGGCGCTATCCTTTTCGACCGCGGAACGCGCTTTGAAGCCCCACGTCTTTTCTGTTATGGTAATCTGCATCCAGCATGCGGGAATAAGCGTGAGGCCTTTTGCTAGGTTGCCCCTGAGGCTTGATAGGCTCTGCCCCCGGACACTTCCGAGGTTTCCAGGTCAAGCGTTCGCAGCCCTGCCGCCGCATTACGGATATCCGCATCCATGCTAGCGCCACCCGTGCCGGAATCAAAAGGCATTGGCGATGCACGGCCCCGGCTGTATCCGCGTGCTGCCGATGCAACGTTATCCTCATCCACCTGATGACGCCTGGGGGGAAAGTCAATGGGTTTAGGAAGTGGTCGCGGGTTTCGAAGAATCGCCATCCTGTTGGTTTGCGGTGTCATGGTCCTGGTCGGTTTGCAACTTGCGACGACGGCATTGCGTTCGGGTCATGAGGCGCAGGTCCTTGCTGCCGGCCAAACACCTGCCGTACAGGGCGCCCATACCGCTGGCCACGCGAATCTGGGGGAAGTTTTACCCCTCTGGAGCTGCTTTCCCTTTGTCGGCATGCTGCTTTCAATTGCCTTTATGCCCCTAATTGCGCCGCAGTTCTGGCATCATCATTTCGGCAAAATATCCGCTTTTTGGGCGGGCCTCCTGGGCGTCCCCTTTCTGATCGCGTTCAAAGGCACGGCCACCCACGAGATTTTGCATATTCTGCTGGCGGACTACGTCCCCTTCATCATTCTCTTGTGGTCTCTGTATACGGTTTCCGGCGGTATCCTCCTACGCGGCACCTTGCAGGGCACGCCGGTGGTTAACACGCTGTTATTGATGGTTGGCGCGGTCATGGCGTCGTGGATGGGTACCACGGGTGCTGCCATGCTGTTGATCCGCCCTTTGCTGAACGCCAACCGCCACAGGAAAAATCGGACCTTCATGGTCGTCTTTTTTATATTTTTGGTGGCCAACATCGGCGGCGCCCTCACGCCGCTGGGGGACCCGCCATTGTTTCTTGGCTATCTCCACGGCGTCCCCTTTTTCTGGACATTCAAAATTTTGCCGCACATGCTCATCATGGCTGCCATTCTGCTGATCTTCTATTTTGGATTGGACAGTTACCATTACCGTAAGGAAGGCATTGCTCAGTCTCCGCCAGCCGGCACGAACATACCCCTTAAGTTGGAAGGCCTCGTCAATATCGTCATCCTGGCCGGAGTCGTCCTGGCCGTTTTGATGAGCGGCATCTTCGACTGGGGCGAAATCAGTATCCTCGGCGTCCACCGGGCGGTCCAGGACTGGGTGCGGGATCTCCTGCTGATTGCCCTGGGAAGTTTGTCGCTGGCCGTGACCCCCACGCAGCTTCGCGAAGACAACAACTTTTCCTGGTTTCCAATTATCGAGGTGGCTTATTTGTTTATCGGCATTTTTGTGACCATGATTCCGTGCCTGCTCATTCTTAAAGCCGGCGCCCATGGCGCTTTGGCCTTTGTGGTCACCGGTGTCGAAAAGCCATTGCACTATTTTTGGGTAACCGGGGTGCTGTCGGGTTTTCTGGACAATGCACCGACCTATCTCACCTTTTTCAACACGGCCCTTGGCAGCTTTTATCCCAGCATGCCGGAGGCCCAGGCCGTTGCCCTGCTCACAACCGAGAACGCCATTTATCTAAAGGCCATCGCCAGTGGGGCGGTATTTTTCGGTGCGTTCAGCTATATCGGCAATGCCCCTAATTTCATGGTGCGATCCATTTCCGAAGAGCTCGGCACCCCCATGCCGAGTTTCTTCGGCTATATTATAAAATATGCGCTGGTTTTTCTTGTGCCGTGCCTAGTGGTCGTGACACTGGTCATGTTTTAATCGGCGGGAAGAGGAATCGTTATGCCCCTGCATCTCCTGAAATCCAAGTTCGCGATCATCGGCGGCGGCCGCTTCTGCCGGATCCTGCTGGGGTACTTGTTCGACACGGCCTTCATGGAGCACCCGCCCGAGGTGCTGGGGGTGGCCGACATTGATGCGCAGGCCGAGGGTCTGCAGTTCGCCCGGCAGTTGGGGATCCGGACGGCCACCGACTACCGGGAGCTTTATGCCCTCGACGGGCTGCAATGCCTCCTGGAGCTGACGATGGATCCGACCCTGGCGGATGCCATCCGGCAAACCAAGCCCCAAGAGGTCCGTTTGATGGACCACATAGAGGCCCGCTCCCTGTGGACCGTCGTCCAGCTGGAAAAGGAAAAAAAGGACGCGCTCTACACGCTGCGACAGAAGCCTAACGTGAGCACCGAAGTCGAGTTGTTTTTCGAACATTTCGCCGATCACATCATGGATACCGTCCAGGCCCGCAACAACCGCTATATCGAAATCGAACAGGAACTCGTCCGCAGCCAATGGGTCCTCTCCCAGAGTATTCAGGGCAGCACGATCCCCACCTTCGTCATCGATGAGCACCACCGGATCACCCACTGGAATCGGGCCCTGGAGAAACTGACCGGCAAGACGGCGCAGGAAATGGTGGGCAGCCGGCGACAGTGGGACCCCTTCTACCAGGCCGAGCGCCCCTCCCTGGCCGACGTCGTCCTGGACCAGGCCGACGAAGACGGGCTGCAGGCGCTCTACGGCGACCACTGGCGAAAGTCGGCCCTGATCGAGAACGCCTTCGAGGCGGAGGGTTTTTTTCCCGGCCTGGGAACGGGCGGCAAATGGATCTGGTTCACCGCGGCGCCCATCAAATCCACCGACGGCCGGATCCTGGGGGCCATCGAAACCCTGTGGGACAAAACCGACGAAAAGCGCGCCGAAGAAGAACGCGAGCGCCATACCTGTGAGCTGCAGACCCTCTGCAAGGTCTATTCGGCCCTCAACGACGATGCGGCGGTGGCCGAACGCATCGATCGCGCCCTCGACGAAGTCCAGCAGTTCATGGCCGCCGACGACCTTTCCCTCTTTCTCCTGGATGCCAAAGGCGACTTTTCGTCGCGCTACTGCCGTAGCGAAGACGAGATCGACGACTGCGACCTGCCCGACGTTGCGGAATTGCACACCATCCGCCAGGTGGCCCAGATCGGGGAGTTCCTCGTGACCGACCAAGCGCCCGGCAGCAACGGCAGTGAATCGCCGCCCGCCGCCACACCGCAGTCGCTGGTCTATATCCCCATTACGAGCAAGGAGAACACCAACCTCGGCGTCATCCGCATCGCCATCAACAAACCCGACTTCTTCTCCCTCGACCAGAAGCATGTGCTCGAGCTGATCGGCAACCGTATCGGCGCCGCTTTGGAGAATGCCCGGCTGCAGGACCAGTACATCAAGTCCCAGGAGAAATACCGGACCCTGTTCAACAGCGACCCCAACCCGATCTTCATCCTGGAACGCAATCATCATTCCATACTCGATTTCAACCGCCGGGCCCGGGACATCTACGGCTACACCCACGAGGAACTGGTGGGGACGCCTTTCGGCGACCTCTGCGACAAACGGGATGAAGAACTGTTGCAGGGGCTGGAGCACATGTCGGGCAGCCAATCGCTGCTGCTCACCAAAAAGCGTAACTTTCGCAAGGACGGACGCCCGTTTTACGTCAACATCAACATCAGCCCGGCGCGCTACGGCGACAGCGATGTGCTGATCGTGGCCACCACCGACATCACCGAGAGCGTCGAGAAGGAAACCCAGCTCATCCAGGCCAGCAAGATGACCACCATCGGCCAGCTGGCCGCCGGCATGGCCCACGAGATCAACCAGCCCCTGAATGTCATCCAGGTCTGCTCCGACCTTCTGGACAAAATGGTGAAACGCGGGCTGACCTTCAGCAAGGAAGACATCGAAACCCTGTCTGAGGATATCCGCCGCAACGTGCAGCGTGCCTCGCGGGTGATCCAGCACGTACGGGATTTTGCCCGCCAATCCGAGGTGGTCCGCCAGAAGGTGAACATCAATGCGCCGATTCAGGACGTCTTCAAAGTTCTCGGCCATCAGCTGACGGTGCACGAGGTTGATCTCGTCCTGGATCTGGGCGATGAGCTGCCCTGGATTCTGGCCGACCACAACCGCCTGGAGCAGGTGTTCATCAATCTGGTAACCAATGCCATGGATGCCATGGATGAGAAGCAGGACGATCACCGCTGGCGGGACGGTCAAAAGCAGCTGACCATCCGTTCTTTCGTGGAGGGCGACCGGGTGGTTGTGACGGTTGCCGATACCGGCGTGGGCATGAGCGAAGAGGTCAAGGCCAAACTCTTCGACCCCTTTTTCACCACCAAGAAGGTGGGCAAGGGTACCGGGCTCGGCGTCAGCATTTCCTACGGCATCGTTCGCGACTACGAGGGCACCATCGACATCGCCAGCGAGCCCGGCAAGGGCACCACCTTCGAACTACGTTTTCCGATATTTCACTTGTCAGTGGGTGAGCATGGATAAGATTCTGCTGATCGACGACGAACCCGATATCCTCCGCGTTCTGGCCATGTCCCTGCGCGCGGACGGCTACGAGGTGCTGACCGCCGAGAACGGGGAGGCGGGGCTGGCTGTTTTCGACGCCCAGGCGCCGGACATCGTCCTGGTCGACATCAAAATGCCGGGGATCGGCGGCATCGAGGTGCTGCAGGAAATCAAAGCCAAGGAAACCCTCACCGAAGTGATCATCATCACGGGGCATGGGGACGTCGACAATGCCGTCGAAGCATTGAAGTACGGCGCGTCTGATTTCATCAACAAACCGGTGCGGGACGATACCCTGGCCGTCGCGCTGCAGCGTGCCGGGGAGAAACTGACCATCCGGCGTCAATTACGGGATCATACCCTCGAACTGGAGGCCCAAGTTGCGTCCGCAACCCGGGAACTGAAGCGCCAGGCCCAATTCCAAGCCCGGCTCATTCGGAGCTCCACCGACGGCATCGTGGCCACCGATAAGGATTTGCGCGTCGTCATCTATAACCCTGCGGCCGAAAAAATTTTTGGTTACAGGCGCGCGGAAGTCATCCAGCAGCAAGTTCTGGCGGATATCTATCCGGCGGATTTGGCCGCAGACTTCCAGGCCGGCATGTGCGTGAGCCCGGAATGCGCCGAAATCCGAGCACGCGAGGCCACGGTCCTCTCCCAGGACGGGGCTTTGATTCCGGTTCGTTTTGCCGGCGCTATTCTGCATGAAAAAGGCCAGAAGATGGGAACGGTGGCCTTCTTCCAGGATTTGCGCCCCATCAAGGAACTCGAAGCGGCGCTGGTGCGCAAGGAGCGCTTGGCCGCCATCGGCCAGACCGTGGCCGGCGTGGCGCACGGGATCAAGAATATTCTCCATGGCCTCAAGGGCGGCCGCCACCTCGTGGACGTCGGCATCGCCAATCAGGATAATGACCGCTTGCAAAATGGCTGGGACATGGTCAAACGTAATATCGACCGGACCTCCGATCTGGCGATGGACCTGCTGCGCTATTCCAAAGAACGGTCACCTGAACTGGAGCCCTGCCGTCCCAATGAGATCGTCGAGGAGGTGTGCGCCCTGGTGATTGAGGCGGCCCGGGCGCAGAACGTGGCGCTTGTCAAAGATCTCGACCCCGCCATCGGCATCGTGATCATGGATCCGCATTCCCTGCACAGCGTCTTGCTCAATCTGGTGTCGAACGCGGTGGACGCTTGCCGCGACGATGCCGACGACACGAAAAACTTTCAAGTCACCATGCGAACACGGCGTGAGGAAGAAGGCCTCCTCCGATTCGAGATCAGGGACAACGGCATCGGGATGACCCCCGACGTTCAAGCGCGCTTGTTCACCTCCTTTTTCAGTACCAAGGGCCATCTGGGAACCGGCCTGGGGATGATGGTGGCGCGTAAATTGATCGAAGAAGACAGCGGAACGATCGAGGTTGAATCCGCGCCCGGAGAAGGCACGGCCGTTCGGGTGCGATTGCCCTACCGCGCGGTCGATAAAAAATAGCGAAAGGAAATCCGCATCATGCCCAAAAAAGTTCTTGTCATTGATGACGATCCCGACGTTCGCCTTTTCAACACCTCCGTCGTGCAAGAGCTTGGCTGCATACCCATCGAGGCCGCCAATGGCGAGGAGGGGGAAAAGTTGGTCGCACAGGAGTCCCCCGATCTGATTATTCTGGACGTCATGATGCCGCTGCAAAGCGGTATCCGACTCTACCGTAAACTTAAACTGGATGCGGCTTTCGCCCACATCCCCGTTATCATCCTGTCGGGCATTTCCCAACGTTCTTTCCTGAAATCCCAGGATGCCCTTGCCGTTTTTGGGGGCGGTGACATCCCGGCCCCGGCCGTCTATATCGAAAAGCCAGCGGATGCGGAAACGCTTGCCACGCAGATCAAAAGGCTGCT
>JASJED010000295.1 GCA_030065585.1 Desulfobacterales bacterium | reverse complement strand
CCTCAGAATCCAACCGGCCGTGAGGTGTGGCATGGCTGAAAACCTCACCACCATCGTTTCCTCCCAAAGCCAATCGGTAACAATCCATCGCGACGCGCCGGCCGTGATCATCGGTGAACGCATCAACCCGGCCGGGCGAAAATCCCTGCCAAAGGCAATGAAAGCCGTAGATTGGGGCATCGTGCGACAGGATGCCCTCGACCAGTTGGCGGCCGGCGCCGTTGTTCTGGGTGTCAACGCGGGCATTCCCGGCGGTGAAGAGCCCGCTCTGCTCAAAGCTGCGCTGCACGCCGTCATGGAGGTGACCGAAGCACCTATCTGCCTCGACCCGGCCAATCCGCATGCATTGAAAGATGAAAGGAGGAGCGTCGATGAGCGAAATTCTGAAACGGATGTCATCGGCGGTAATTCAGGGGCAAAGAGACGACACGCGCCAAATGGCCCGTGACGCCATCGAAGGTGGTTGCAGCGCCGAAGAAGTGCTCTACCAGGGATTGATGCCCGGGATGGACCACGTCAGTGGGGAGTTCAAGGCGGGGCGGATGTTTGTGCCCGAAGTCATGCGCTCCGCACGGGCCATGCTCAATGCCATGGAGGTGATCAAGCCGATCATGGTGAAGAACGGGATCCGAATGGCGGGCAAAGTGGTTCTGGGCACGGTGCAGGGTGACCTGCACGACATCGGCAAAAACCTGGTGGGGATGATGTGCGAAGGCGCCGGCTTCGAGATTCATGACCTAGGCGCCGACGTCGCTCCGGGACAGTTTGTCGAGGCGGTCAAAGCCTTCCAGCCTGATATCGTGGGCATGTCGGCTTTGCTGACCACCACCATGCGCGCCATGGAGGGTACCGTCCAAGCGCTGGTGGAAGCCGGTGTTCGCGACCGGGTCAAGGTCATGATCGGCGGGGCACCGGTAACTCAGGCTTTTGCCGACCGGATTGGCGTCGACGGCTATGCACCGGACGCGGCGGCCGCTGCCGACAAGGCAAAGCACCTGATTGCCGCCAGCCGCTGAAAACTTGGCAGGGTCCCACGCGGGACAGGCGGTAAGCCGCCGCCGGGCGCAGCGGCGGACAGAAAGGAGCCCATAGATGAGAACCAACTACCGTGTTAACGCGGGCGTGCGTTTTGAGGTGTTCTCCCGGGATCAGCTGGAGGAGTTGTTCAACGGTGTGCTCCACGTCATGGACAAGATCGGCCTTGACGTCCACCACGAAGAAGCCCGCAATATCCTGGCCGACGCCGGCGCACATGTGGAAGATAAACGCGTGCGCATCCCGACGCACCTTGTAAAACGCGCTTTGGCAACGGCACCGCGGAGTTTCACGATTTATGCCCGGGACGGCAATCCCGCACACGACATTCAGATCGGTCCTGGCAGGGCCCACTTCGGTCCGGGGCCGACCCCGCCCAATTTTATCGACGTCGAGACCCTGGAACGCCGGCCCTACGTGCGAGACGACGCGCGCATCGTGGCCACCGTCGTCGACGCCCTGCCTAACATCGATTTCTGCGAATCCCTGGGGACCATCAGCGATGTTCCCACGGATCTCGCCGCTGCCTACGAATTCGCAACCATGTTTCCCCGAACCACCAAACCCATTGTGGCATGGTCGTTCGGTTGGGACGATTCCAACGACATTCACCAGATCGCCATCACCGAGGCCGGGGGGCAGGAAGCGTTCGAGCGGCGTCCCAATTATATCCACTACTGCGAGCCGCTGTCGCCCTTAGTGAGCACCTTCGAGGCGGTCGACAAGGTCATCTTTGCTGCCCGTCATGCGGTACCGGTGATATTTACCACTTGTGCCCTGGCCGGCGGCACGGCGCCGGTGACGCCGGCGGGCATCATCATCCAAACCACGGCGGAATCATTCATGGGCTTGGTACTCTCCCAGATCATTCGGCCCGGTCTGCCGTTCTTTACGGGTGGCGTGCTGTCGGTCATGGATATGAGTGCCATGATTCTCAGCTACGGAGCCCCCGAACTTAGCCTGATGATGGCCGGTGTCACGGAGTTGGCGCATTATTGCGGTCTGCCGCTTTGGCAAACCGGCGGCTGCACAGATTCCAAGTGCCTTGATGAACAGGCTTCGCTGGAGGGTTCGCTCTCCGTCTTTTTTTCAGCCCTGAGCGGGGGGGACCTGTGCCACGATGTCGGATACACGGAGAGCGGAATGACCGGCTCCATCCTGCAAACGGTGATGATGGATGATGCCATCGGCTATTCACGCCGCATCACCCGCGGCATCGAAGTGACCCCGGATACACTCGCTGTCGATGTCATCCGGGATGTCGGTCCCGATGGCCATTATTTATATCATGATCACACCATGCAGCATTTTAAAACGGAGTTTTGGTATCCCAATCTCTGCGACCGCCATAACTACGAGGAGTGGGCCGCGGAAGGCAAGCAGACCATGCGCGCGCGCGTCATCGACCGAACGCGTGAGATTCTGGCGACCCACAATCCTTCTCCGGTCAGACCGGAGACCGCGGAGGCCATCACCGCCATCATGGCGGCCGCCGAAAACCGCGTGAAGAACAAACCTTAGACCAAAAGAAGCCTTGCAAAGGAAGACATCGCCATGAGCCAGACACTCGAACAGATCACCACAGGTGTCATTGAAGGTAACATTCAAGGCATCCGGCAACTGATCCAAAAAGCACTGGAGGAAGGGCTCAAGGCGGAAGAGATTCTGCAAAATGGGCTGATCGTCGGCATGAACGAAGTCGGCAAGCGTTTCAAGGTTGCGCAGATGTTCATTCCCGAAGTGCTGCGCGCCGCCAAGACCATGCATGCCGGACAGGAACTGCTGCACCCCCTTGTCACCGACGCAAGGGCGGTCCGCGTGGGCACCATCGTTATCGGTACCGTTCAGGGGGATATGCACGACATCGGCAAGAACTTGGTGGGGATGATGTGCGAAGGCGCCGGATTCGAGGTCATTGACCTCGGATTTGATCTGTCGCCCGAAACATTCACCGAGGCGATCAAAGTCCACCAGCCGGACATTGTGGGCATGTCGGCCTTGCTGACCACGACGATGCGATCCATGGGCCATACGTTGAAAGCGATCACGGAGGCTGGCTTGCGTGAAAAGGTCAAGGTCATGGTGGGGGGAGCACCCGTGGATGCGGAATTTGCCGCTCGAATCGGCGCGGATGGCTACGGCCACAACGCCGTTGTGGGGGCCGAGTTGGCCAGGAAACTCGTCGAGGCCGCCTGAACCCGCGGAGGTTTAGGGTGGCGACATCGCCGGTCGCTGTGAACGCGAGATCTACCAATGATCCTCGGCAGGAATACCGGGAATATGCAAACACCTACGGACAGACGGAAGCCGACGGGATCATGGACACCCCATATCGCCATTTAGGAGACGAATCATGAGGGTCAATCGACACAATTACGAGATCAACGCAACCCCCCGGCTGCAAGTCTTGAGCGAAGATCAGATCGAGGCCATCTATTACGCTTCCCTGAGGGTGTTGTATGAAACCGGGGTGCGTGTCTACGCGACCGAAGGCGTCGATGTCGCCCATGCCGGGGGTGCGATCGTCGAGGAAACCACAGCGCGCAGCAGCCTGGTAAAAATTCCCCCCGACATGGTCGACAAAGCCCGGGCCACCGTACCCAGCAAGGTCGTGGTGATCGGGCCGGATCGTCGCTACCGGATGGAACTTTTTAAAAACCAGATATACTACGGTGGGGGCTCTGATACACCTTTTACCCTGGACCCCTACACCGGCGAGCGCCGGCGGAGTACTTACCAGGATGTCAAAAATTTTGCCCGTATCGCCCAGGCCCTGCCCAACTATGATTTTCACATGTCGTTGGGAATCACGCAGGACACGGCCGTGGGGACTTACGACCGTTGGCAGTATTTGGCCATGCTTGAGGGGACCAGCAAGCCCATCAACATCACGGCGGTCGATATCGAAGGGGTTCGCGACCAGCTGGAGATGGCCCTTATCCGCGTCGGTGGCAAGGATGAATGGCGCAAGGGCCCCATTTTCTCGCTCTATATCGAGCCGGTATCGCCCCTGAGCCATTCCCGGGAGGTCGTCCAGAAACTGTTGTTCTGCTGCGACAACGACATTCCTTTCGTTTATACGCCTTGTCCGTTGGCGGGTGCCACGGCGCCGGCGACCCTTGCGGGGTTGCTGGTCCAGGCCCTGGCCGAAAGCCTTTTCGGCATCGTGCTCAGTCAGCTGCGCAGACCCGGCGCCCAGATTATTATCGGCGGATTGATGTCCAACATGGACATGCTTTCGACGATCTATTGCTACGGCTCGCCGGAAATGGCCTTGCTGAGCGCCGCGTATACCGACATCACCAAGTGGTTGCGGGTGCCCGAATACGAGACGGCGGGCTGTTCGGACGCCAAGCTATTCGACGAGCAGGCCGCGATGGAGGCGGCCATCAACATCGCCACCTCCGGGCTTATCGGCGGCAACATGATCCATGATGTGGGCTATCTCGATTCAGGCCTGACCAGCTGTCCGGATTTGATGGTGGCCTCTGACGAGATCATCGACATGGTCAAACGGATTCTCCAGGGCATCGAGGTGACCCCCGACACCATGGCCTTAGATGTCATTGCCGAGATCGGTCCGGGTGGGCATTTCATGGAGCACGACCACACCTTCGAGCGCTTCAAGACGGAGATCTGGCGCCCCAAGCTCATCCAGCGGCAAAACTGGGAAAACTGGCAGCTGGCCGGTGGGCAGCGTTACGGGCAGCGCGTCCACGCGCGCGTGATCGAGATTCTGGAATCCGATACCGCGCCGTTATTGGACGAGGCCATGTTTAAGGAGATGCGACGCATTTGTGAGTTGGCCGACGCACGTCATAAGGATGAAGAACTGGACGTGAAAATGTTTGTCTAATCATGGCGGCAGTAAAATTGAGCGCGAACAGACCTATGCATAGCATGATGGTGCTGGGAATCGACACGGGCGGCACCTATACCGACGGCATCCTGATGGACTATACCTCCCGTCGGGTTTTGGCCACGCACAAGCGTCTGACGACCAAGCGGGATTTGTCTCTCGGCATCGAAGCCGTGATCAAGGACATCCCTATCGATAATCCCACCGCGATCCGGCTGGTGTCGGTATCGACCACGCTGGCCACCAATGCAATTGCTGAAGGGAAAGGCACACGTGTGGCCCTGCTGCTCATCGGCTACGATCCGGAGTTGATCGCGGCCTTTAAAATGGAGGCGCGCTTGGGGACGGAGCACTATTACTTCTTCTCCGGCGGTCACGATCTTCACGGTCAGGAGAAGGCCCCCTTGGATCTGCGCGCCATTATAGAGCAGGTCGTGGCCATCAGGGCGCAGGTGGATGCCTTCGCCGTATCGGCTTACTTCAGTCCCTTGAATCCGGAACACGAGCAGCGCTGCTTTCAGGCCATCAGGGGGGTTTGCGATCATCCCGTCGTTTTGGGGCATCAATTGTCCACCCAACTCGGTTCGGTGGAACGCGCAACGACGGCGGCGCTGAATGCTTCGCTATTGGCGAGGCTCAGCGCATTTATCGAGGCCGTAAAGCGTGCCATGGAGCGGCGTCGTATCGCTGCGCCGCTGATGGTCGTTCGAGGGGACGGCACACTGATGAGCGATGTCTATGCCGCCGACACGCCGGTGGAAACAATTCATTCGGGACCAGCGGCCAGTGCGATCGGTGCGCGCGCCCTGTCCGGTCGCGATGACGCGCTGGTGATCGACATCGGCGGAACCACCACCGACATCGCCTTGATCGAGAAGGGGCAGGTGTCCATCCGCGAGGACGGCGCCACGGTTGCCGGATTCAAGACGATGGTCAAGGCGGCCGATCTGTGTTCCATCGCTTTGGGGGGTGACAGTCACATTCACCTGGGAGGCGAACACCAGCTGATGATCGGGCCTGAACGGGTATTGCCCATCGCCTGCTTTGCCGATCAACACCCCGACATGCTGCACCGTCTGCATGCCTTGGCCCGGCGCCGCGGGTCACGCCGCGAACCGGAAAGCGTCGAGTTCTGGTTCTTATTGCGTGAGCCGCTGGGCGAGGCATCGCCGACATCATCATCGGAAAAGGCCCTGGTGGCCTTTCTTTCGCAGGGTCCCCGGGCACTGCCGGAAATTCTTGACCATCTGCGCTTGCTCACCCGTGTTCAGATTGCGACTGCCCATCTGGACCGGCATGAAGTCATCGGCCGCGCGGCACTAACGCCCACCGACCTGCTGCATGTCGACGGTCGTTATACGGCCTGGAACACCGATGCGGCACGGTACGCCCTGAATGTGGT
>JASJED010000045.1 GCA_030065585.1 Desulfobacterales bacterium | reverse complement strand
ATGGTGGAAGGGCCCAGCGAAGACGAAGTGCGGGACAGCTGCCGGGCAATCGCCGCCGCCGTCCAGGAAGCCATTGGCGCATAATCCAACGCGGTTATCCGCTCGGGAAAAAAAACAAGCCCCCCCACTCCGGATTTCGAAGGGGTAGGGGGGCATCAGGATTAAAGAGTCACACGAAAGGAGGCAATCTAAAATTTACTCACGATTGCCAAAGATGCGAAGCAGCATGAGAAAAAGGTTAATAAAATCGAGATAAAGCGTCAGGGCGCCCTGGATGGTGCCTTTGCGAACGACGGCGGCATCCACGTCGGAAGGCATTGCCAAGGCCATGCCCTTGAGTTTCTGGGTATCATAAGCGGTCAGACCAACGAAGACGATGACGCCGATGTAGCTGATGACCATATGCATCATGGTACTGCGCATGAAAATATTGACCACACTGGCGATGATGATACCAATCAGTCCCATCATCATGAAGCTGCCCATGGATGTGAGGTCCTTCTTGGTGGTCCAGCCGTAAATGCTGCAGGCCAGGAAGGTGCCGGAACAGATGAAAAAGACTTGTGCAATCGAACTTCCTGAATATATTAAAAATATCATACTCAGAAATGCACCCATCAAAACGGCGTAGGTTAGAAACATGAATGTCGCCGTTGAAGCCTGCATTTTGTGGATGCGGGCGCTGAGGGTGATGGCAAGCACAATGGGCGCAATCATCACGCCGTAGAACAGTAAGGTCGGACTGGCCCCGCCTTCAGGCGTGGCCTGAAAAAGAAAACTCAGCAAAAAGGGACTATTGGCAAAAAACCAGGCCGTTAGCCCGGTTAGGGCCAACCCCATGGTCATCCACGTGTATACACCGCGTACAAAGGTGTTGACGCGCGTCAAAGCTTCTGGATGTTGAATGGGAATCGACTGCTGCATATTAGCCTCCTAATTGGTTGTTGAACAAGTTTTGAGAGAATATACCACATCTTTGATGATTTTCAATCTTCCTCAAGATGACCAATTGATTATTTTGAAGGTCTGCCGAAAGTATCATTCGCGGGTCAAATAATGAATGCCGATCGACTTTATCAGGAATTGAAGGATTTGAGTGAACGTCTGGGGATCGAGGTCTCCGAGCAAAACTTTCGCGCGACCGGGATCAAAGCGCGCAGCGGTTACTGCGTTGTCAAGGGCAAACCGTTGTATTTGATCGACAAGAATAAACGTCTGCAGCGCCGCATCCAGATAATTTCCGAATTCCTGGCCGCAAAGGTCACCGAGGACGTTTTCATGGTGCCGGCCATTCGGGAACATCTGGCTAAATTCAGGCCAAAGAAGCCCATGCACGATCAACCGGAACTATTCCCATCCGCCCGTGATGAAAAACAATAAAAGTTTACATAATATATCTTATCAGACACAATACCGGCATCTTTCCCGGGATTGTGGCCATTCGTAAGCCAATTCATTGAATTCAGAGCACCGCCCATCACCTCACGCCGTATACACCGTATCCGAACTGAATCGGCGCATCAAAACCATCCTGGAGAGCGCATTTCCCTTTGTTTGGGTTACCGGGGAAATTTCCAACCTCAGGATTCCCGTCTCCGGGCATGTCTACTTCACGCTCAAAGACCGTCAAAACCAAATCAATGCGGTTATTTTCAAGGGTCAGGCCCGCCACCTGGCGTTTGAACCGGAAGATGGTCTGGCCATCCTGGGCATGGGGCGTTTAACCGTCTACGAACCGCGTGGCACCTATCAGATTATCATCGAATTCATGGAGCCCAGGGGTGTGGGCCATTTACAGCTGGCCTTTGAGCAACTCAAACGGCAACTGGCCGACGAGGGCCTGTTTGACGACAAACACAAACAACAACCTCCCGCCCTGCCCACCAAGATCCATGTCATCACCTCGCCCACGGGGGCCGTTGTTTTTGATATTCAAAGAATCGTGGCGCGTCGCTTTGCCAATATGCCCATGGTGGTGATTCCCACCGCCGTTCAGGGGCCCTACGCCGTCAAGGAGATCGTCGCGGGCATCGAACTGCTCAATCAGCAACCCGATGCGCAAATCGCCATTTTGGCGCGCGGCGGAGGCTCACTCGAAGATCTGCAAGCCTTCAATGATGAGGCCGTGGCCCGTGCAATCTATGATTCCAAGGTTCCCCTAGTTTCGGCCATCGGACATGAAACCGATTTCACGATCAGCGATTTCGTAGCGGATTTGAGAGCGCCGACCCCCTCGGCCGCCGCTGAAATGATCGTGCCACAAAAAAAGGCCTTGTCCGAATCAATTATAAAACTGAGCCGCAAGCTCGATTTGGCAACACGGTCGATTATCAATCGCAAACGCCGGAATTTGGAAAATTTTCGTGATCGCCTCCAGGATCCCCGACGCAGAATTTACGACGGCCGTTTGCATCTTGATGATTTAACCCAACGCCTGTCGACTAGCCTCCATCGGCTGATTCGAGAGCGGCGGCGCGAATTGTCTTTGATCGCTTCTCGGCTGGTTCAAAATCCCTGGCATGATCGCGTCAAAACACATAAACGTGAACTCGAACAAATAGATTATAGTTTACTGTATTTATTTAATTATAATATTAAAAGTAAAAAATGGATGCTTCAGGACGCGGCCTCACGTCTCAATGCGCTCAGCCCTTTGGCTGTTTTGAAGCGGGGCTACAGCATTACGCGTTCTTGGCCCCAGAAAACGATTATCAGGCAGGCCGGACAAGTCAAATTACAGCAACCCCTAAAAATAACCCTGGCTTCCGGTAGTTTACGATGCCGTGTCGAAGGAAAAGAGCGTGATGGCGAAGAAAACCTTTGAACAATCCCTGGAAGATCTCGAAAAAATCGTCAAAGAATTGGAAAGCGGCGATCTCCCTCTTGAAAAAGCGCTTAAACGCTTCGAACAAGGCATGGCATTATCCAGACAATGCAACCAGATGCTCGATCAAACGGAGCGCAAAGTAAGCCAGCTGATCAAAGACAGCGAGGGCCTTGCTTATGAACTCCCCTTTGAAAACGGCCCACCGGGTGCCGATGGTGTTGAACGCGCGGAGGATTGAACGGCTTGAACCCCTTCAATTTCAATTTAAAAGACTACATCGAATCGCGACGCGCGCAGATCAACCGGGCCTTGACCCACTATCTGCCGCCCCATGCCGGCCAAGCAGAAATCCTGGCGGCCATGAACCATTCGCTGCATGCCGGGGGCAAGCGGCTGCGTCCGATTCTGTGCATTGCCGCCTGCGAGATAGTCGGTGGCAACGGCGATGAGGTGCTACCGGCTTGCTGTGCCATCGAAATGGTGCATACCTATTCTCTGATCCACGACGATCTTCCGGCCATGGATGATGATCAACTCCGCCGGGGGCAGCCCACCTGTCACGTCGCCTTTGGTGAGGCCACGGCAATTCTGGCGGGCGACGCCCTGGTCACCCGAGCCTTTCAGCTACTTGCCGGCCATGCGCTGACCCGACCCGGCCATGATCAACCCAAATGGCTGCGCGTTATGCAACTTATTGGAAAGGCCGCCGGATATGAAGGCATGATTGAGGGGCAGATGCAGGATATTCGCTCGGAGGGTCGGCGCCTGAGCCTGGAGCAGTTGGAGCGCCTGCACCGGCTTAAAACCGGTGCCATGATCACCGCGTCTGTCGTCAGCGGTGCCGAAATCGGCAACGCCAACCCGGAACAAAAAGCGGCCCTGACGGATTATGCCGATAGCATCGGTCTGGCCTTTCAAGTCCAAGACGACATTCTGAACATCGAGGGGGATCCTGCGAAGCTTGGCAAGAACATCGGCACCGATCAGCAGCGTCATAAAAACACCTACCCCGCCCTGCTTGGATTGACACCCGCCAAATCAAGGGCCGCAATGCTAAAGGCGCAAGCCTTGCGCGCCCTTGACATTTTTGATACCAAGACCGAGCCTTTGCGGGAGATTGCCACTTATATCATCGAACGTAAGCGCTAGAGGCTTGGATTATTTTTGGGGATAATTGCGATTGAGCTTGCTGGACAACATTAACGGCCCGGACGACGTGAAGCGATTGCGACGTTCGCAACTAAATCAACTCGCCGAAGAAATACGGCGCACGATCGTCGAGGTCGTTGCGCACAACGGCGGGCATCTGGCCCCCAGTCTCGGTGCGGTCGATTTGGCCATTGCGCTGCATTATGTCTTCGACAGTCCGACCGATAAAATTATCTGGGATGTCGGCCACCAGGCGTATGCCCACAAGCTGCTCACCGGCCGACGCGACGATTTCGCCACGATCCGGCAACACGAAGGCCTTTCCGGTTTCACCCGGATGAGCGAAAGCCCTCACGATGCGTTCACCACAGGCCATAGCAGCACGTCCATATCGGCCGCTCTGGGTATTGCCTCAGCCAAACACCTCAACAACGAACGATCCAAAACCATCGCGGTAATCGGGGATGGTTCCATGACGGCCGGCTTGGCCTACGAAGGCCTCAACCAAGCTGGCGATGCCCACAAAGACAAACAACTAATCGTCATCCTCAATGACAATGAAATGTCCATCGCTCCCAACGTCGGGGCCTTGTCTTCTTTCCTGAGCCGAACCTTCTCGGCCCGCAAGCTCCAGGATCTTCGCAAGGAAATCGGTGAATTTCTTAAATCCTTGCCCAAAATCGGTGACGACGTTTACCAATGGGCCAAGCGCTCGGAGGAATCGTTCAAAACCTTTGTGACGCCCGGCATGCTTTTCGAAGCCTTCAATTTCGATTATTTCGGTCCCATCAACGGACACAATCTGAATCATCTGATCGATATACTTGTGAATATCAGAGATATTCAGGATCCGGTCCTTTTGCATGTGATCACTAAAAAAGGTAAGGGATATCGCCCTGCCGAGAAAAACCCCGTTCATTTTCATGGATGCGGTCGCTTCGATGTTTCTACCGGTGAATGTCTCACGGCGCAGGTTCAACCGCCTTCCTACACGGAGGTTTTTGGTGAAACCATGGTGCGTCTGGCTGGCCAGGATTCACGTATCGTGGCCGTGACCGCGGCCATGCCCGAAGGAACCGGTCTTACCCAATTCTCCCAGCAGTATCCGGAACGTTTTTTCGACGTGGGTATTGCCGAGCAGCACGGGGTGACGTTTGCGGCCGGGCTAGCCACCGAAGGGCTCAAACCGGTGGTGGCGATTTATTCGACATTCCTGCAACGGGCTTTCGATCAGATCATTCACGACGTCTGTATCGAAAAACTGCCGGTCGTGTTCGCTCTAGACCGCGGCGGCATCGTCGGTGAAGACGGTGCCACCCATCATGGTCTCTTCGATCTGTCCTATCTGCGCAACATGCCGCAAATGGTGGTCATGGCCCCCAAGGATGAAAATGAACTCCGGCGCATGCTGCTGACCGGCATTCAACACGATGGTCCGATTGCCCTGCGTTATCCGCGAGGAACGGCGCTGGGCGTACCCCTGGACGAAACGATCACCCCCCTTGCAATCGGCAAGGGCGAAGTCCTCCATGGAGGCCACACCGACGACATTCTGGTCTTGGCCATCGGCCAAACCGTCACCGAAGCAGTTCGCGCCCGACAGGACCTTCTGGCGGCGGGCATCAACGTTTGTGTGGTCAATGCCCGCTTTGTCAAACCGCTGGATAAGGACCTGATCGTCTCACTGGCCGAACGGATCCCCCGAATCATCACCGTCGAAGACAACACCAAACAAGGCGGATTTGGCAGTGCCGTCCTGGAAACCCTGATCGACAATGGATTGAGCCAGTTTGAAATGAAACGGCTGGGCATCGATGATGTCTTTGTCGGCCATGGCCCGCAGCAATTACTGCGCCGCATCCACAAAATCGACGCCGCCGCCATCGTGACGGCCGCCCAGCAGATGGTGCCGCGGTCACATCTACAAGCGACCGCCACCCAAGCCTGAATCCGCCACTCCCCCGCCTTAATGCCCAAAATCCCTAAAACCAGGCTGGATGTCTTGTGCGTGGAGCGCGGCCTGGCACCCAGCCGTGAACGGGCCCGGGCGCTAATCATGGCCGGGAAGATCATGGTCGATGGTCGAATCGTGCCGAAACCGGGCACATCGATTCACCCATCAGCCGCATTGACCCTCAAAGGCGCGGACCTGCCCTTTGTCAGCCGTGGTGGACTCAAGCTCCAAGCGGCCCTTAAATTGTTCGGCATCCCCGTATTCGACACGGTTTGTATCGATGTCGGTGCGTCCACCGGCGGTTTTACCGATTGCCTCCTTCAGCATGGGGCCCGCCAGGTGTATGCGGTGGATGTCGGGTATGGTCAGCTGGCCTGGCAACTGCGCCAGGACGAACGTGTTATTGCAATGGAGCGCACCAACGCCCGTTATCTGAAACCAAACGATTTTGAAACCTTGGCCGATCTGGCCACCATCGATGCCGCCTTTATTTCGCTCAAGCTGCTCGTGCCGCCCCTGATACCCTGTCTCCGGCCCCAGGGCACCATCATCGCTTTGATCAAACCCCAGTTTGAAGTCGGCAAAGGAAAGATCGGCAAGGGCGGCGTTGTGCGCGACCCCCAATTGCACGTCCAGGTCATCGAAGCGCTGAAAACCTTTTTCCGCAACCTGCGGCTTGATGTCCGCGGGGTCTGTCCATCGCCCATCCGCGGGCCCAAAGGCAATCGGGAATTCCTGATTTATCTGCGGGCACCTTGAGCTTGGTGATCACGCAAAGCCCGTCCCGGGCGGTCTAAGATCCATTGGGTTTTCCCTTGATTTTTTTAATTGCTGACGGTACTTAATTTCACTTTGGCAAGTCCCCAAGGCTCTCCGCGTCCATGGGCTATCGTGGCGATGGTTTGACCAGGAACAGATTTCTGTTTTTCTGTCGTTCACATCGGGCTGATCCATATCAGGTTCGTGCCGGCCTGGATTCCCAGGCCGCTCGTTACGGTGAATGTGCGCTAACATACCTTCTAGAATGTGGTAGAGAGGAGTGTAAATGGCTGTGAAATCTGATCAAATGAGGAATATCGCCTTCGTGGCCCACAGTGGTGCCGGTAAAACAACATTGGCGGAAGTCATGCTTTACAAGGCGGGTGTTACCACGCGTATCGGACGGGTCGAGGATGGCAACACGGCGATGGATTTCGAACCGGAAGAGCTCAAGCGCACCAGCAGCATCAGCACGGGAATTCACCAGCTGCCATGGAAAAAGAATACGCTCACGATTCTGGATACGCCCGGGGACCAGAATTTTTTTACCGACACGAAAAACTGCATGCAAGCCGTGGATTCGGCCTTGTTTGTCATCGATGCCCTCGACGGCGTTCGCGTACAGACCGAGCAAGGGTGGGAATTTGCGGACCAGTTCAATCTGCCGGTCATGATTGTGGTCAATAAAATGGACAAGGAACGGGCGGATTTTGAGCAGAGCGTTGAAGACCTCAAGAGTTCGCTGACCAGCCCCAAACCGATTCTTCTTCAGTTACCCATCGGATCGGAAGCTGAATTCAAAGGGGTTGTCGATCTCATCAGCGGCAAAGCCTATGGTTACCAGGATGGTCAAGTTGTGCCGATTGACGTCCCCGAGGATTTGAAGGAGCGCGTTGCCTCGGAGATGGAAGGCCTCATCGAGAATATCGCCGAAGCCGACGACGTCCTGATCGAACGCTATCTCGAAGGGGAAACCCTTTCCGCCGAAGAACTCGGGACCGCCCTGCGCAAGGGGATTAACGAACGGAATTTTGCCCCGGTTCTTTTTACCTCCGCAACGGGTCAGATTGGTGTTGACAATCTGATGGATTTTCTCTCCATCGTGGCCCCGACGCCACTCGATCGGGGCAATAAAACCGGAACGGACCTTGCCGGTAAAGAGGAGGTCATTCGTGCTCCCGATGCCGATGCCCCGTTTTCCGCCTTTGTATTCAAAACTGTCGCGGATCCCTATTCCGGGCGATTGTCCATTTTTCGTGTCGTATCAGGCACCTTGGGTAGTGACGGCAATTTCTACAACACCACGAAAGAGTCCAAGGAACGCTTCAACCAACTCCTCACCATCGCCGGCAAAGAGCAAAAACCCGCTGATGGGGCCGGCCCCGGTTCGATTGTGGCGGTGGCCAAGCTAAAAGATACGACCACCGGTGACACGCTTTGTGCCGACAATGATAAAATCCGGTATGCCTTTGCCGATCCCCTGCCCGCGCTGATATCCTTTGCGCTGGAATCGAAATCCAAGGGCGATGAAGACAAAATATATATTTCGTTGAACAAATTATTGGAGGAGGATTCCGGACTTAAACTGGAGCGCAATTCGGAAACCAATGAAATTCTTCTCTCGGGAAGAGGCCAGGTTCATATCGAAGCCACGATCGAGAAGATGAAACGTAAATTCGGTGTCGATGTGCACCTCAATATCCCCAAGGTTCCCTATCGCGAAACCATCAAAAAGAAAGTGCGGGCGCAAGGCAAGCATAAAAAGCAAACCGGCGGTCATGGTCAATACGGTGATTGTTGGATTCAGATGGAGCCGCTATCCCGGGGCGCGGGTTTCGAATTCGTGGATGCCATCGTTGGCGGCGTCATTCCGAAGACCTATATACCGGCGGTTGAAAAGGGCATTATCGAATCCGCGCGTAAGGGTGTTCTGGCGGGCTTTCCCACCGTTGACTTTAAAGTGATCCTTGATGACGGCTCCTTCCATGCGGTTGATTCCTCGGAAATGGCTTTCAAGGTTGCCGGTTCGCTGGCGTTCAAAAAAGCCGTGGTGGATGCCAATCCTGTTTTGCTGGAACCCATCATGGAGGTTGCCGTAACGACCCCCGATGACTATATGGGGGACATTATGGGGGATTTGAATGGTCGTCGCGGCAGGGTGCTGGGCATGGAAAGTGTCGGTAAATACCAGCAGATCAACGCCCACGTACCCCTGGCTGAGTTTCAAACCTATGCCCCCGACCTGAGATCGATGACCGGCGGACGCGGTATCTATAGCATGGGTTTTTCACATTACGATGAGGTTCCCGCCCAGATCGCTGAAAAAGTTATTGAAGAACTCAAACAGAATCAGGAGTAGCGCCCCAAACCGCCTGCCGAACCGTTGCAGATGTTGACAAAAAGCGCCGGCCCAAGACGATGTCTTGGGCCGGCGCTTTGTTTTGGATCGACCGCCATGTACGCGTCCTAATGCCGAAGGAGGCCAACTGCCGGCCGTGACATAGCCTATTGAATACAAATGCGAAACTTGACTTTATCCGCGTTGTGCGTTTTAACATATAAGGTTACTGATACGCGATCGCAAGCCAAATAATGGCGTTATGACTGCCAATTGAGGATCTGTAATGAGTGATGAAAAAAATTCCAATTACGACGTCGGCATTCCGTTAGATGAATTGCCGCCTGAGGAAACGGTGGCCGACGAAGATCATGACGAGATTCAGACGGCCAGTGACACCGACACACCCGATGAACCCACCGATTTGCCCGACCTCTTCCCACCTGAAGAGTTAGCCGAGGTTGGGCTTGCGACTGATTTGTCCGAATCCGGCGAAATTTGGGAAGACGCTGAGCGTCTCGTGGCTCCCGAAGCCGATCTAAGCGCGGCCGCAGGAGAACTCGTCGGCCAGGAAGACGCCGGGGTAGAGGAGAATGCCCCCCCACCTGCAAACTTCTCCACTGAGATACCGAATGACGTCGCGTTATCCGAGACGCCAACACCATCCGAAACCGCACCCGTGGACATAGCCGATCAAACAACGCTGGAAGCGGCCCCTCCCCTGCCCTTCACCAGGCCCGATGATATGGCCCAAGAGACCGAGGAAGTCGCCGGATTTGAAGAGGCCTCCGGATTAGATACCGAAACCGGCGATCAAATCGACGGCCATGTCGCCGCAGAAAATGCGATCGATCCCGATCTGCTTTTCGGCCGGCTGGAAAGTCTCGGCCAGCAGATCAGTGAACTGCAGCGCGAATTTGAGGGTAAACTCAAATATGATGCGCACAAGGATCAAATCATCGACCGCTTGCATTCCGAACTGCAAGAGTATAAACAGGACATTCTAAAAAAGTACGTTCTCTCGATCGTCATGGATGTCGTCAAAGTTGCCGATGATATCCGCAAATGGTTGGTCTACTTTCGTTCGTTGGAGGTGTCCCAGCGGGATCCTCGCAAGCTTTTTCGCTATCTGGAGGCCATCCCCTCGGATTTGGAAGATGTTTTCTATTGGCATGGGGTCAAACCATTTTCAAGCGAGGACGGGCTTTTCGACCCGGCGCGTCAGCGAGCCATAAAAAAGATACCCACGGAAGATCCCAACCAGGATAAAAATGTGGCCCACAGCATTAGACCCGGTTACGAGTGGGAGACCAAAGTGATCCGTCAGGAAATGGTTGCGGTATATGTCCATCAGGCCGAGCAGGAATCATTGAACACGGGGAATATCGATGAGTGATGCAATCAAAACGATTTTCGGTATCGACTTGGGCACGACCTATTCCTCCATCGCCTATGTCGATGAGTACGGCAAACCGGTCATTATACCCAACGCCGAAAACCAGCGCATAACCCCGTCGGTTGTGTTTTTCGATGGCACTGAAATCGTGGTGGGGGATGTCGCCAAGGAAAGTGCCAAACTGTACCCCAACGAAGTGGTCAGTTTTATTAAACGCTCCATGGGCGAAGCGAATTTTGTCTATGAATACGACGACAAACCATACCGCCCGGAAGAAATATCGAGCTATGTTCTGCGCAAAGTCGCCCAGGATGCTGAGACCACCATCGGTGAAAAAATCAAAGATGTGGTCATCACCTGCCCGGCCTACTTTGGGATCAATGAACGCGAGGCCACCCGCAAGGCGGGTGAGATCGCCGGATTCAACGTGCGGCAGATCATCAACGAGCCGACGGCCGCCGCAATTGCTTATGGCACCGTGCAGGAAACCGAAAACCGTGTCGTTCTGGTGTACGATCTCGGCGGCGGCACCTTCGATATTACCATGATCGACATTCAGGAAAGCTCGATTGATGTCATCTGTACCGGCGGTGATCACAATCTGGGCGGCAAGGATTGGGACGATCGCATCGTTACTTATTTGGTCCAGGAGTTTCAGCGTGAGACACGAACGGAGGACGATATTCTTGAAGATCCCGATACCTGGCAGGACCTTCAATTGTCCGCCGAGAAGTCTAAAAAAATACTTTCCCAGCGCGATAAAACCCCCATTTCCATCACGCATGGCGGTGAACGCGTCAAGGTGGAATTGAGTCGCGACAAGTTTCTTGAAATCACGGCCGATCTGGTTGAACGCACCATTGCCTTGACCAATGACATGCTCCAAGAGGCCAAAAAAAAGGGCTACGAAAATTTCGACGAAATTATTATGGTCGGGGGATCCACCCGCATGCCCCAGATCCCGGAACGCATCCAGCAGGAGTTCGATCTGGAACCGCGCATGTTCGATCCCGACGAGTCGGTGGCCAAAGGCGCCGCGATCTATGGCTGGAAATTATCACTCAACGACGGGCTGATATCGCGAATTGCCGAAAAGACCAATCGCAATCCTGAGGAAGAAGATATCATTGAAACGACGCCGAAACAAATTATGGAAGAAGTGGCCAAGCAGATGTCGGAGGAGACCGGCGTCACCCTATCGGCCGTCAAACAATCCAACATGCGCATCCGCGATGTGGCCAGTAAAAGTTTCGGCGTGGTCGCCCGTCGACCCAACGATGAAGAAGGCGTCTTCAACTTGATTCGCCGCAACACGACGGTGCCGGTTGAGATTAGGCGCACATTCTATACGCCCGAAGCCAACCAGGAGCGGGTGCTGATCCGCATCATGGAAAACGAGATGGGTGACAAGGTTGTACCGGTCGAGCATTCCATTGAAATTGGCACCGCGGTTTTGGATTTACCATTGGGGCTGCCCGAGGATTCGCCGATTGATATTACCTTCAACCTCAATCGCGAGGGCTGCCTTCAGATTACGGCCCTGGAAACGTCGGCCAATCGAGCCGTCCAAGCCAAGCTCGAGACCAGTTCCGTTATTCAAGGCAAAGAACTTGAAGACGCCATTGCCCGCGCCCAACACCTTGTCGTTCATTAGGGGGGGCGGGCAACGCATTAATATGCACCTAGCATTGCTAATCACTTAAAACCGATGAGATGACTGGGCCGATGATCGTTTCCGCCCCATGACCAATAGCGTTGGAGCGCGCTTGCCTGTGGGCGTCATCCAACATCTTGCCCCGCCGCACATCCTTCCGAAATAATCCCTTGCGGGCCCACCTAGGCGTCCTTTTTTGTGCCCTGTCAAAAGAAATCAAGGGTTTCAAAAATGACGATATAATTGTATATTATTCAGATATATAGACAGTTATATCGTTGAGCGATGACATGCTGTTTGTCGGAAAGGTTATTCCGTATGGACCGGGTTAATTTCTATCAATTGCTTGAGCTGCAGATCAATCCACCGGAAAACGACCCCCAGGCTATTGACGACGCCATCAAGAAAAAACAGGCGGAGTGGAGCCGATTGCGCAACCACCCCACCAAGGGAATTCAGGCCCGCCATTACATAAGCCTTCTTTCTGAAATCCGTAACGTTATGACGGATTCCGAATTGCGCCACAAAGAGGCCCAAGCCGCTGTTGAAGAGCTTAAAAAGCGGTTGGAATCCATATTCAAAGCGGTTGACCGCCACATTGATTTGATCGGCAGCAAGGGCGGTATTTCCGCTGATGAAATAGAGCGGATTGCGGCCTACCACGAAATCAAGCCGCAACTGGTCCACAAGCGCGTGGAGCGCTGGCAGAGGCGCCGAGGGGCACCGGCGGTCATTCAGGTTCAGCACCAATTGATCGATGGCAAGCTTTCCGACCAGGATTTGGAAAAAATTGCCCAGCAAAACGCGATTGAACCCGCCCTCGCGAAGAAAATCCATCAGCAATTAATGGACCAGCGCTTAGCCGAACTGGATGAATTCATCAATATTCAAATCCGGAAAGGCTACATGACGCAGGCCGAAATTACCGGATTGGCGATGATCTTCCCTTATGACGAAGGGGAGATCCTGCGCCGCATTCGCTGCCCCATCAAGAAGAGCGCCAAGAAAAATGAAGCCGAGGCCTACCAACTCGATAGTACCGTTGAGCAGGTGATTTCAGAGAATTTGAAAATTGTGGGGCACGATTCGCTCTACAGCTTTCTGGGGCTATTTCCGGGAACAAGCCTTGAGGCTTTGCAGAATAAAGCGGTGGCTAAAGAAAACGAAATCCGTAAAATTGCGCAAAAAGATGCTATTTTAACAGCCAGTGGTGTGCTGGCGGGCCAATGTATCACGCTGTTTAAATCCGACGAAAGCCGTTATGCCTATGACTTAAGCCGTGCCCGCCTGTTGTTGAAAAAGCTCAACACGGATATAGATCTGGCGGTTACAGATAAAACGCTGCCGCGTGAACAGTATGATTACCTGGTGCGTCAGGCAATACGTTTCGGAACGCTGCCGGAGGAAGCCCAAAAACACATCCGCGACCACTGCCAATCTAAGGGTTGGACGATTGTTCGGCCCAAGAAGAAAAAAAATCTAAAAAAACCTCTACTGGCCGCAGCGATTCTCCTGTTGGTGGTGGGTTTGGGAGGGGGCGCTTATTGGTATTTTAATTACAGTCAGGCGCAAATCGAAACCGCATACCTAAATATGCGTTCCAGTGCCGGCCAACTGAAAACCCTGGAAGATCAAATTATTCATATCCGCAATTATATCAAACAGCAAGACAATCAGACCTATATTGAAAAGGCCCAAAAAGATATCGAAGCCCTAAAAAAACGGATTGAATTGCGCGATTTAAAGCAACTCCAGGAGATCAAAGCCGAATTAATCACATCCCAGGATTTTGAAAAAGCTGCCGCGCTTATCGACGGCTTTATCGCCGATCATCCCCAGTCGGCGCACAACCAAGGTTTGAAGCAGGAACGGGAACAATTTCCCGCGCTCATTGACAAACGCGATTACGAGCGGATTGTGGCCCTTGATCCCAGCCGGTATGCCGAGCGTGCCGCGTCAATGGAATCATATTTTAGACAGCATCCCAAAGGGGCCTATACCCCCCAGCTAAACCAAATCGCGCGCCAAATGGCCAAGCCCTATTATCGTCAATTGATCAACCAACTGAAGGCCTGTGAAAAGTCAAAAGACTGGAATCGGTGCATTTCATTGAGTTCCCCTTATATCGCGCTTTACAAGGACTCCAAATATGCGGTTCGCTTGAGAAAGAAAAAAGACGATTATTTGCGAAATCTCCAGGCCGAAGACATCCTAACTTCCCTGCGTCGTCAGGCCGGAGGCCCCAATGCCGATCCTGCTGTACTGGAGAAAACCTATCAGACCTATCTCGACCAACATCCGTATTCGCCCGCGCGCGCAATGATTCAAACGGAGCTTGAAAACCTGACAGTCGCTCTCAATCGACGGGAGATCCAAACCGAATTGCAGCGTATTCGTCGCAGCCTGCCCAAGACCAAAGGCCGCTTTAGGGAACAAACACCGACGACCATCCTTGATAAAACGACCGGGCTGACATGGGCCATGATCGATTCCCGCCTGGCCACGCGCGAGTGCCTGACCTACCAAGGTGCGATTGACTACGTCAAACAATTGAAGACGGGAGGATTTACCAACTGGCGCCTGCCCACGGCCAAGGAATTACAGACCTTTTACCGTGGTGCTAATCCGGTTTTATCCCGATCAGCCGAATGGTATTGGACGGCGGATAAGATCAAACGTTATTCGGGCGGCTGGGTTACGATCGTGGACGTGGTCGTCCCGGCTACAAATCCGGGCGTTAAAAAACGCAATGGCAGCGCATGCGGTTGGGTGCGGGCGGTCAAACGCTAGCCGCGCTTAAATAACCGCGACTAGTTATGGATATCCTCCAGGGTTTTGATGAGCCTTTCCTTGGCGACGGCTTTCCACAACAGTTCGACAACGATATTTAAATACGGGATTTCATTCTGCTCGCGAATATCCTTGAGAACCCGCCAGTCGTTAGACTTGGCGATAACGCCGGCCTCCTGAACGACGACGGTCAGCATCTCTTCAATGTCCGCCGATTCTCGAAATACCCTTGTCAGCGCCAGGCGGACTTTACTTGATCGCGGCAATCCAAGTTGATCCAATCCTTTGCGGAATGTTCCGGAGTCGACCCCTTTCAACTGTTCCAAGGCCTGTTGCGCGCCTTTTTGAACCAAGGTCAAATCGGTAGATGACTTCTTGCTCATGGTGATATGGGCGTAATAGTAATGAACTTCTCCCCTTCGGCCCAACGAAGTGAAGGTGCCGACATTGGCCAGGCCCAATAACTCGTTTTGAAGTTTAATCCGAACCTTTTTTAGATCGGCATCCGACATCTCCGGGTAATCATCCGTGCCTCTGATCTTGGCGCGTAAATGCTCAGGATTGCTCCTCAATACATACAAATCAATCGTCGTCGCCGGAACACTGCCTTCGGTAAATTTAATGCGAACACCGCCGGTAGACGCTTCGACGTCGACCTGTCGAATTTTTAACGCTTTGAGTATCGTCTCTAATTTAGAATCCAAATTCGCGTGTGTTCCCTATGATCACTGTGGATTTTTTCAACAGGCGTGGCACTCTAACCGTCATTTCAAAATCGCTTCTTCCCGCGTTCACGTCGCCGTGTATGCATTGGTACCCAGCGCAGGGCGCGCCGCATGGGGAAATGGTGTGGCCTGGTCAGCGCCTGGACACCATTACCTTGAGCGTAATCAGGTCCCTATCGCGCCATGGCCAAAACATCGCCAAAATTCGCTGCGTATCCTTCTCCTGGCAATAAAGCGTTTGATGGTCAAAAATTTCTCCAAAATCTTCGGTTAACTGAACAAGTCGATCCGCAACCGGTTGCCCTTGGATTTTGATCGGCGGCCCCAAAAGCTTTTCGAGAACCTGGCACCACTTAGGAAGTTCCCGGCGGTCAAAGACAAGTTGGGCGTATTCGCCTTTAGCGTCGACATGGTATTTTTTGTGAACAGGATAAAGGTGCTTAAACTCTATAATAAAATCGTATAGTTCCATTTTTTACAAAGTCGAAAAATCTTCAGCCCGCCGGCTTGATTGATTTATCTACCGAAGCCCAGGGTTGTCCTCTGTCTGGCTTGCGGATCGATCTTTGTCCTTATGTCTTAACCTTATTTTTATACCAATAAGTGGTTGGAAAGTAAACAATTGCGCCGCCCCTCCCCTGCCTTGGCCGGCGTGGATGGATACGGCTCAGCGAAGAAAAACGGGGGCCCCCCGGCGAATCGCTTGCGGGTGGCAATCCATGTCCAAGATGACCGATATCATGAACTATTCAAGTTGCATTGCTTAATCGCGCTGCCATCCAGGAGGTTGGCTAAACCACCTTTGGCATCCGGTCGAAATCCCATCGTCTGTTCCCACACATCCCCGCTCTCCATGCAAAAATATAAGGGGACCTGTGGTGCCATTTTGCGGATTCCGGAAATGATTTGACGGTAAATATTAATTCGCAGGGGTTTGAAATAGCGCAGTTTATTATCGAGACCGGAAATAAATTCACCGTACATGATGCGAGATTGCGGAAACCGGCGATGAATAATGGCTTTTAACGGCGGCATGCACCGCAGGCTTCCCAAACTGATCCAGACAATATTGTCAGGGTCGATCCGATCGAACAATTCCCGGATGACCGCCAAATATTCATCTTCGATACCATCGGCAATAATGATGGGATCGAAATGAAAAGCGAGGGGGTATCCCCATTGCTGACAGCTCAAGGCCGCATCGAGACGCTCCTTTAACGAAGCGGTTCCAACTTCGTTCTCACGGATCACCGATTCGGTATTCAGGGACCATGCCAATATGGTTTTACGGTTGTGCGCTAAATTTTCTAAATTTTTTACTAAATTTGTTTTGGTTTTGAGTTCCAAGGCAACTTGCGATTGGCGCCCGAAGCGTTGCACCAAGTTTGCGACCAGCGTTGTCCAGTGCGACCAGATCAGGCTGTCCGTATACTCACCCGTTCCGATCCGCCGCTGCGATGTCGTTTCAAGAAAATGATCCAATTCCGCCAACATATCTTCGTGGTTCACGAAGTACTGCAGGACGGGTGGATGAAAAAACGTTTGTAAAATACAATAGGCGCAATCCATGGGGCAATACGTGCCAACATGTAAAATCACATAGCGGCAGCATTCATAGTGCCGCGTGCCCGGGCAACCACGGATGAAACGCCCTTTGTTCGCGGTCAGCAGCAAGACTTCTTTTCCCGTTTGGATCGGATCGGAAGATTGGTTGATAATTTCAAATACCTGGTCGGTCGGACAGACTTTCTGAGGAACATCGTCGAAATTCTGCAGAATTTCCAACGTTTGCGGCATGTGTTCGACGGCCGGATCAATATAGATGCGCCGAATTGGATTCAAATTCGGAAAAGACTTGGTCTGCATATCGCGGGGATGGCCCTCCTAGGTTGGGTGATGGATAGCGAGCTTGTTTAACATGGAATGCCGTGGGAAGGAATAACCTAGCGTGAAATGCCGCGCGAAAAAATCTCAAAGGCGGTATCAAAGGCGGGATTAATCGGGTCGTGCTGATCGTTGATAATCCGTTTGCTCTCCTCCCAGAGTACCACGCCGGAAAAAAGGGCCCACATGACATCGGAAAGATCCTTGGGATGTTTTTCAATAAACACCCTGCCCGAAATCCCCTCTTCAAAGATTTTGGAAATGATGTCGATCGTTTTTCCGGAAAGATCGCGAAAATGCGACAACATGGGCGCTGAAAGATTTTTTAATATATCGCTCGATTGCAGATGAAAAAGGTTGACCAGAATCAGCGGATCGAACTCGTAAACGTCGAACAGGGTCTTTTGTAGCAGATCGATACGACGCTGGGGACTCTGTGTTTCCTGGATATACATACGTTTGAGTTGGTTGTGCAGATGCTCCAGAATTTCAACGGATAAAGAAGCATACAGTTCATCTTTGTTCTTGAAATAGAGATACAGCGTGCCCGGGCTTAGTTCAGATTCGCGGGCGATATCCTCCATCGTGGTTTTTGAGAATCCTTTGATCGAGAATACCCTTTTGGCGGCTATCATTATCTGGCGCCGTCTGCGTCTGCGTTCTCGCCGCTTGCGTTCCTGGATTCCCATAATTTTATGAATATAATTTATTGTTTGCAAAGCTTTACATTTATTTTTGTATACTTGTCAATATAAATTTGTATTTAATTTATAAAGACGGTATTGGTGATACAAAAATCATTCATTTCGGAAACCAAAATGTAAAGATTGTTAAATTAGCGGGTTAAAACTGTTTCCCGATTATGCAGGGCGGCAGTGAGACGAGACTCAGAGCACTGGGCTGGTTCTTCAAATCGCCCGCCAGCGGATGATGAACTAATGCGGAAAAAGGGAATCGATGGCAGGATTTTCCAGCGCCGCACCAAGATTGCGATAGGCTGCCTCAAGGTCGCGTCGGTTCCTGAAACGCAGGGACAACGTAAAAAGATTGCCTTCGAAACCAGGGGGCGGATCGATGCGCATGTGCGAATCGAGTTTCAAGGCGGCCAATGCCGCTTGATATTGCAATTCGGCTTGCGACAGGTTCGGATACCGAACCATCCTCAAATGACGACGGATTGCTGCTGTTTTCTGGTTTCGATCAAATTGGTCACTGTGCAGGATGGTTTGGATGGCATCTGATTGCAACACGTCGCCAACTGTTTGGTGATCACGGCCGGCGATATCCCTGGCCAGCGATACGACTTCTTTCTGTTTGCTGACACTCATCGGAAGCGCTGAGAAGATTTTCCAAATGACCTTTTGGTCGGATGGGGACATCAAACCCGTTTCCAGGGCAACTGCGAGACTGACCTCCCCATCCACGACCGCCGCCTGAAGATCGCGATTGAGCCGATTCAGGCGCTCAAGTTTGTCCACTAGCGCGCGGGATGTCGGAAGTTCGAGGGCGGTCAGTTCAGCGGTTAATTCGCTGTAATCGGGAATCCACTTTTTCACCAACTGAACCGCACGCGCCGTTTCGACCAAGTTCAACGGCCTTTGCGTTGTATTCTCGATGACCGCCATGCGCACACAGGCCAACGGTTGCGTGTCAGCGGGAACCAGGCGCGCCGCAAGGCGTTGGATTCCCAATCGCTGGCAGGCCTGAATGCGTCGAAACCCGCTCACGATCGTCAATCCGGACGGCTGGGACCAAAGCACCGGTGGCACCAGCAGGCCAATTGTCGCCATCGATTCTAAGAGCGAAGATTTGTCGCGCTGCGTGGTAATCCGAAAGGAATGATCTTCCTGATCAATGCGGTGGAGGGCGACCTCGCAGACGTTAAAGTCCATAAGAGGAGCCGGTGAGTAACTTGAGCGCTTCGATATACTTGGCGCGTGTACCGGAGATGACGTCATCCGGGAACTGGGGGCCCGGCGGTTTTTTATTAAACCGGATCGAAGTCAAGTAGTCCCGCACAAACTGTTTATCGAAACTGGGCTGGGCGCCACCGGGTTGATAGCGATCTTGCGGCCAGAAACGCGATGAATCCGGCGTCAGGACTTCGTCGATCAGAATGAGTTGGTCGTCTAAGATACCAAATTCAAATTTGGTATCGGCAATGATGATCCCTTTGCGTCTGGCTAACTCAACCCCCTGGCGGTAGATGGCCAAGCTGAGATCGCGCGCGCGTTCGGCCAGGTCCCGGCCGACGCGCTGAACCATATCGGCAAAGCTGATATTGACATCGTGTTTGCCGAGTTCTTCCTTGGTTGACGGTGTAAAGATGGGTTCCGGCAATTGATCGGACTCTTGCAAACCGGCGGGCAGTTCAATTCCGCAAACTTCTCCTGACTGCTGGTAAGATTTCCAGCCGGAGCCAGAGATATAACCGCGAACAACGCATTCGATCGGCAGAACCTCGACCTTGCGGACCAGCATGCTCCGCCCTTCGAGAATCGCGGCGTGGGGATGACATGCCGGGGGATATTCCGCCACGTTGCTGGCAACCAGATGGTTGGGGACCAAGGCGGCCATCTGTTCGAACCAAAACAACGAAATCTGCGTAAGGATTTTACCCTTTTCAGGTATCGGATCGGGCATGATGACGTCGAACGCCGAGATGCGATCGGTGGCCACCATGAGAAGATAATCACCCAAATCGTAAAGATCGCGGACTTTTCCTTTTTTCAGTAAATCAAGTCCTTCCAAACGTGTCTCAAAGACAGCTTCAGGCATGCCCACCTCATATTGAATATTGAATCCGTTGATTGCAAAAACCATGTTCCGGCAGCAGATCGGAACACTCGGGTTTTAGGGCTTCTTCGCTTGGGTCAGCTTGCGGAATTTCGCGATAAATTCACGGATGGCCTCAACGCCTTCCTCGTCGACGTCGGTAAATTTAATGCCCATTTCAAATTTGCCGGTTTCCCCATTGAGTAAATGAATAACTTTACCGCGGAGGTCGATTAATTCTTCTTCCATCCCGATCGTCAAACTGACCGTCTGATCGGATTGGATCGGAAAATGGGTTTCTAACAGGATTCCTGATTCGGATACGTTCAACGTTCGCCCGATGGTCTGCCGGATTTCATCGGGCTTGTCGTTAATGGCGACATGCGACAGATTGAGCGCATTGACCCGCGAATGTTTTCGTTTTTCAGTCGTCATCGGCATCTCCTCTGCATGGGGTGCGGGGCCGTGTGCGCTGATATAGGCCCCGGCGCACGTTGTTAGGTCGTGGCCGTTTTTAGCCCCCTTTTTTTCTTAAACTCACAGGTCACCATCGCCGTGGCCAGAATACAGGTGGAAAGATTTTCCAGAATATTTTTAAAGGTTGACGAAAGTTGTTCAAATTCATCAATGAGGGCCTGTCGATCAAGTTTCGTAACCTTTAATTGGGGATCACCCATCACGATGGCGGAGGCCGGTTCCAGCCCCATATCAAGAAAGGGGATCGGACCGATGACATCGCCCTTCTCCATGAGGCTTACCAACATGACGATGCCCGTTTCGGTTTTGCGAACGATCGAAGCATTGCCGCCGGTGATAACGAATGCTTTATCGTCATTTTTGCCTTCCATGATTACGGGGCGGCGATCCTTCAAGATCTGCTTGGCGTCGTCTTGCTGAAGATAGGCATTGACCGCGTTGTGCATAACGCCGGCATATCGTTTGTCCACACTGCGCACCAGGTTTTGAAACTCAGCCGACATCTTGCCAAGTTCACTTCCCAATCCTTGCGAATCGAGCATCCCCAATTGAACGTTACCCACGGCTGTGGCGGTAACATTGCGCACACTGTCATCCGCCAGCAGGGAACTCAAACTGCCGATGAAGGC
>JASJED010000294.1 GCA_030065585.1 Desulfobacterales bacterium | reverse complement strand
CTTCTGGATTACGGTGCGGGCAACGTGCGCAGCGTCATCAATGCCATCGAAAGCCTGGGTGAAACCGTGCGGGTCGTGGCCACGGCGGAAGACATTCTGTCTGCGGAAAAGCTGGTCTTTCCCGGTGTCGGGGCGTTCGGCAACATGATGGCCATCCTGAACCGCAAGGCCTACACGGAACCCCTCAAAGCCTACCTCGCGGCAGGCAGACCTTTTTTAGGCATCTGCCTGGGCCTGCACGCTCTTTTCGAGCGCAGCGATGAGGCTTTCGCGGTCGAGGGACTCGGTTTTCTAAAGGGCGCGGTCAAACGCTTTGATGTCGATCGCGCCGTACCGCATATCGGCTGGAACGGACTCACCATCCGGCAGCCGTCCAAAATTTTCCAGGATCTGCGGGGCGACGAGAAATTCTATTTCGTGCATTCCTACCACGTTTCTCCCAAAGATCCGAAGGTGGTGCTGACCACAACGGATTACGGCGAGCCCTTTGTCAGCGCCATCCAGAAAGGCCCGATCGTGGCCACCCAGTTTCACCCGGAGAAAAGCGGCCGCAGCGGGTTGAAGCTCCTGGAAAATTTCATTGCCAGCGATGCGGTTGCCCATCGCCCGGTAATTCAGCTTGATCGCACTTGTCTGGCCAAACGTATCATTGCCTGCCTGGACGTTCGCGCCAACGACCGGGGGGATCTCGTCGTCACCAAGGGCGACCAGTACGATGTGCGTGAAAAAGGCGAGGTGCGCAATCTGGGCAAGCCGGTCGAACTGGCCCGACGCTACTACGAAGAGGGCGCCGACGAAATCACCTTCCTCAATATCACCGGCTTCAGGGATTTCCCCCTGGAAGACATGCCGATGCTCGAAGTCCTTCGGCAGACGTCCCGCAAGGTTTTCGTGCCGTTGACCATCGGTGGCGGCATCCGCAATTACACCGACATCAACGGCCGCCACTACACCGCCCTGGAGGTGGCCACGGAATACTTCCGTTCGGGCGCCGATAAGATATCCATCGGCAGTGACGCCGTCGCCATTGTGGAAAGCTATCGGCAAACCGGCAGGCCAAGCGGCAACAGCGCCATCGAGGAAATCGCCCGGGTCTATGGCAGCCAGGCCGTGGTCATTTCCATCGATCCCCGCCGGGTATACGTCCCAAGCCCCGCCGATGTTCCCCATGTGGTCATCGAAACCACTCTTCCCGGCCCGCGGGGCGAAAACTACTGCTGGTACCAGTGCACCGTAAAGGGCGGCCGCGAGGGTCGCGACCTGGATGCCGTTACCCTGGCCCGGGTCTGCGAGGAACTCGGCGCGGGTGAAATCCTGCTCAACTGCATCGACCGCGACGGCACCAATGCCGGCTTTGACGTCGAGTTGGTCAAGGCCGTCAAGGCTGCGGTCGGTATACCGGTGATCGCCTCCAGCGGCGCCGGGTGCCCCGAGCATTTCAGGGACGTATTTGAGCACACCGATGCCGAATCGGCTTTGGCGGCCGGTATTTTCCACCGCCGCGAAGTCCCCATCGCGGCGGTCAAGGCATTCCTGAGAACCACGCTGGAAGTCCGAAGTTGAATCGCACCATGCCCTGGCGGAACCTTACCCTGTTCGTGGGCGCCGTGGCCGGCACGCTGGCAGGCGGCTTGCTCCCCACGCCCCGTCAGGCCCGATGGCTTTTCGAGCATGGCGCCTATTACTTCCTCCTGGTGCTCGTTGCCGCCTGGGCCCTCAAAGGGTGGGCGCTTTACGGCCATCATTTGAAAAAATGGGGGCCGCAACGTTGGGCCGCCCTGATGCTGGCCGCCGTCCTCACGGTGTTGATCTTCATCCACGCACCGCCGCGTTTTAAAATCCTCGCCGATGAAAGCAATCTGGTGGGCCTATCGATGATGATGCACTCCGCGCGGATCGCCGCCGTTCCGATCGAAGGCTTCGTCAGCGACCAGCGCCAGGCCGAAATAACCACGGCCCCCGACAAAAGACCGCTGTTGTTCCCTTTTCTGGTTTCCGTCATCCACTCCCTGATCGGCTACAGCCCATCGAATGGTCTGCTCCTCAATTTTATCGTCACCCTGGCCGCCCTGTTCACCTTTGCGCTGACAGCCTCGCGACTGCTCAGCCCCGCCATGGCGCTGCCTTCCATTTTGGTGTTGGCTTCCGCGCCGATTTTGAGTTTTTACGCCACCGGCAGTGGATTTGAAGCCCTCAATATGCTCTTTCTGATGTTAACCTTTTTAATGTTGCTCGAGGTCGTCGCCTCCGAGGGCGCGCCGGACCGGGTCGAATTGCTATTCCTGACGGCCCTCATGCTGGCCCACTGCCGTTACGAATCGGCCATCGTCCTGGTCGTGCTGGCGCTCTGTCTGTCCTATCGCCTAATCCGCTGGGGTCGTTGGCCGCAACTCTCCGTTCTGGGCTGCCTGTTGCCGGTTTTTCTGCTGCCGGTCCTATGGCAGCGCCGTATTTTCATGGACGCCCATGTCCTCAACAAGGTCGAACATGTTATCGAGGCGATCGCCACCCCTTTTGACTGGCCGTATCTGATCAGCAACATCGATGACAATCTATTCGTGCTGCTGGGGCTCAATCCGGACTACGGTTTTACCTTCCCCATGGCGCTCTTGGCCTTGCTCGGCGCTTATCTCCTCCTGCGCAGCGCGCTTCGCGGTCGCCCCGTGCCGGTCGCCCCCCTCGTTCTGGTGGCGGTGGCCGCATCCCTGATGGCATTGCTGCTGATCATTTCCGCCTATTACTGGGGCAACTTCGGATTGACCGAAGCCAACCGCCTGGCGTTGGTGTTTCTACCCTTTGTCGCCTTGGCTGCTCTTGGGGCGCTCCATCAGATTCAACAGAAGCTGCGCTTAGATTCTCAGGTTGTCCTCATCGTGTTGCTGGCGGCCCATCTCCTCTATTTCTGGCCCTATGCCGGCCAACAGCGTCTGCTCAACACGCTTTCACTGCCTTTCGAGTACCAGCGTGTGACCCGTTATCTGCAAAAAGCCTACCCGGAGGACCACAATCTGCTGATCATCGCCGAACTGCCGAACCTGTACATCATCCAGCCGCACAGTACCGTCACCATCGGCCGGCTAAGCGAGATCGAAGCGCGGATCCGACGGCACAGGTCGCATTTCGATCACATCATCGCCCTCCAAAAGATCGACCGCCGCACCGGCCAGATCACGCCGCCAACTTTCATTGGCCCGCCTTTTGAGCTCATCCCCCGGCAGGAAATGCCGATCACCACCCTTTTGTCGTTGCGAATCTCCGAATGCCGCCTGCCGGGCGATCCGTCTTGATTGGCTGTGGCCTAACCATTGCGTCTGGCAATCCGGCGTTTAAATCTTCATGGAAGCTCTTCCCGCCAAGCGGATGGCCTCCGGTAGCTCCCCAGAGGGGGGCGTATCAATCTTTTAACGGGCGGTGAATCGGAAAACGGTGGTGGAATCAACGCCAGACCACACAGTTGCGGCCGCTGTGTTTGGCTTCGTAAAGCGCCTGGTCGGCACGCCGCACCACCTCCCGGAGACTCTCGTCGTCGGGGCCAAGCGCGGTGAGACCGATACTGACGGTATAGTGAATGCGACTGCCTTCGGTGATCACCTGCAGACTGGCAACTTTCTCGCGCAGGCGATTGGCGACCTTGACGGCATTTTGCGTGTCGGTTTCCGGAAGCAGGGCCGAAAACTCTTCGCCTCCTGTGCGGCCGAACAGATCGGTTTCGCGAAAGATAATCCCGGCCGCATCCACGAAGGACTTCAAGGCCGCATCGCCAGCCGGATGACCGTAACTATCGTTGATTCGCTTGAAGTGATCCAAATCCATCAGAAGCAGAACAAAGGCATGGCCGTAGCGCCGATGACGCTGGAATTCACGCTTGGCTTTATCGAAAAACTGTCGTCGATTAAATGCGCCGGTCAGTGGATCGGTGGTCGCCAGGCGTCGCAGTTCAGCTTCCATTTTGCGCCGGTCGGTGATGTCGGTACCGACGCTTAAAATCTCAACGATCTGTCCCTGGGTGTCTTTGATCGGTCGGTTATTCCAATACACCCATACGCGACTGCCGTCCTTCTTGATATTTTCATTCTCATTGGCGCGAAAACGATCGGGGTCACGCTGAATCGCCTGCATGAGATCCCTCAGGTCCCGGTGGGTGGTACTCTCCATTTCCGGCACGATCGTGCCCACCACGCTGCGGCCCACAATCTCTTCCGAACGGTAGCCGAAGAAAAATAAACCGTAGGGATTCAGGTAGACGATCCGGCCGCGGGCGTCCCAGCGCAGGATGATACTGTTGACGCTGTCCACCAGATCGCGGTAGTTTTTCTCGCTTTTGCGCAGGGCCTGCTCGATTTCGCGACGTTCATTGATTTCACGATTGAGCGCCCGATTGGTGTCCACCAGTTCGACCGTGCGTTCCCGGACGCGCGTTTCCAATTCAGTTCGCGCGTTTTGCAGGGCTTCCTCGACGCGGGACTTCTCGCGAATCAGGTCGTCGACCTCGGATTTGATCAACCCAATGGCGTCGTAGATCGGTTGCAGCGCCGGATCGATCTGATTGGCGAATTTGGCGGCCTGGCCGCTGGTTTCCCAATCGATCCCCCCGATATAGGCCAAGAGCTGATCGATCGGCGCTTTCGATTTGGCATCCTGGCTCGCGCTGCCAACATCCATCTCATTGCGGCCGGTGGCGACCGACAGTTGCTGTTCGTTGGCGCGCACGATTTCCAGTGCGTCTTGAAGGTTTTGGGCGACATGCACGTTAAACGGCAGCCAAAATTTGGATAGATTGACTGCCGCCGCAATAAACCGGCTCAACCCATAAGGGATGAATCCTTTGAGCGGGGAGCGTTGATGCCAGGCAGCCAGGTTGCTCAGATAATGTTTGCGGGCCCGCCGCTCATAGCCCCTGATCCCGCTCAAGTCGGCGATGATGTAATCGGGCGGTATGATGGGCTTGACGGAAGCAACGACCTCGTCGCGCAGGGCGATAAGCTGCGGCAGATGAATATCGCGCAGATACCCGGAAGATACCGAATGAATAATATGACCGGCGATAATTTCGAAACGAATGCGGAATTCAGCGGTCTCCATGGTCCATTCCGGTCGGCGCACAACCGGCAGTTTGACCCCCCGATGGATAAGGGCGCCTTCCGCGTTGTCTTCCGCTTCGGCCGTTTCCGTGGTTGACCGATCGATCCGATCGGCTAGCAACGCCTGGGCCAGGCCGATCGCGTGCCGGTAGTCCTTGGCGATCTTGACCGGAAAACGAATCAAGTTGAGACGCCGGCCCAATTTGACATTGATCTTCATCAGCGGGGAAAGACCAAACAGGACCAAGCCCAGGAGTTTTTGCCGCTGCATCATTTGGCTGATGAAAAATCGACGGCTTTCAAACGTGGCGCTCTCCAGTTCGCTATAGTTGAGCAGATGAACATAGGGGCGGTCCGGCAGATGGGTGCCAATCAGCTGGCTCGTAAAATCGAAAGCTTGGCGCGTGCCTTCAAGCGTTGCCGATCCGCTGTTATGGGTCAGAAGGATGTGGTCGCCGATAATATCGGCCGTGATCTTGAAATTATCTCCGAAATAAACATCCGTCCATTCCGGTTCCCGGTGCACGGTCAGGCCGGATATCGGACAAATCATGGTTGGGGATGACGAGGGCGCATTGCTCAATACAGAATCCGCTTGCTTGCGAGAGATTCAATACCGCTTCAGCCTCCACCAGGGTTGGCCGCTTGATAGGAATGTCAGATACAACACATTCACCGGACTTGGCAAATCATTCCGTCATTCGGCATCGTGGGGGCGTGCGCAACTGTCGGTGCGCCGTGGCAAGCGGCGTCAATGCGGCTCATGGCAGGCTTTTACGCGCCTGCCCCTGCAACCACCGGATCGCGTTGACCGCATCGGCGCGGTCGAAATAATCGATTTCGGTCCCGCTGAATAGACCGAAGAGCCCAACATAGGTCCGTTCCCAAGCCTTCCGCCCCACAATGGCAATACGGTCGATCTGATCGGCGTGTAGTTTGATAAACTGCAAGCTCTCGAAAAGCGATTCCGGGCTCCGACCATAGATTTCGGACTCAATGACCAGCAGCAACCGGACCCGGCCGCCCGCCTCGGCAATGCTTCGCTGCAGCATGGCACTTAATTGCCGGGTCTGCCGGTCGATCATCCGGTCGAAAAACCGGATCGATACGAGGGGGCCGACACGTTTAAGGGTGATGGATTTCATCGACGAGGCCTCCTCCCCGAAGGTCAGTTACCGT
>JASJED010000293.1 GCA_030065585.1 Desulfobacterales bacterium | reverse complement strand
AGAATGAATAACGTTGCCAGACACAGAATCACCATTTTCTTGTTGAACATCATTGACCCTCCTCGTTCAGTAGTATCTTCAGGCCCGCAAGCCTTGTTTCCCCGACGGTGATGTTGCCTTTTTTGAAAGCCTGAGGCTTTAATCTATATCTCAAACCATATCAGGTGGTTATATGATATCTCTCATTCAGGATGCGCTGTGAATATAATTCAAATGAGCCGTATAACACAAAAATAAAAAAAAGTAATGGGGATATTTCAATAGGCACGCACATGGCCTGACTTGACCCCGGCAGCCGCTTGAATTAAAGAGACGCGCATTATGAAAGGCCGTTGCGGTAACAGGGCCCCTGATTCCTTCTGGCAGGAGAAAACAAACGATGAGCGATATTGACAATAGCGACGATCCTACTCGCGAAACCATATCCGACAGCGAATGGGCCCAGCGGCGTCTGTGTCCCGACGGCAATTGTATCGGTGTAATCGGACCGGATGGACGCTGCAAGGAATGCGGGCGACCGGGCGGTGACGATCCGGCCGGCGTTCCGGACGCCGTGTCCCCAATGTCACCGGACGATGCGACCGACCCGGAAGCCTCGCCTGCTGACGCAATCCCTTCGGAAGGTCATGAAGACACGGAGGCCGACCACTGGGCCAACCGCCGTTTGTGCCCCGACGGCAATTGTATCGGTGTAATCGGCGCGGACGGGCGCTGCAAGGAATGCGGACGCCCGGATAAAGGTCGTTGAACCAGATCGATGGGTCGGCCCCGCAAACGGCCGACCATTGACGCCCCACGACGCGGTTCTTTCATTGGGCCGCCTTTTCCCGTCAAGAAAATCCCGTTTCAATCCGATAACGCTTTCCATAGGCAAACAGGCTGGAGCGACCTCAGATGCCGGTCAATCATAGATCGCCCCTGAAAGCCTTGGTCGAGCCGGCCTATCAGAGCATCATGGGTTAAAGGGGCCGTCTGCCGGCCGGAGCATTTTCATCCACGGGTTGCGTCGATTTTATGGCGAAATGGTTCCAAGCAATCATCGGGGTGCTTCTCGTGCTGGTCCTGGCGTGCATCTGTCCGTGCAGCGCGGCCGCCGATCAGGCGGTGGTTGTCGGGATCTATCCGAACAATCCGCTGATGATGATCGATGGCGAAGCGGGTCCGGAGGGTTTTCTGGTTGAGGTCATGCGGGCCATTGCCGAGCGCCAAGGCTGGGATGTCATCTTCCGCAGCGGCAGCTGGTCCGATTGCCTGGAGTGGCTCGAAAAGGGTGACATCGATGTTCTGGGCGGTATGGTGTTTGCTGAAGAAAACGCCCACCGGTTTCATTTGGGGCGTGAGAGCCTTCTTACGGCCTGGGGTCAGGTGTATGTCAAACCGGGGGCCGCGATTGAATCCGTTCTCGACCTGGGTGCCAGGAAAATCGCCGTGTTGAAGAGCGATCAGCATTACGGTGATTTCAGGGATGTGATCGAACGCTTTGGGCTGCAATGCCGTTTCATCGAGGCGGATGATTACGAAACCGTGCTCATGATGGTGGCGGCCGGGCGCTGTGATGCCGGCATCGTCAATCAATTCTACGGTGATTTGCACCACGATCAGCTCGGTTTGATCAAGAGCCCGATTGTCTTCAGCCCCCGCAAGCTTTATTTCGCCACGCGTCAGGGCCACCGGCCCGGCCTGCTTGCGGCGATCGACCATCAACTCTGGGAGTTGAAACGCGACAAGCGTTCGGCTTACCACCTGGCGCTGGCCCGCTGGTTCAGTTCTCAGCCGGAGCACCGCATACCGAAATGGTTTAACTGGTTCGTCCTGGGGATCGTTCTCCTGACCCTTGTACTGATGCTGCATAGCGTCGTGATGCAGCGCCTTGTTCGATCCAAAACCCGCGAACTGTCGGCTAAAAACCAGGCCCTTTCCGATGAAATCCTTCAGCGGCGGCAAGCTGAGGCGACCTTGAGCCGCCAGAAGGAATATCTGGGGGCCCTGCACGAAACAGCCTTGGGCCTAATCCGCCGCCTGGATCTGGATGAACTCTTACAGGCACTGGTCAAGCGCGCCGGGGTGCTGCTGAGCGCATCGGACGGTTTTATCTATCTGTATGAAAAGGAATTAAAGGCCCTGGTTTTGAAAGCCGGCATCGGGGCTTTTGATGATGCCATCGGCAGCCAGATCCTTCCGGGTCAGGGTCTGGTCGGGCGGGTTTATCAAACGGGAGAGCCCGTCGGTGTGGATGATTGCCCCCACTGGCCCCACCGTCTGTTTAAATCCGTGTCCGCGGACATCCGTTGTGTTCTGGCTGTACCGCTGCGCTCCGGGCGAGGCTTCAGCGGGGTAATCGGCTTTGCCCATTGCGAAGCAGCGCAGCTTTTCGGAACCGATGAGAAGCGAATCCTGCAGCAGTTTGCCGAACTGGCCGCCATCGCCATCGACAACGCCTATCTGCACACCCGTTTGCAGCAGGAACTGGGCGAGCGGCGGCGTATGGAAGACAAACTTCTCCAGGCCCAGAAAATGGAAGCGATCGGCACGCTGGCCGGCGGCATTGCACATGATTTCAACAATATTTTAGGGGCGATCATCGGCTTCACGGAGATTACGATCGAGGATCTGCCGGAAGACGCGAGCGCCCGGTCCAACATGGCTCAGGTTCTGCAGGCCGGCAACCGCGCCCGGGACCTGGTGAAGCAGATTCTGACCTTCAGTCGCAAGAGCAACACCGAACACGAACTCACCAACCTGGTGCCGATCACCAAGGAAGTCTTAAAGCTGTTGCGGGCCTCACTGCCCAGCACGATTGAGATCCAGTCCCGTGTACCGGACGCCATCGGCATGATCATGGCCGACCCGATCCAGATGCACCAGGTGATCATGAATTTGTGTACGAATGCCGCCCATGCCATGGAAGACGGCGGCGGGCGTCTCGACGTCGAGTTGGCGCAGGTGGTGATCTCGGCCGAGGACTGTCACCGATTTCCGGAAGTGGGCTCCGGTCATTACGTGCAACTGATTGTACGTGATAATGGCCACGGCATCGATCCGGTGATTGTGGACCGAATCTTCGACCCCTATTACACGACCAAGGAAATTGACAAGGGCACCGGAATGGGGCTGGCGGTGGTGCATGGCATTGTTACCAGTCACCAAGGCTGCATCCGCGTTCGCAGCCAGATTGCCCAGGGCGCCGAGTTTGAGATCCTTTTCCCGGTAGTCCAAAATCAGGTGGCGGGCGAAAGCCGGTTTGATACGCCTCCGCTCAGGGGAAACGAGCGGGTCCTGTTTGTCGATGACGAGCCCGCTCTGGCCCAACTCGGGAAATCCATGCTTGAACGTCTGGGCTACGAGGTTTGTGCCTGCACCAGTTCCTTGGAAGCCCTGGAAGCATTCCGCCCCGACCCGGATCGCTTCGACATTCTGGTGACCGATCTGACCATGCCCGACATGACCGGCATTCATCTGGCTCAGAAGCTGCGGGCTCTTCGCCACCACTTGCCCGTGGTGGTCTGCACGGGCTACAGCGAGCAGATAACGCCGGAAAACGCCCGGTCCCTGGGGATTAACGGCTATCTCTACAAGCCCCTGGTGCTGAGCACGCTTTCCCTGGAAGTGCGCGCGGCTTTGGATGAATGCAGGGCCTTTTTCAACTAAACCGGGGTAAATATTCAAAATAATCTTGCCTGCGGAGCAGGTATTTATCCCTTGAAATTTTCACGATTAACTGTTAATGAGCCCGACACTGATCGGTACGGTCAGACAGGCTGAATAAGTCATGGCCAGTGAACAAGGTGGGGTTCCCGAGTGGTCAAAGGGAGCAGACTGTAAATCTGCCGGCAAAGCCTTCGGAGGTTCAAATCCTCCCCCCACCACCATAATTCAGAAGCCGCCCCATTCCTTGGCCTGCTTCAGGGCGCCCATTTAAGCGGTGGGACACCTGGCGTAACCAAACCGAAGGGGCGCGCACGATATGATAAAGAAGTTTGATGGACTATTAAAAAGTCAGATTTCGGACGGTTTCGTAAGAAGTTCGAGATGCGGCATCAGATGCCCGAGGAATGAAGCGTACTTAAGGTACGCTGCAATGACGAGGGCTGAAGCGTAACGCCGATATCGGGCTTTTTACGAAACCGTCAAGTTTTGCGTCCCCATCGTCTAGCCCGGTCCAGGACACCGGCCTTTCACGCCGGCGACAGGGGTTCAAATCCCCTTGGGGACGCCACAATAAAATCAAAGGGTTAGCTTGATTTATAGGCTAACCCTTTTGCTTTATAGAGTTTTTTCCCCACACTACTCCCCACACGCCACAAGGAAAAATTGATATTGGGCTTTCTTGTAAGTAATCGCATATTTTGATCGTCGTGATTTTGTGGGATATCTCAATCTATTTCAAATTGCATCAACTTTATATACTCTTTTGTAAGCTTACCCTACTAAAGTAGGGTGGGGCGTTAATGGGGTACCGATGGGTTGACATGGGAGAGATGCCACGGTAGCATTCAAATAATAATTCAATGTTGAAAAAGCCAAACTCGCCGAGAGGCGGGGACGGAAAGCCACGGGCCTTGCTGAGGTAGCCAGGTTGCCATAATGATATGCAATAATACCGGATCACCGAATTGGTGGGCCGGTTTTTTTAGTCTGTGGGGGATAGCCAATAAATCATAGCGATCTGGGATATTGAATGATATCAAGCAAATTTTAATTTAATTTAAATGATGGGGCCGCATAAGTTAGTCACACATATCTCTTTGGGGAGTAAAATGAAGCGATTTTCAATTTACTTTTTCTTATGCGTTTTCGTTCTTGGCATTAACATTTCTAAAGGATCCGAATTAATCGAAGTTGTTGCACTTAAGGCTTCTTCACATGCCAATATTGATTACAACAAAACCCATCTTTGCGACGGATCAGGTCTTGGCCCCACGGGTCTGCATGACGGCCAATACTACAATATGTGGCTTTCTTCCAATCTCGATTTGCCCACCCTGACGTTTGATCTGGGCCAAATTTACAGTGTTGATAAGGTGGATATCTGGCAATACAATTATCAAAACTTTGACCTTTTAAATCGTGGGGTAAATGATTTCATCATCTTCAAATCTTTGGATGGAAACGTTTTTACCGAGGTCAAACAAGCCAGCCTTTCAAAATCTACAGGTGGTTCCATTGCGGCGCAGACCATCCTCCTCGATTGTCAGGCACGCTACATCAGATTTGAAGTCTTATCAAACCATGGCGGCGCCCAGACCGGATTAAGTGAGGTTCAATTTTGGGGAACGCAAAGCGCTCCGGACAGGCTGCCCGATATATATGGATATGACGCTGATAATCGTTTTACCTATCGGGGTACCGAGGAGGGAAATCCTGTTAGCCTGGAGACCTCTGTATCACCATCTACATTTCCGCAGGCGACGTATGGTCTCATCAATCAGACAAATGGAAGCACGACGCATGTAGAATTTTACGAAACATGGCCCTTTCTTAATTACTGGGGATTCGAGGATGTGCATCAGCGTCAGACGGCTTTTTCAAGCGGACTGACCGTCGCCTGGTATCCCATGCATGTCGATGAAATGAAATATTCCACCGCCACCTACTGGTACTGGTATGATGGGTATAACTATAATGTCAGCATGGATGTAAAAGTGCTTGCCAAGGAGACCCTGGCATTAGATTTCGGGGAAGTGGAGGCCTTTAAACTGCGCTGCAAGTTCCGGGTATGGGGCAATGGTGCTGACGAAGAAACCGAATTTTATCAGTGGTTCGTCCCTTATCTGGGCGTTGTCAAATACGAAGACAACGGGTCACACTATATACTTTCAGATTTTTCCATTTTTGGCGGTGTCATCGATACCAGCACCGACGCCGATCATGACGGTCTCAAAGACTATCTGGAGCTAGCATCTTATGGTACTGATTGGCAGCACACCGATACTGACAATGACAATATACCGGATGGATATGAGGTTGCCTATGGACTAGATCCGAAAAGCAATGATGCTTTAGAAGACTCCGATGGAGATGGGGTATCAAATTATAATGAATTCCGGCGAGGAACCGATCCGACTGATCCAGGCTCTTATCCATCTTTAGGTCTACCTTGGCTACCATTACTGCTTTTCGATGATCGAGAATAGTGTTCGATTGACACTTTTTGATTACTCCAACTAGTCCGTAAATCTGCAAAGTTTGTGCTTACAGCCACAACTCGCAGTTTGGGAACTTATTTTGGAACCTTG
>JASJED010000292.1 GCA_030065585.1 Desulfobacterales bacterium | reverse complement strand
GGTCTCGGGCTGGAGGAGGCCGGCATCGAGTACGATGAGCGCATGGGGGTCAAGGTCAGCGACCGGATGCAGACCACCAACCCGCATGTCTACGCGGTGGGCGATGTGGCCAGTAAATACCAGTTTACGCACATGTCGGACTTCGGGGCACGCCTGGTGATTCGCAATGCCCTGTTCTTCGGCCGTGACAAATTCTCCGATCTTCTCATTCCCTGGGCCACCTATACGGAGCCCGAAGTTGCCCACGTCGGGCTCTACGAAAAAGATCTGGAAGAACGCGGGATTGAATTTACCACCATCAGCCGGGAATTTGACGATGTGGACCGCGCCATCGTCGATAGCGAGACCGAAGGCTTCGTCAAGATCCACGTCAAGAAGGGTAGCGATCAGATCCTGGGGGCCACCATCGTGGGCAGCCATGCGGGCGACATGATCAGCGAAATCACCGTGGCCATGCAGGCCGGTATGGGGCTCGGCAAGCTGGCCAGCGTCATCCACCCCTACCCGACCGCGGCCGAGGCCATCCGCCAGTGCGGCGACGCCTACAACCGGTCCCGACTGACACCGACGGTTAAAATGATATTCAACCGTCTCATGGCCTTCAAACGCTGAAGCAATCGATACCCTGGTGATTGAACGGGCGGCATTCGGAGGGCAGGTGGCCGGCACCTGGCAGTTGGATAACATGCCCGGATTTCCCGAAGGTGTATCAGGGGGCGATTTTGCCCAGCGCCTGCGCCAGCAGGCAGAGCGGTTCGGTGTGGAGTTGCTCCAGGCCCAGGAAGTAGCCGGCATCCATCAGCATGGCAATTACCATTGTCGTATTGGATCGCTGGGGCTTTATCGTCACCGGGCATGCCTTGCAACACAAGGAGATCGCACTGCCGCAAGCCTCATCCCGGGTTTCGGCTTTAATGGAAACCAGTGTACCGGGCGTTTTTGCGGCGGGCGATGTCCGCGACGGGAGCACGAAACAGGTCGTTAGTGCCGCCGGCGAGGGCAGCAGCGCAGCGCTGGCCATCCGCGAATATCTCAAATTGGTTTAAGAAGAAAGATGGACTCGGAAAAATCAATTTCCCGACGGTTTCGTTAAAAGTTCGAGAGCAAGGCTTGCGAAGCCCGAGGAATGAGGCGTACTTATCGTACGCCGCAATGACGAGGGCTGAAGCGTAACGCCGCTATCGGACTTTTAACGAAACCGTCAAAGAAAATAAAACCCAGCTCAACACCCACCCGGGAACGTATCAATGCCAGGCGTAATCGATCAATTCTTCGACTATTTTTCCAGGATCACCGGCATCATGATGGAACAGCGTCTTCTTGGCGCCGTGGTCATCATGGTCTTGTTTGCGGTTCTGGCCTTGCTCGTTGACTTCTTCATCCACCGGATCTTTGACCATATCCGCAAAAAATCGAAAGTCGATATTGATAATACGTTTATCGGCAGGATTCACCGACCGGCCTGGATTACGCTGGTTTTAGTCGGTGCGCTCCTGGCCGTTACGTGGCTGGGTCTCGATCAGCGCATCCATTACATTGCCACCGCTATCATAAAAACTTTGCTGATCATCGTATTTGCAGTCGGACTCGGCCGGCTGATGAAAAGCATTTGTCATCAATGGTGGGTAAAGCGTCGACAGGGGCGACAGATTATTCATATGTTTGAAAATGTCGGCCGCGTCCTGGTGCTGCTGGCTGCCGTAAGTTTGCTTTTGCTGGTCTGGAAAATCGATATATCGCCGCTCCTGGCCTCTGCCGGCATTGTGGGCCTGGCGGTGGCCCTGGCCGCCCGGGACACCCTGGCCAATTTTTTTGGCGGTATCAACATCTTTCTGGACAAGCCTTTTATGACCGGAGACTACATCATTCTGGAATCCGGCGAGCGTGGCGAGGTCGTCGAAATCGGCGTGCGCAGTACTTTGATCCGCACCCGTGACGACGAACAAATTTCCATCCCGAATTCCATTGTAGCCAACACCAAAATTATCAACGAAAGCGCACCGGAACCCCGCTACCGGGTTCGCATCAAAGTCGGCGTGGCCTACGACTCCAATTTGGAAGAAGTTGAGGCTGCCATGCTCAAGGTGGCTGCTGCGAACCAGAGTATCGCCCACGCTCCCGAAGCCCGGGTGCGCTTTCGCGCGTTTGGGGATTCGAGCCTTGACTTCGAGCTGTTATGCTGGGCCAAAACGCCGGCCGACCGGGGGCGCGTGATCCATGAATTAAACCTTGCCATATTCAGCGAATTCCAGAAAAGGATGATCAGTATCCCCTTTCCACAACAAGACGTCTACATGCACCCCATGCAGACCGGTGCGGTTGACGCGACCGGCGGGGAACGAAAATAAAGGAGAACTTCATGATCAGAGGTCTGATGGCGTGCCCGATGGGGCTTGTGCTGCTATTGGCGGGATGCAGACGCGTTGATTTATTCCGGATTCGGGTCTGATATCCCATTGCCTAAGACATTAATACCGATAGGATCTCGGGCGGTCGTACATCCTCCTTCAATTCGAAACGTAAAGAGGTTCCTGGTTACCTTTCGTAAAATGGTCCTTACGACAAGTGCGCGCCTCATAATTACGCAGCGCTGAGTTTGTCCTGATATGCACCTGCCGAATAGGTTAATTCGTAGCTGTGTGAGTATATTTCAACAATATTGCCGAAGGGGTCTTCGCAATAAACCATGCGATAAGGCTTTTCGCCCGGGTAGTACTCGCGAATGGGCATTCGCTGTTTGCCGCCATTTTCCACAATCTTGGCAGCCAAGCCCTCGACGTCCGGGTCTTGTACACAAAAGTGAAAGACACCGGATTTCCAGTATTCAAAGTTGTTCTCCCTTTGCTCGGCGTTTTTGAATTCAAAGATTTCGACGCCAATCTTATCGCCTGTCGCCAAGTTGACACCAATTGTTGAATAATTACGATGACTAAGATTGATTTATCGATCAGTGCAACTGATATATAAGTCAGCTTAGGGTTCACCCTATCGTTTCATAAATGGCATTTCCACGATTGATGAACCCTTAAAAAGGCATTTTCCGGACGGTTTTGGAAAAAGTTCGAGATCAAGGCTTGCGAATTTAGAGGAATGAGGCGTACTTACGGTACGCCGCAGTGACGAGGGATGAAGCGTAACGCCGATATCGGACTTTTTACGAGACCGTCACAATTGCGTTGACATCGCAACGATGCCCGATTCAGCTAAGCGAGGAGAACGATTCATGATCACCGTTGGCACAGGGCAGGCCGAAGGGCTTGAAACCCATACCGTTGTCCAGGCCGCGCTCTCCCAATGCCGGGAGCAACTGGGGGATGCCGATCCTAAAGCCGGTATCGTTTTTGCCGGCAGCCATTTTGATCATCAGATGATGCTAAACGCGATCCGCCATCAGTTTCCGCAAATCGAACTGGTGGGCTGCACCACCGCAGGGGATTTTTCCACCAATTTAGGTTTCAGCGATGACGCCATAACCTTGATGCTATTTCACTCCGACGATGTGGAAATTCAGGCGGGCGTCGGCCGCAACCTGAAAAAGGACCCCACCGGGGCGGTCAAGTCAGCGGTCGATCATGCCCGCAGCAGGTTGTCCCAACCGCCAACCTTCGGCCTGGCATTCCCGGACGGCTTTGATAAACGCTTCGATCCCATCATGGAAATGATCAATAAAGAATTGGGAACGGCCTGTCCGGTTTTCGGGGGCGCGGCCGGCATACAATGGACCGATGGCCTCAAAAAAATACGCCAGTTCTACAATGACGAGGTCCTGGAGGATGCGATCCCGATCCTGCTCTGGTCCGGTCCGCTGGAGTACGCCTTTGCCATTGCCAACAGCTGGAAACCCATTGGGAAGAAGGCCATCGTCACGGCATGCGAAGATCGCATCGTTGGCCGCATCGGTGAGATGACGGCGGTGGATTTTTATCGCCATTACCTCGGCGACCATACCGAGCCGGCCCGCGAGTTTGTCCTGGCGGTTTTTGAAAAAGGGCGCGAACAAGCCTATCTGAGGGCTCCCAAAACCTACAACCCGGATAACAGCATCACCTTCTCGGAGTCGATTCCGGAAGGCGCCCTCGTCCAACTGACCGAAGCCATCCGCGACGTCATTATCGAGGACACCCGCCAAACCGCTGAAAAGCTCAACCGAGAGCTTCAATTTACACCCCGTTTCGCACTGGCTTTCTCCTGCGCTTTCCGCAAGGAATTGCTGGGCACCCGCACGAATGAAGAATTGCAGATCCTGCGCGAGACGTTTCCGCAACCGCTTCCCATCAACGGCTTTTACAGTTTCGGCGAAATCGCCCCGCTTCACCGCGGCCAGCCCACCCTCTTCCACGGCGCGACCCTGATCACCTTGCTGGTGGGTCAGAAGAACGGGGTTTCCGCGTCCAGCCGCTCCGACATCGGCGGACGCGCTCGTGTCTCCCCCGCCCATCCCCCGGCATCGGGGCGTGATCGACTGTCCCTTGAAAATGAATTTCTGAAACGCAAGATCAGGCGCTCCGAGGCTTATCGTCGTCGTATCGAAGAGATCAGGGACTTCACGGCGGCCATGCATCGTACCATCATCGAGGAAGTCGAGGACGCACGCATTGCCATTCTCAAAAAGGATGAGGCCATCCGTAAAAGTGAAGAGAAGTACCGGCGGATTGTTGAAACCGCTGGTGAGGGGTTTGTCCTCATGGATGAGAATCTGCGCATCCTCGATGTGAATGATGCCCACTGTCGTCTGATCGGCTATCCGCGGGAGGAAATACTGGGCCGCACGCCGCACGATTTTACGGCCGAAGAATACCGTCAGATTTTACTGGCCAACCGGGAAGAACTGTTGCGCCAGGATTACCGGAAAATCGAAAGCGTTCTGATTCACAAAAACGGCCGCGAGGTGCCGGTGCTTATTCATGGCAATACCCTGAGGAACGATGCCGGAGAGGTCATCGGCAACATGGCCTTTATCACGGACATGACCGAGCACAAAAAGGCGCTGGCCCTGGCCGGTGAGGTTCAAAAGAGTCTGCTGCCGCAGAAGAGCCCAAGCATACCCGGGTACGATGTGGCCGGACGCAATGTCTCCTGTGACGAAATCGGCGGGGATTATTTCGATTTCTTCTGGCGCCGCGAGTCCCCGCAGGATCCCTTCAGCATTGTCGTTGGGGACATCACCGGCCATGGGGTCGATTCGGCCCTGCTCATGTCTTCGGCGCGGTCTTTTTTACGCATGCGCGCGTCCCAGCCGGGGACCGTGTCCGAGATCGTGGCGGCGATGAATACCCAGCTGTCTCAGGATGTCCTGGACACGGGACGGTTCATGACCCTTTTCTACCTGACGGTCAATCCCCAGAAGGATGAAATTCACTGGGTCCGTGCCGGACACGATCCGGCCATTCTTTACGATCCCGAAAATGACGTGTTCGAGGAACTGGGCGGTGCCGGTATTGCCCTGGGAATCGATGACGCGCATACCTACGAAGAAAACCGCAAAGCAGGCTTGAAAAATGGTCAGTTGATCGCCATCGGCACGGACGGCATCTGGGAAGCCTACAGCAAAGACGGCCAGATGTTTGGCAAAGACCGCTTCCGTGACCTTTTACGGCGCCACGCAACTGAAGGCGCTGCGGATATCCTGAATGCCGTTTACGACGATCTGGGCCGGTTTACCGTGGGACGGCGATCCGAAGACGACATTACCCTGGTCATTCTTAAGATAAACCGTTCGGCTGAGCAGGAGGAGGGCGTAAGCGCTTGATAATTGGTCGGTTCTGTCATAGTGCACATAATCACCAAATCTTCGAAAGGATGCCCTTAATGGACAATTATAAGGGAAAGGTATCCATTGTAACCGGTGCCGCATCAGGTATTGGGAGGGCTTTGTGTGAAGAGCTTGGTAGAAAAAAAGCGGTTGTCGTTGCCGCTGACATCAACACGGAGGGTGTCAGAAAAGTAGCGTCAAAAATATCAAAAGACGGCGGTAAATCAATTGCTGCGAATCTAGATGTATCTCAGTCAGAAGACGTGGCGGAGTTTATCAATAAAACAGCGAATGAATATGGGCGATTAGATTACATTTTCAACAATGCCGGTATCAGCGTCTGGGGCGAAGCACGTGATATGGATCTTTCGCACTGGGAAAAAGTAATTGCCGTTAACCTTATGGGAGTCGTTTACGGGACATCCGCGGCTTATTCATTGATGGTTAAGCAAGGTTTCGGTCATATTGTAAATATCGCCTCTAT
>JASJED010000291.1 GCA_030065585.1 Desulfobacterales bacterium | reverse complement strand
ACGAGCCGCCGAGCCACATCGTGGTGCCGGCCGTCCACAAACTCAGGGGGGATGTGGCCAAGGTTTTCGCGCGCACCCTGGACACCGACCCGAACAACGACGACCCGCACTACCTGAGCGAACAGATGCGGGTGAAAACGAGGCCCTTTTTCGTTGGCGCCGAGGCCGGTATGACCGGGGGCAACTTCGCGGTGGCCGAAACGGGCGGGGTGGTGGTTTGCACCAACGAGGGTAACGCGGACTTGAGCGCCAACGTGCCGCCGCTGTTCATCATCTCGGTGGGCATCGAGAAGCTGCTGCCGCGCCTGGACGATCTGGCGGTCTTCATCCGGCTGCTCTCGCGCAGTGCCCTGGGTTCGCCCATCACCCAGTACACCTCGCACTTCCGCGCCCCGCGCGAGGGCGGTGAGATGCACATCGTGCTTGTCGACAACGGCCGGGCCGAGCGGCTGGGCATGGAGGAATTCTGGTATTCGCTCAAGTGCATGCGCTGTGGCGCCTGCATGAACACCTGTCCGGTCTACCGGCGCAGCGGGGGGCTTAGCTACGGCGCCGTCTACTCGGGGCCCATCGGGATCATTCTCAACCCGACCCACGATATGCGCAAATACAGCAGCCTGCCCTTCGCCTCGACCCTCAACGGCAGCTGCACCCACGTCTGCCCGGTGAAGATCAACATCCATGAGCAGATCTACGGCTGGCGGCGTGTTCTGGCCAAGCACAACCAACTGCCCTTCGTGAAGAAGGCGGCCATGAAGGTGGCCGGCAAGATTCTGTCCGATCCGGAAAAATACCGCAAGACGATCAACGTGGCCGACGCGGCCATCGAGCACCTGCCGCGTTTTCTCTTGTATTCGCGCATGAACGCCTGGGGTCGCCAGAGGGAAGTGCCGGCCACACCGGATCAGACCTTTCACGCCTGGTACCTGAAGAACCGAAAGGGGAAAAAATGAGCACCCGCGACATGATTCTGAAGTCCGTGAAACGCAATCAGCCGTCAGCCGTATCCCTGCCCGACGTGCCGCGCTTCGACGAGGGCGAGGGACCGCCTCTGCCGCGCTTTAAAGAAAACGTGGAGCGCATGGGCGGCAAGCTGGCCGAGTTCAAGACCGACACGGATCTGAATGCCTGGGTGGCGAAGAACTACCCGGAGGCCAAGGTCGTCTGCTCCGCCACGCCCGAGGTCGGCGGCAACCGCGAAATCACCAGTTTGACAGCGCCGCAGGGCCTCGAAGACGTCGATCTCGGGATTGCCCGCGCAGTGTTCGGTGTGGCTGAAACGGGTTCCGTCTATCTGAGCAACCGCGAATTGAAGATCAATGCCTTGGGGTACCTGTCCCAGCACCTGCTGGTGCTGCTCGATCCGGCCGACATCGTCGGCAACCTCCACCATGCCTTTGCACGCCCCGAATTCGCCGAAGCCAGGTATTCCGTGCTGATGACCGGGCCGTCGGCCACCGCGGACATCGAGGGGGTTCTGATTCACGGCGCCCAGGGTGCGCGCAGCCTGACCGTTGCCTTGATGGCCAAGCCGACCGGCGAAGCGTCGGCCTGACCGATAGCGGGCCCAGTGCCCAGGCGCGTTTCCTCCTAATAAAGGAGGCGTCGGCGGTCGCCTGCTTGAAATGCGGAAACGTGGTCCGATTTTTTGTCTGCCGCCATCGCGCCGCATGGGAGGAAGCTTATGCCGACAGAAGCCCAAAAAACAATGGAAGCCGGTCGTCAGCCCAATGGTTTGCTTGTCCTGCGGACGCTGGCGATGCCGCGTGACAGCAATGCCAACGGGGACATTTTTGGCGGCTGGGTTCTCTCGCAAATGGACATCGGCGGGGCGCTTCTGGCCAAGGAGGTGGCCCGCAGCCGGGTGGTCACGGTTACGATCGACAAAATGGCCTTTTTAAAGCCCGTGAGGGTGGGGGACACCATCTGTGTCTATGCCGAGGTGATAAAAATCGGCAACACGTCCCTGCAGATCAAACTCGAAGTCTGGGCCAAGGACCTCACCGAAGCCTTCGAAAGCCAGCGTCATCTCGTGACCGAAGGTATGTTTAAATATGTGGCCATCGATAAAGACCGACGTCCGAAACCCATACCCAGCAATCCCGATCTACCCCTTGAAGGCCTGGCCATTTGATGAGGTCCTTTTAGAATGCCGCAGCGGGTGAGTCAGGATTCGAAAGCACGTTTAACCACGCATTTGGAAGACCTTCCCCCAAAGGCATTTTTAGAGGCCTTCGATCAATATAGGGAGATGATATCATGATTTATTTCTTTGCAAGTGTGGGAATGCTGATCCTCGGCTACTTTGTCTATGGCACGATGATCGACCGCCTGTTCGGCGCCGACCACTCGCGCCCGACACCGGCCGTGAGGATGGAGGACGGCGTCGATTACGTCCGGCTGCCGACCTGGAAGATCTTTTTGATCCAGCTGCTCAACATTGCCGGCCTGGGGCCGATCTACGGCCCTATCCTGGGCGCCCTCTACGGTCCGGTGGCCCTGCTCTGGATCGTCTTCGGGTGCATCTTCGCCGGCGCGGTCCACGATTATTTCTCCGGCATGCTCTCGGTGCGCTACGATGGAAAGAGCATTCCGGACGTGGTCGGCCGTAATCTCGGGATAGGCTTCCAACAGTTCATGCGCATCTTTTCGGTGATCGTATTGGTTCTCGTGGGAGTTGTCTTTTTTCTGGGACCGGCCGCCTTGCTGCAGAACATGACCGGTCTCGACCTCAAGCTGCTGATCGGGATCATCATCGGCTACTACTTCCTGGCGACCATCCTGCCAGTGGACAAGATCATCGGCCGCGTCTACCCGCTGTTCGGCGCCGTGCTGATCTTCATGGCCGTCGGTACGATCGCGATGCTCATCGTCAAAGGCTATGAATTCTATCCCCAAAAGACGCTATCCAACATCAACCCCCAGAGCCTGCCCCTGTGGCCCCTGATGTTCATCACCATCGCCTGCGGCGCCATCAGCGGGTTTCACGCCACCCAGGCGCCCATGATGGCCCGCTGTCTGCACAGCGAAAGATATGGCCGCAGCGTGTTCTACGGCGCCATGATCGCCGAGGGCATCATTGCCCTGATCTGGGCCACCCTGGCCATGTCCTTTTTCGACACCCCGGAAGCGCTGAACAAAACCCTGGCCGAAGGGGGGCCGGGGCTGGTGGTCAAACAGGTGGCCACTACCCTGCTGGGGGGCGCCGGCGGAATTCTGGCGATCATCGGTGTCGTGGCCCTGCCGATCACCTCGGGGGATACGGCTTTTCGCAGTGCCCGCCTGATCATCGCCGATGTTTTCAAACTCTCCCAGAAAGAAAACATAAAGCGCCTGACTGTCGCCGTTCCTCTGTTCGCCGTGGGTTTTCTGATCTCGCTTTCCGACTTTGGTCTGATCTGGCGCTATTTCGGATGGGCCAACCAGACCCTGGCCACGGTAGTGCTTTGGGCGGCGGCCATGTACCTCGTCAAGGAAAACAAATTTCACTGGGTGGCCACAATCCCGGCTATCTTCATGACGGTCGTGATCTTCACCTTTATCGCCAATTCGCGTATCGGCTTCAACCTGCCGATGAACGTCGCCACCAGCATCGGCATCGGCGCCGCGGTGGTGGCGGTGGTGGCCTTTTTCTGGAAGGCCCGGCTGATTCAGGCCGCGCCCACGGAAGCCTCCGAGGAGCGCTGAAGGTGCCGTTAGGATTAGGAACCGTCATCATCAGAAAAGGATAATTAGCGTGAATACCAAAGCCCTGATATTTCTGTTGTGTTTTGGATTGATGCACCCCGCTGCGCTTTGTGCTCAGGATTTCAGCGGCCAGTGGCTGGGGTCCATAACGGAGTCATTGAACCGCTGCGAAAGGATCGGCAAAGCCGAACCCGGCGACTACAAGCTCACCATCGTCCAGAAGAACGACGAGATCATGCTCATGGAGAACGTCGAACAGGTGCCCTACAAGGGGATCGTCAATCCCAAGCGACCCCGGAACGTCTTTGTCCAGGGCGTCTATAACATCCATGGCGGGTACGTGACCGAAATGCTCGAAATCGTCTTTGATGACGTCGAAAAGGGGCAGGGTGAGTCCGTCTGGTACTGGTCGGACGGCTACCACCAGTGCGGAGGACGGTTCAAGTTCGCTCTGGACAAGATTCGGGATTGAGGGGTTTTAAATTATAAGTGCCTAAAATGTGAAGTAAAAGAAGTTTAAAGTGCCTAAAGTTTGAAGTGAGCTAAAGTTAATGGGGCGCGTTGCGCCATCAATTGAAATAGAAAGTGCCGCAGGCACACCACCACTTTAGGCACTTCAAACTTTAGCTCACTTTAGTTCACTTCCAAAACTTTAGCTCACTTTAGGCACTCAGGATGAAGTGCAAAGTGCCTAAAGTGTGAAGTGAACTAAAGTTGAGGTGGCGCTTCGCGCCGTCGTTTTAAAAGGAGATGCCGCAGGCATACCATAACTTAAGGCACTTCAAACTTTAGCTCACTTTAGGCACTTCTAGCTTTAGATCACTTCATGGTAATATCGATGCCCTTCGGACCGATACTCAACTGGACGCCCTTGTTTTTGCTGACCAGTTTGATGACGACGCCCTTGTCGTTTTCCATGGCAATCCCGCCGGCACCGACAACAACCGTGCCGCTGGCCTTGACATTGAAATACTTGCCCGGAAAATCAGCGATGTCGTTGAGGTGGTGGACCTCGCCGGAGGCGCTCATTTTGGCCACGCCCACACCGCCGGCACCGACACCGCCGATTTCAAAGTTGTAGACGCGGTTGTTGAATTTCAATTCGCCTTGGCCCACATTCATGGTGGCGATGGCCTGCCAGGTCCAGTTTTCAATATTGATCGTTCCATTGGGTGCCGTGGCCATGTCGGGTTTGTCCCCGCTTGACTTGCAGCCCGCTACCAGGAACAGGGCCAGGAGGATAGTCGATAGCAGTTTGATGGTTTTCATGTGTGACTCCTTTCGGGTTTAAGTTGGCCAATTCATCATGCAATTATGTTGGTTTCCGAATAAACTTCTCATCCAATGAAGGTTTCTAAACCACACGGCTGATGCTACTTCCGCCGAGGCGGGGGCTTTTCCTACGCTTTAGCAGCTCTTGTTTTGCGCCGTCTGTCCCCTTCCGGCAATCGACTCGGCAGACGGGCTGAGCGTGCGGACTTGTCTGTGCGAAGCGCGTTTCCGCGTGGCGCGTGCTTTGCCGCTCACCAACTGAGCGCTACGCTGATCATCACGCTCATCAGGGCAGCTATCACCCCATAGACGATCATCGGCACGACGGTCTTCTTGATGATGGCGCCCTCCTGGTTGTAGATCCCCAGGATCATGCAGACCGCCACGATGTTGTTGATGCAGACCATGTTTCCCATGGAACCGCCCACCGACTGCATGGCCAGGATCAGGCCTTCGTCCAGGCCCACACTGGTGGCAATGGATGCCTGGATCCCTCCGAAGGTCAGGTTGGACACCGTACAGGAGCCCGAGAAAAAGGAACCCAAGGCGCCCAGAAAGGCGGCGAAGTACTGCCAGTGCGCACCGGTAACCTCGGCAAAGGTGCGTCCGATCATGGTGGTCAGCGAGCGGTCGCCGCCCACCATCATGAGTTGGACCATGATGAGCGCCCCTACCAGGGTCACCACCGTCTTAGGCATCCGGCCGGCCGATTCCGACCAGATCTGCCGGGCCACCTTGCCCTGGATACCGAGCATCGGGATGGCGATGAGGTAGATCAGGAAAAAGGGGACCAGGGCTGGTACGGTGAGGGCTTTGTAGGCCCAGGCCGTATTCGTGCCGAAGATTTCGGTGATCCCCATGACCAGCCCCGCGCTGATGCTGGCAATACCGAAAGATCCCAGTTCGAATGGCCAAGCCGGCGCCACCGCTCCCATCCAGGCACGAAAGGGCAGTGCCGGTATGCGGGTCACCACCAGAATCGCGACCAAGAGGATGAATGGCGACAGGGCGCGGGTCAGCGTCCGCGCGTCCACCGGCTCCTCCGGCACGTCGTCGCCTCGCTCTGTTTCAACCTCGTGCAGGCCAATATTCTTGCGGGCCAGCGCGACCGACACCGCAAATCCGATGGCCCCGCCCACCAGGGCCGGGAATTCGTTGTTGACCATGGCCAGCAGCACATAAGGCACCACGCAAGCCAGGATGCTGAGATAGATGAACACGATATTGGCGCGGATCTCCTTCCAGTCCACCACGAAGCGCAGCGCCATGACCGGGACGACCAGCG
>JASJED010000290.1 GCA_030065585.1 Desulfobacterales bacterium | reverse complement strand
TAACCACCAACCGTCGAAGACATCCATGCGGATTTCCCGCATCCTCATCTATCCCTGTCATTGATTCGGTATACGAAAGCCAGAATTTCGGCTATGGCAAGATAAAATTCGGGGGGAATCGGTGCATCCAATTCGAGCGCTTCCAATAGGGGGCTCATTTCCGAATCCACGACCAGCGGAATGTCATGGGCACGGGCGGCCTGAATGATTTGCTCAGCGATATAGCCGCGCCCCTTGGCCACAACGCGCGGGGCCTGGTCTTGTTCGGCATCGTAGCGTAAGGCCACAGCCCGGCGTGATCTTTTTGGGTGGGAATTCATATATTGAGATCGATTTCCCCCGGCACATATTGATGGCCCTCAGCAAATAAGTCCTGTGCCAGCAAACGACGATCGGATCGCACCTGGAAATTAACCTTTTTAACCAACGCGGTCAATGCGGCGTACACGTCGCCAAGTTCGGCTTCGAGCTTCTGGCGCATTGGCGCTGTTGAGGTTATAAACTCCACCCAGATATGATCTTCGCCCATGGTCAGATTGACTTCGATGACACCGGTGTTTTCAAGATCCAACAGCAGCGATGCCCTAAGGGCTCGTTCCGCATCTGGCCTGCGCCGCGAGCCCTGGCCGGGCTTTAGCTTGATCCTTAAGGCCGCATTCCCTTCGCGGGAGGGATCGAATCCAAAATCAACGATATACTCAAAAGGCGTCATGAGTTCCCGACTTTCCGTGGCAAGTTGGTGGGGGGCCGCCTTGGTGACATGGGTTGGTTGGGGCCGGGCCTCACGGAAGGCATGCGTCTTGAGAGTAACGGCGGGGTTCGCCGCTCGCCGTAAAACGCGCTTGCGTAGACTTTGGATTCGCTTGCCGTTGATCAGAGCCGCCGGCGCCAGCAGGCGCGCAGCGGAAGATTCCGTCAATGCCGAAGGGACGCCGTCAATCCGGGGCGCGTCGGCCCGGGGACGAAATACATCGGTCGAGACAAAATGGGGCCCACGGCCCTTAAGCGCCAGAAACTGCTCGCCAGAGGCTTGGGGGGCGGATAGTGCTTGCGTTGGCGGGGCGGTTACGAAACGCTGTACCGTAAACCAAAGCCGCGCTCGCCCGGTCAGGTTCGTTGGGTGAGGCGCTTTTTGGACTTCAAGACGCAATACGTCACCAGGCTTGGCGCCAAGGTGCTGTTCGGCGATAATTTTAGATTGCCCGACTTGAAGCAGGGTTTGGCCGTTCGCTGTTAACCTGAGGACACGGGCTTCAATCAAATCACCCGGGGATAGTCGCGCAAGTCGGGAGGTCCCTTGGGGACCCATCGTGCGCAGGGTGGTCTGGGGCAGGATTTCCAATGGTATGCTTCCCTCCCCGCTTACCGTCCGGACCGGGAAAAAGACATCTATCACGAAAGCGCGGCGGGGTTGTCGACATCGCACATGGCGCCGACCTCCGGCGTTTCAACGCTACGGTATTTCGTAATGCCCATCAGATTTTTAGTAATGATGCCCATGCGGCGGGTTTCGTCTTCGATCATCTTGATAATTTCGCAGATCTGATCTGGCTCACTGATATCGCCTGAGGTCACCATACTGGCGTAGCCCAATATGACCTGCATGGGCTGGTTGAGTTTATGGCAGACCGTCCCGGCCATCTCCAAGGCTCCCGCCAATTTGTCGCTTTGGGCATCTTCACGGGAAGCAATCTGGCGTTCAAAGAAAACCCCGAACAAATCGGCCACCGTACCCAGGAATTGAAGAATACATTCATTCCCGAAACACCGATCTTCATCGCTGGCAAGGAGCACCCCGCCCCACCATTTACCGAACACCTGGATCGGGATGACGAGTCCCGACAGGGCCCGAGGAATTTCGTCATTCGAGGGATCCCCCGCGAATCCGTCTTCACGTTTGATCGGTACCGGCTTTCCATCCGCCAGCGATGCAACCGTTTCAGCAGACCAGCGGTAACCTTCAAGCGGGGTGTCGGTCGTTGGGCCGAGCCACTCGAAAGCGATATCGTCGTCTTCGGCGGTTTGCTTGCGAAACAGGGTGACCCTGGACATGCCCGTGGCCTCGGCAAGAAACGCCAGGACCGAGGTGGTCGGATCGTCTTCGGATGTGTCGTGCAGCAACAAGCGCGCGCAGGTGTTGATGCCCAGGGCCAGACGAAGCGGGAAGTTTAAGTCACCGCTTTCACTGTCAGGCAGTGATTCGCGGAACATATCAATCTGGCTTAGCGCACGCATAGCGAGCCCTTCCACAGGCGGTACAGCGGTGCGCTTTATCAACCCGTAACAATTTGCATCTCTTCCGAGAGGTTGTTGACGGCATCGCGCGCCTCACCGAGGATGGTCGGGACATCTTCTTCGGTTAGCCCCAGAAATTGCAGGGCCTCGTCGTCGATCATGTACAGATAGGCGTCAATACCATCCATCTGGGCCATCATGCTATCCGTATCTTCGAGCGCTTTGGTCATGTTGGCGATGGAGTTGGCCATGAACACGATATAGGCCAGTTCGTCATTCTCGCTGAGGGAAGGCTGGTGGTGAAATTTGATCGCGCTAGAAATGCTTTCCGGGATATTCCAGTGTTTGCAGACTTCGAAACCGATTTCAGCATGGTCCAGCCCCAGAATACGCTGCTCGGCCACGAGCATCGAATTACGGCCTCCTTCGGTAAGGCGGTTAAATTCTTCCCGTCGATCGCTTACATGTCGATCCAGAACCAATTTACCCACGTCATGGATGAGACCAGCGGCAAAGGCATCATTTTCCAGTTCCGCGTTTTTGCGCAGTGCTAAAATGCGCGATGCACTGGCCGCCGTTAGCGAATGTCGCCAGGCACCCGCCGAATCCAGCGCATAGCCTGAAAGCGTTTTCCCCAGCACGGAGGAGGTTCCCACCATGGAAATCAGCTGCCCCAGGGCGTTGAAACCCAGAAGGCTGGAAGCATGTCGAATCGAAGACACTTTCCCGCTGAGCCCGTAGTAGGCCGAATTGGCGAGTTTGAGGACTTTGGTGGCAATCGCCTGATCGGATTCCAACAGCGTCGATAGATCGCGCATTTCCGCATCGGGATCAGAAAGCAACGCCCGGGCCTTGAAGACAATTTGCGGCATGGGGGGAAGATCTTTAAGTTGACGCAGGACTTTCTTGCGGAAATCGCCGTTGTTGACCGCTTGGGGATCGATGAGTTCGTCGGCGGCTTCCGATGCCGGTGCTGCTTCTTCGGGGGGATTACCTTCGCCGCAGCGCAAGGCCTCGAGGTCAAGCGCGATGCGCGCCTTGCAATTCAGACAGGGAAACGACACCTTCTTTTTGGGCGGCAGCTTTTCGTCCGGTACTTCGTACTGCTTTTGGCATTGCGGGCATTCGAACTTCATAGCAGTCCACTCTTTGCGGTCAAACGTGTCCTTCCACTTGGGCTGATCAAAACCCGAACCATCGTTTCAACGAAATGCTCTGTGACGGCCTTCACGTCTGGCTCAACGATGAAACCCGAAAACATACAATCATGGAGGGACACGCGTTGATTTAGTCTTTCAGGTTTCATGGCTAATATCGACCGCTGGCCGGGAAACTTTAGCCGTTGTCGATCGTCCGGCCCACCGCCGCATGCTGTGAATCGTCGGCCCTCAACGGTCTGCGGCGGCACAGCCAATCGGGCGTGAAGACACCGAAAACTTGGCGTCTCTGCGCGACGGCCATGGCCTGTTTAGTTCCACGGGGGGATACTCTCCAGGATGGTGTTGCCAGGCTGCGGTTTGGCCGTAAGAATGATTTCGACACGACGGTTTTTTTCACGCCCTTCCGGACTTGCATTGCTGTGAGCCGGTCGATATTTCCCGAATCCCATGGTGGAAATGCGCTGGGGGGGGATTGCCACACGGTCGATCATGAATTCCGCCACCTCGGCCGCGCGCGCAATCGAAAGTTTAAGGTTGGATTCGAAGGGACCGCCCCGTACCGGGACATTGTCCGTATGCCCGGCAATGATTATATCACCTTCGGTACTTTTCAGGCGCGAACCGATTTCTTTGAGAATCGGAATCAGCCGTGGACGGATACGGGCTTGCCCTGAATCAAAGGTGGCCCCCCCCAGCAGGCGGATGATGGTCTGGTTGCCTTCGACTTCGATTTCGACCTGATCTTCGAGTCCGCGCAACTTCCCCTCCAAGGCCTCCTTGAGTTCTTCGCCCAAACTTTCCATTACTTGGGTGGCGATATACTCCTCGCGATCGTATTTGGGGGCCATGTCCTGATCAAAAGCGAGCGCCACCATTTTGGCGCCCCGGGGGCTCTCGAAGACCCGCTCCTTGCGCTGGACCCCGAAGGCCTCGGCCATGGAGCCGGCCACCACCTTGTATTTCTGTCGGTCCATTTCGGAAAAGGAAAGCAAGAGGACAAAAAAACACAACAGCAGGCTCATCAGGTCGCCAAAGGTAACCACCCATTTGGGTGCCCCCTTGTCTTTGGCGGCACCGTTGGTAATGGCTTCATCACCCATGATCAACCGGCTTCTTCAGCCGGCGTGTCTTTGGCATCCGGCTTGTTGCGCGCCTTGGGCGCCAGATAGATTCGCAGAGATTCCTCCAGCACCATGGGCGAGAGCGCCTGATTGATGCCCACCGCGGCTTCACGAACAATCGACTTGGCCTGTTGTTCCTGCTGACTGCGCAAGGCCAGCTTGTCCGCCATCGGCAGACAGATCAAATTGGCCACCAGGGCGCCGTAAAGGGTGGTGAGCAGCGCCACAGCCATAGAAGGGCCGATACTGGCCGGATCGTCCATGGAGGCCAGCATTTGAACCAGCCCGATTAGCGTTCCGATCATGCCGAAAGCCGGGGCCGAATCACCAATCCCCTTGAACACGTTCTGACCCGTCATGTGGCGGTTGATGGTCAGATTGATATCCTTGTTCAACATCTCGGCCAGAAGTTGTTCGTCATACCCGTCGGACAAATAACGCAGGGCCTTGGCCATAAAAGGATCGTCGGGATTTTCCTGATCAAGCGAAATCAAGCCTTCCTTCTTCGCCATGCGGGCATAATCCACCATTTTTTTGATGATGGTCTCCGGCGCTTCGAGTTTTACCGAAAAGGCTTTCATGGCCACTTTGAATGAGTTGAGCACATCGGCCAGTGTGAATTTAATGCAGGCGGCCGCGAAGGAGCCTCCCAGTACGATCAGAATCCCGGGGACGTTGATGAAGATACCGGCGCTGCCGCCCAAGACGATGGCCGTCAGAATCAGCAAACTACCGCTGACCAGTCCAATAATCGTTGCCACATCCATCTCGACCTCTTCCCTTGTCTTTTCGGTTCCTTGCGCGTTGCCGCATCACCCGCGGCAGATCCATCGGGTTTTCCGGGTCCTACCTTGCAACCTGCGGGGCGAGCATCGAATAGAGACTACAACTCGCTGATATCATTTTTTAATTTATTCCAATAGCAACACCGGAAGCGTGCCTCGCAACTGTTAGGTGTTTTATCGTCGGCTGGAGGCCAAACTTGAGGGAAACCTAAAATGCCGCCGCCGCGCAGAACGTTCAATCGCCAGCGACCACGACATCCGATTGTGCCCTAAAAATAAGCTTGAAGCCGGAGAGGCTGTCATCTATAGTCGGTTTATACACCGGTATCGGGAACTTTCGTACCTCATCCCATCCTGTCTTCGCTAACGCTAATCCGATCGGCCCTCGCCGTGCCCAGCAAGCTGACCCACTGCCGCAAACGGCCGATGCGACACGAATCGAATCCTGGTGCCTATTTTCCAATGCCGCGGATCAACTGCACACCCTCACCGGCGGTCGGTGCCAGCGGTCGTCCGTCAAACAACCTTTTCAGATTACGGGAGGTACCCCATGGCGGTAGAGGTCATCATTCGACGCACATTCAAGGAACCGCAACAGGCCCAACAACTCGTGCCGCTGATCGTCCAACTGCGATCACAGGCAACCATTCAAAAAGGCTACATAACGGGGCAAACCTTGAGATGCCTCGATTGTCCGGGCGAATACCTGGTCATCAGCACCTGGCACACGGCGGAAGACTGGACCCGGTGGTATAACAGTGCGCTGCGCAGGGAATTACAGCAGCAAATTGATGATTTACTGGGCGAACCCACCGAATACCGTATCTATGAACCCCTGGTGGGCGGCATCATCCCGGACTTCAAAGCACGGGCACCGGTTGATTAGGGCGCAAGC
>JASJED010000289.1 GCA_030065585.1 Desulfobacterales bacterium | reverse complement strand
CGCAAGGCCGAGGAAGAGGCCAAGCGCAAGGCCGAGGAAGAGGCCCAACGCAAAGCCGAGGAAGAGGCCCAACGCAAAGCCGAGGAAGAGACCATGCGCAAAGCCCTGGAGGAATCCGCCGCCGCCGCGCCGCCGCCAGATAGCCCGGGGTCGTTCTTGGGCGAGAACAAACCCCTGAAGCTTGGACTGATCGCTTTGGGCGTCATCTTACTGCTGCTGATCATGTCCAGCTACAGCAATACAAAGAAATACTTCATTACGGAAAAAGATGGTGTCGTCACCATCCAGCGCGGCATCTTTGCCCCCATGGGATCGACCATCTTGATCACCATGACGGACGTTGCGATGCCCGCGACACCCCAGGATGTTTACGGCTGGCAGGAAGCCTACCACTTGATGTATCAGCACTATATCAATGAGGCCGACAAACTGCTGGCAGCACCAGGGATACCGGACGCCGCCGCTCTGTCAGGGCAACTCGAGCAGGCTGTCAAGCACGCCCCTAATCGCGAGCTACGTGATGCCGCCCGCGCGCGGCTGGTGGGTATCCGCGCCCAGATCTATGTCCACAGGGCCCAGGCCGCCTTGAACCGCGGGACCATCGAGAGTACTCAAGCCGCCCTGACATTCCTTGAGGAAGCCACCGATTTGGATCTAAGTGCTGCGGAAGAGGAGATGATCAAACGCCACATCGCGGACGCCGAAAAAGTACTGGCCGAGCGCGAGGCCGCCAAAGCTGAAACCGAACGCCGCGCCGCCGAGGAGTCCGCCCTGGAAGCCGAAGCCCAGAGGCTGGAGGAAGCTTCGCAAACAACCGCCGCAGCGGAGGCCGAGGCCCCCTGACCGAGTACAGATCAAAATCAAACCAAGCGGGGGTGGCGCAGGCCGCCCCCGCTTGGTTTCAGGGCTTGAATACCTTCATCCCCTCCGGTGTATCCTGAACGACATAGCCTTGGGCCTGAAGGGCGTCACGCAGTTCGTCCGAGCGGGCGAAATCGCGGTCCTGACGGGCCTTGTGGCGATCCGCCACCATCTGTTCAATTTCGGCCGGCAGGCGTTGCGTCCGATCGGCCTGGGCCAGATCCAGCCCCAGTACTTGATCGAAGTCAAAAAGGGTGGCCAGCCGGTCGGCCTCGGCAAGATGGGACTTGAGCAGTTCCTGCACCACGGCCATGGCACGCGGCATATTGAGATCGTCGTTGATCTCGGTCAGGAACTTTTCCTGGAAACCTTCATGGCACCGTCCCGCATCGCCCCCGGCGGCCGTTTTCAGGGTGCGCACCTGATGGCGCAGGTGTTGAATCCCGTTGCGGGCCGCTTCCATGGCTTCCACGCTGTACTCCATGGGCTTGCGATAATGGGTCTGAAAGGCCGCATAGCGGTAGGCCAGTGGGTCGATGCCCCGATTGACGAAAGCATTTTCGAGGGTCAGGAAATTGCCCTCGCTCTTGGCCATCTTCTTGCCCCCGGAAATAATCAGAAAGGCGCCGTGCATCCAGTAGTTGAAGAAGGGCTTGCCGGTAGCGGCTTCGGACTGCGCGATTTCGTTGGTGTGATGGACATCGATATGATCGGTGCCGCCACAATGGATATCGAGCTGCGCACCGAGATACTTCATACTCATGGCCGAACATTCGATATGCCATCCCGGAAACCCGACGCCCCAAGGGGCGTCCCATTCCATTTGGCGCTGGACACCGGGTGGGGAAAATTTCCAGAGGGCAAAATCGGTGGCATTGCGTTTCTCGGGGTTGATTTCCACCCGGGCGCCCTCCTGCAAGGCCTCGATCTTCTGGTGGGACAACTTGGTATAGGCGGGAAACTGGGCGGTATCGAAATAGATGCCGTCGCTGGTGCGATAAGTGTAGCCTTGAGCTTCCAGCCGGCGGATCAAATCGATCTGCTCGGGAATGCTATCGGTGGCCCGGCACCAGATGGTCGGCTCCAGAATATTGAGGCGGGCGATGTCTTGTTTGAAAGCCGCGGTGTAATAGGCCGCAATCTCCCAGGCGGTTTTGCCTTCGCGCCGGGCCCCCTCCTCGAGCTTGTCGCGCCCCATGTCACGGTCGCCGGTGAGATGTCCCACATCGGTGATGTTCATCACGTGCTTGACCGCATAACCGTTGTAGGTCAGCGTTCGCTTGAGCACGTCTTCAAATAGATAGGTGCGCAGATTCCCGATATGGGCATAGTTGTAAACGGTCGGACCGCAGGTGTAGAGACCGACCTGACCCGCGGTCAGGGGCTGAAACGCTTCCTTGCTGCGTGTCAGGCTGTTGTATAATTGAAGTAGCATGGGGCACAATTCCTTTGGGCTTGGCGGTAACCATCCGGCCAGGCGAACCGCCCGGCGCGGCGCAGTTTACGGCCGCATGTTGCCTCAAACGCGGCTAAAAGTAAATATCCGCCTTCAAAGCGCCCTGCTGGTGGCTACCCCGCCGGGACGATTGGATATCGGCGTTGCGCCGCATCATTTTGTTTTCGGGTGTCAGGTGTCGGGTTTCAGTGGATGCCGCATCCTGAAACCGGATGACGGATCGGGTCGCCACTAAAATCTAGTTACTGTGTCAAGCACGATTCGAATTTAATTACGGACATCTGAAACCTTGCATGTAAGTAAAAGGGAGCCCTTGTAGAGGTGTCAGTGTTCAGGTGTCAGAAAAGGCTCGACTTCGGCGCCATGGCCGCCTGATCCCTGACACCTGACACCTGACACCCGAAACCAGGAATGACGACATTCGGCGGCCGTGCCGATGACCGTTAAAAGGTCCTTGTGCCCGATAAAAAAAGCCCCGACGTGCGGGAAGCACGGCGGGGCTCGGTGTTGGTCGGCCTCGGGCGGTAAAAGCTCAGGCGTCCTTCTTGGGCGGGTCTTCCGTTGTCGCCTCATCCGTTGCTGCCGCATCGTCGGCTTGCGCATCGGCCGGTTCCGGGGCCGCGGCTTCCGTGGCCCCGTCTTCTTGCGGGTCGGATGCAGCGGGCGCTTCCACCGGTGCCGCGTCCGTGCTGGGGGACCCTTCCACCGCGGTGTCATCCGCGGCGGTCTCGGCCGGTGCCACGGTATCGTCGGTGGTTTTCACGGCTGCATCCCCACCCGGCGCGGATTCCGCTTGATCTTCGGTGGTGGCGGCTTGGGGGGCCGCCGCACTCGGGGCCGCCGCCTTCTGGGCCTTCTTCTTGCGGCGGGCCTTCTTCTTCTTGACTTCGGGCGTCACCAGTTCGACCATCGAAATCGGCGCCGCATCGCCGGGACGAAACCCGACCTTAACCACCCGGGTATAGCCGCCGCTGACCGGCCCAAAGCGCTCGGGGGCTTCCGCGAAGAGTTTGTGGACCACGTCCTTTTCACGAATGATGGCCAGGGCCTGGCGCCGGGCATGCAAATCGCCGCGCTTGGCCAGGGTCACGAGTTTGTCGGCCCAGCGGCGGATTTCCTTGGCCTTGGCATCTGTGGTTCGAATCCGTTCATGCTTGAACAGCGAGGTCACCATATTGCGAAACATGGCCTTGCGATGACTCGACGTCCGATTGAGTTTGATACCTGCGCTTCGATGTCTCATGGGGTTGCTTCCGCTCCTTCTTCGGCATCCTCTTCAGGCAACGCGAAACCGTCCAGTTTCATCCCGAGGGAAAGGCCCATTTCCGTCAGCACTTCTTTAATTTCATTGAGCGATTTGCGCCCGAAATTTTTGGTTTTGAGCATCTCCGCCTCGGTTTTGCTCACGAGCTGGTAGATTTTGTGGATATCGGCGTTTTTCAGACAATTCGCGCTGCGAACCGAAAGCTCGAGTTCTTCCACACTGCGGAACAAATTATCGTTGAACTGCGGGGACTCGCCATCTTCGGCGCTTTGATCCGACAGCGGCTCCTCGGTTTCATCAAAATTGATGAAGAGGCTCATCTGTTCTTTCATGATTTTGGCCGCATAGGCGACCGCATCTTCGGGCGGCACGCTGCCGTCCGTCCAAATCTCCAGGGTCAGTTTATCGTAGTCGGTCCGCTGACCGACACGGGCATTGGTGACCACATAGTTGACCCTTTTGATCGGCGAAAAAACGGCATCGATGGGTATCGTTCCCACCGGCATCTCTTCGTCTTTGTTCTGTTCCGAGAGGGCGTAGCCTTTGCCAACCTTGACGGTCATTTCCATATGGAGTTTACCGTCGCTGGTGAGGGTCGCGATGTGCTGCTCCGGATTCAATACCTCGCAAGCACCGTCATCACTGGTGACATCGGCCGCCGTCACAACGCCTTCGCCGCTTTTTTCGAGACGGATTGTGTGCGGTTCCGCATCTTTGGTGCGGAAGCGAATCTCTTTGAGGTTCAGAATGATCTCGGAGACATCTTCGTACACCCCGTCAATCACGCTGAATTCGTGCATCACCGAATCAAACTTGACCGCGGTGATCGCCGCGCCGTAGAGCGAAGAGAGAATAATCCGGCGCAGTGAATTGCCGATTGTAATGCCATAGCCCCGTTCCAGGGGTTCACAAACGAACTTACCGTAGTGCTGCTCACTGGATACCTGAACTTTATCCGGCTGAATCATCTGCTGCCAGTTCATGTACATTAGGTCTTGTGACGACATGTTTTTTCTCCAAATGGATTGGGGAGGATGCTGACAATCGGTGCCCGAGAATACGGCGGGCCAGCAAACCGACGGTGGCCAGCGGCAATCGCGCCAAGGGCCTATACCCTATTTGGTGTAAAGCTCGACGATCAGTTGCTCCTGGATCGGCATGGTCAGATCTTCACGTACCGGCAGGCTTTGGACAACGCCCTTGAAATTGTCTTTTTCGAGCTCGATCCACTGGGGGACGCCCCGTCGCACGACGGCCTCCAGCGCATCGCCGATCGATTGGATTGCGCGGCTCTTTTCCCGAACTTCGACCTGATCGCCAGGACGGACCAGAAAGGACGGGATATTGACTTTGTTCCCATTGACACTGAAGTGATTGTGCCGCACGAAATGACGCCCCTGGGTGCGTGAATTCACGAATCCCATGCGGTAGACCACATTGTCCAGACGGCGCTCCAGCATCACGAGCAGATTCGTACCGGTGACGCCTTTCTGACGATTGGCGCGATGGAAAAAGATACGGAACTGCTTCTCGGTCAGTCCGTACATGCGTTTGACTTTCTGCTTCTCACGCAGCTGAATACCATAATCGGAAATCTTGCGACCGCGCCGCTCACCGTGCTGCCCGGGTGGGTAACCGCGGCGATCGAAGGCGCATTTGTCCGAAAAGCAACGATCGCCCTTGAGAAACAGCTTCATATTTTCACGTCGGCATAACCGACAGACCGAACCGGTATAACGTGCCAAGTTATCCTCCTTTTGAGCCCCCGCCAACCAGGGGCGCCTTGTGCAAAAATCCTATTTAGACGCGGCGCCGCTTGGGAGGGCGGCAACCGTTGTGCGGAATAGGGGTGACGTCTTTGATCACCGTAACATTGAAACCGGCGGCCTGCAGGGCCCGTAACGCGGATTCGCGCCCCGGTCCCGGGCCCTTGACAAACACCTCCACGGTTTTCATGCCGTGCTCCTGAGCCTTCTTGGCCGCGTCCTGGGCCGCCAGCTGCGCAGCAAACGGGGTGCTTTTGCGCGAGCCCTTGAACCCCTGAACCCCGGCACTCGACCAGGCCACGGCATTGCCGGCCGCATCCGTGATGGTGACAATCGTGTTATTGAACGTCGACTGGATATGCACCACTCCCGTCGCAATATTCTTTTTCTCTTTTTTCTTGGTACGGGTTCTCTTCGGCATTTAAGCTAATCCCTGTTTAAAATCCTTATTTCTTCTTGGCGCCGCCTTTTTTCTTCACAGCGGTGCGTTTGGGCCCCTTGCGGGTACGTGCATTGGTGCTGGTCCGCTGGCCATGGCAGGGAAGCCCTTTGCGATGGCGTAAACCCCGGTAGCAGCCCAGATCCATCAGACGCTTGATGTTCATGGCGACCTCGGAGCGCAGTTCGCCCTCCACCTTGTATTCGCTGTCGATGATCTTGCGGATACTATTGACTTCGGACTCCGTCAGGGTATCCGTTTTGGTATTGGGATCAATTTTCAGCTGGGCCAGAATCTGCTGCGAGGTCGTGCGCCCGACGCCATAAATATAGGTCAAGCCGATTTCCACCCGCTTGTTTTTCGGTAAATCTACACCGGCGATACGTGCCAAAGCTGTTCCTCCTCTATCCCTGACGTTGTTTGTGGCGTTTGTT
>JASJED010000288.1 GCA_030065585.1 Desulfobacterales bacterium | reverse complement strand
GATATTTTGATGCCGTCGATAAACTCGGCCGTCAGCACCCTTTCGGTGGTGAAGTCGCGATAAACCTTGGGAATGTAGACGGTGCGATCGCTCAAAAACTGGCCGGCCATGCGCTCCATGTTGACGGCTTCGAAGGAATAGTCGATTTCGCGCTCGAGCGCTTTGGCGAATTCTTCGACGATCTTGACCGGGCGGAAAAAAGCGATCTCTTCGATGTGGCGTTCCATCAGGGTGGCCATATGGAGCATGATCTCCAGGTCGACCTCGATGATGCGCTTGATACCGGGGCGCTGGACCTTGACGGCCACATTCTCGCCGTCGGGCAGGGTGGCTCTGTGTACCTGGCCGATGGAGGCTGACGCCAGGGGCGTGCGGTCGAACGAGGCAAAGACCTCATCCGGAGCCGCCCCCAGTTCGGCCGTGACGATGCGCTCGACCTCCGCGACATCGAAAGGGGGGACCTCGTCCTGGAGTTTGGCCAGCTCGGTGATGAAGTCCACCGGAATCAGGTCGGGGCGGGTCGAGAGGACCTGGCCCAATTTCACATAGGTTGGGCCGAGTTCCTCCAAGGCCAGGCGGACCCGCTCGGGGCGTGAAAGCTTTTCGAGTCGCTCGCGCCGGTTGCGCGAGATCATCTGCAGGCCGATTTCGATGTATTGGTCGATCTTGAGCAGATCGACCAGATCACCGAACCCGTAGCGGAAGAAGACGGCCAGGATCTGCCGGTAGCGCGTCAGGTGGCGGTAGGTGCGTCCGATGACGCCGATTTTACGGATGCTCAGCATGGCGGGCGGGCTTTCATCTGCACGGGTCGCAAGCGCTTAGGGAACCGATCTCAAAAAAATTTTAAGTGCCCCCATGGGCCTTTCCAGCATTGCGGGATTCAGGATCGATCATCAATGAATTGGGGTGCATCGTGAACCGTCTCTTGGCAACAATTTAGGGTTCCCGTCTTACAAACACGTCCATACTGCGGCGATGCGCCGCTTTTGCTCCGTTTCGCGCCGTCCAGGAACCCTGATCTTTTTATTGCGAGCGGTTGTTGCCAGTGGTTTCGGTTATGCGTGATCCGTGTCTGCCCGAATCGCGCCCACGGCGGCACCCCCGTTAGGCGAAGCGATGTCTAGCTGTCGCTCTGCGGTGATCCCTGGCCGATGGTTTGCTTGAGCTCACGGATCTCCTTTTTGAGCGCCTTGAGTTCATCGCTGGTGACGATGTCCGCCTTTTTCAAAAATTCTTTGACGCTTTTTTCGACCCGTGCTTCGAGTTTTTCCTGGGTTTCTTCGTAGCGCTGTTGGACTTCCTGGAAAAACTTCTTGCCCTCCTCCTCGCCCATGTTCATCTTCTTTTCGAGATCCTTGGCCAGTTCTTCGACTTCGTCCTTGGCCGTAAGTGCCAGCCCAATGCCTGTCAAAAAGGCTTTTCTGGTAAAATCGAGGATGTCCGCCATGATAATCTCCTTGTCTAGGATTGGCCAGCGGTGAGCCGGCCATGGTTTCGGATGATCGCCGGTGTGTCCATGCGAACGTGATTGTACGGTCGAAGCCGCCGCGTCCTGCGGCACATTGCGGCGGCGCTGATCGGAAATCTTACCGAGGGGATCTTGCAGACCAGCAGGCCTGAGCGTTGATTGTCTACCACAGGCCCTGGGGATTTGCAAGGATAGACATAAAAATACAAGACTTTACCGCTGGTTAGCGGCCCGAAACCCTGGATTGCAACCCGGGCTTTAGGGGCAACGGCGGCGGGTTGCGAACACAGGACGATCCGGGGCCGATTGACGGTCGGCGGCCGACCTGGCCGGCGGCAAGGGGGGCAGAAGGCGCTTGACTGTTGGGGGCAACTGCTTTAAGGGGTTCATTTTAATGCAAACCGTCCAACCCTCCAGAAAGCGGGTGCCGCGACGGCGGCCGCCCGCCGACAACAGGCCGGTGGCCCATGGACGGTTTCGTAAAAAGTTCGAGATGCGGTTTCAACAGGCCCGAGGAATGAAGCGGACTTAGGGTCCGCTGCCATGACAAGGGCTGCCGCGTAACGCCGATATTTATCCGCCTCGGGTGGGTCGGCATTTTTTACGAGGCCGTCTAATCTGATGTGAAAGGATACCCTACCATGCCGTTTTCGATTGCCATGGCCGGCAAAGGTGGCACAGGCAAGACCACCATGGCCGGTCTGCTGGTTAAATATCTAACGACCCACAACAAGACCCCGGTTCTGGCCGTCGACGCCGACGCCAATGCCAATCTCAATGAAGTCCTGGGGGTTGCGGTGACCGATACGCTGGGCGATGCCCGCGAGGAGATGAAAAAGGGCCAGGTCCCCAGCGGAATGACCAAAGACATCTTCATGGACATGCGCATGCAGCAGGCCATCATCGAGCATGACGGCTTCGACCTGGTGGTCATGGGCCAGCCCGAAGGCGCCGGTTGCTACTGTGCCGCCAATTCGCTGCTGGCCGGGTTTCTGGAAAAACTCACCGACAACTATCCCTACCTCGTCATGGACAACGAAGCGGGCATGGAGCACATCAGCCGGCTGACAACACGCGATGTAGACATCCTGCTGATCGTGGCGGATGCATCGCGGCGCGGGCTGCAGGCCGGTCTGCGGATCAACGATCTGGTCAAGACGCTGAACATCGGCGTCAACAAGACGTATCTGATGATCAACCAGGCCAAAGGCGAGCCCCCGCCCCAGGTGATGGCCCTCATCGCGGAGGCCGGTCTCGACTATGTGGGCACGGTTCTGGAAGACGAAACCCTCTACGAATACGATCTGGAAGGCAAACCCACTATCGAGATGCCGCTGGAAACACCGGCGGTGACGTCGGCCTTTGCCATCTTCGATAAAATAATAACCTGATTGACGGGCCACATGGAACGATCATGAAGCGAACCGGGCTGTTATACGACGAGCGATTCCTTAAGCACCACACCGGGGCCAACCACCCCGAACTTCCCGAGCGGTTAACCGCGATCTACAACGGCATCCGTGATCGCGGTCTGCTCGAGCATCTGCAGGTCATCCCGGCCCAGGCCGCCCCGCGCATGTGGATCGAGACCGTGCACGACCGCGACTATGTCGATCGCTTTGAAGCGGCCTGCCGCGACGGTCAACCATCCTTCGACAGCCCCGACAACCAGATGTGTGCCGATACCTACGATGTGGCCCTGCTGGCGGTCGGGGGGATTCTCGATATTGCCGACCGGATCGTGAACGGCGAGCTGGACAACGCTTTCTGTGCCGTGCGGCCTCCCGGCCATCATGCCGAGAAGGCCAAGGCCATGGGATTCTGCTATTTTAACAACGTGGCCGTGGCCGCCAGTTATCTGCAGACCCAGTGGTTGATCGAACGGGTGGCGATCATCGATTTCGACGTCCACCACGGCAACGGCACCCAGGCGATCTTCGAGGACGATCCCACGGTTTTCTACTATTCGATTCACGAGCACCCGTCGTTTGCCTACCCCGGCACGGGGCGTGCTTTTGATAATGGCGTCCAGCGCGGTACCGGCTACACCCGCAATACCACCGTGCTGCCGGGGCAGGGAGACGACTTCTACCGCGAGGCCGTCGAAAATGAACTGGGACCGGCGATAACCCACTTTCGGCCCCAGGTGATCATCGTCTCCACCGGTTTCGATGCCCACGTGGATGACGACATGGCCGATATATCCCTCTCGACGGCCGGATACGCCTGGATGATGGACGAGATCATGAGGCTGGGTGATCGGGTGGCGGACGGTAAACTCATTTCGGTTTTGGAAGGCGGCTACTGCCTGGAGCGGCTGCCCGAGCTGGCGGCCGATCATGTCCAGTCGCTTTTACAGATTTGACGATACACCCATCGCAAGCGGCGATGGATCAGGAGGCTTAGATGTTTATCCGTAAATCCATGCAGTCCAAGGTGATCGCGGCGAATCCTCAGACCACCCTTCTGGATGCCCGCGCGCTGCTCAACACGCACCGGATCCGGCACCTGCCGGTGCTGGATGAAGACGATCGGCTGGTGGGCATCATCACTGACCGCGACATCCGCAGCGCCCTTCCGGCGGCCTTCTACAAAGCGAACGGCGAAAGCCTTAATGAGGACGACTACCGTCATTTGACCGTCGGGGATTTCATGACCCGCGATCCGATGGCGATCTCGCCCGAGGACACCATCCAGGACGCCCTGCTGCAGATCCAGAAAATGCGCGTGGGGGCTTTCCCCGTGGTCGACCACGATGGTCGCCTGAAGGGCATTATCTCGGTCCGCGATCTGCTGCGGGCCTTTATCAATGGGCTGGGGATCGAGGAGCCCGGCACCCTGCTGGGCATCCTGGTGGAAGAGAAAGTGGGCCAGCTGAAAAAGATCGTCGATGCCATCACCGAAGAAAACATATCTTGTGGCAGCATCCTGGTACAGCGCCACTGGGAGAAAAACATGCGGGCGGTTTTTGTCTACCTGCTGACCAACAGCGTCGTCCGCGTCAAGCGCAAACTGACCGATCTGGGTTTCGAACTGCTGGACCCCATGGATTGGTCCATGGAGCGCCGGCCACACCATGACTAACCGCCGGCGGGACCAACCGGCCGCAACGGCTGCCAGAAGCTATCTCAGAATTAGGATTTTGGTTCCAGATACGGCTGGCCGCGAGTTGCAAACCGGAGGAATACATCGGTATTTCGAGGATTTGAAACGAGCGCCCAACACCGATATGGGGCCAAAAGACTTTTTTGAGATAGCTTCTAGTAATACGGCCGGCGGCCGCCGAACCCGGTCCCCCGGCCGTTCGTTTTCTTCGGGTGCCCGGCGCCCATGACGGACACTCCTCTTGGCCGTATTCCTTACGACCGGCTCCACATCTACTATCTGGAAGGCCAGGCCGGATCAGCCGAAAACAGCTTCGACAACCGCTTCATCGGCAACTGGGAGGAAGACGGCTATTCTTTCCTCTTCTTCGCGGCCCCGGCCGAGGATGACGTCCGGCGCTACGTGGCGGCACGCAGCGACCTCACCCTAATCGACCAGTACGACATGAGCTACGAAGACTGGCAGGGCGGACGATTCCAAGGCCTGCGGGCGGGGCGGCTCGTGGTCCGACCGGCCTGGCAGGAGGGACCGGCAGCGGCCCCCGGCGAGATCGCCATGCAACTGGACCCGGGTGTCGTTTTCGGGGCCGGCACCCACCCCACCACCCAGGATTGTCTAACGGCCCTGGCGATCCTGAGCGAAGACGGCCCCCGGGGCACCCTCCTGGATCTTGGCAGCGGCAGCGGCGTTCTCGCGGTGGCTGCCGCCCGCCTGGGATGGCCGCGGGTGCTGGCAGTCGATTTCAACCGCCTGGCCGTCAAGACCACCCGCCGCAACGTGGTGCTCAACGGGGTGGCCTCGCGGGTACTGGCCGTGCAAGGCCGGGCCGAGGAGCTGGTGGCCTGCCGCGCCGACGTGGTCGTGACCAATATCCACTACGACATTATGCGCCTTCTGATCCAGTCGACCGCTTTCGGGCGCAGCCGCGATTGGATCCTCTCCGGCCTGCTGCGCAGCCAGGCCCGTGACGTCGAAGCCTTTCTGATCCGGGCCGGGATGTCGATCCGTCAACGCTGGTCCCGGGAAAACACCTGGTTCACCTATCTGGGCCGCCATGGCCGTGGTTGTAAAGCGCCGAGCACCCCGCTATAATTGTCGTACGCGCGGTTTGAAGCGCCCATACGATGCGAGGTGGCGATGTACGATCTACTGGCCCGGGCCGCCCGGGATCTGGCGGAGACCAAAAGCGCCGTGGCCCTCACGGGGGCCGGCATTTCCATCGAGAGCGGGATTCCGCCTTTCCGCGGCCCCGGCGGGCTGTGGGAGAAAATCGATCCCATGGAAGTCGCCCATATCGACGCTTTGCGGCGCAATCCGCAGAAAGTCTGGAACCAGCTGATTGAGGGTATGCTGACCGTCCTGGCCAAGGCGGCACCGAATGCTGCTCACTATGGGCTGGCCACGCTCGAGAACCTGGGACATTTACAGGCCGTGATCACCCAAAATGTCGATGGCCTGCACCAGCAGGCCGGCAGCCGGGAGGTCATCGAGTTCCACGGCAGTTTCGCCTGGCAGCGCTGTATGACCTGCGAGCGCCGCAGTTCCAGCGAAGCCCTGGACCTGGCGGTGATACCGCCGCGCTGCGCGTGTGGCGGCATCCTGCGGCCGGATTGCGTGTTTTTCGGTGAAATGATTCCGCCCGACCACCT
>JASJED010000287.1 GCA_030065585.1 Desulfobacterales bacterium | reverse complement strand
TTGTCGATAATGGCCAGATCGGCATTCAGCCGTTTGGCAAAGGCACGCGCGCGCACCACACCGCCGGTATCGGGTGACACAATGACCAGATTGTCCTGAAAACATTCCCGCATATAGTCCAGGAGAACCGGGGCCGCAAAGAGGTTGTCCACGGGGATGTCGAAAAACCCCTGAATCTGGGCGGCGTGCAAGTCCATCGTGATGATGCGGTTGGCACCCGCACCGGTGACCATATCCGCCACGACCTTGGCGCTGATCGGTACCCGCGGGGCGACCTTCTTATCCTGGCGGGCATACCCATAATAAGGGATGACGGCCGTGATCCGGCTGACCGAGGAGCGTTTGAAAGCGTCGATCATCAAAATCATCTCGACGAGATTGTCGTTGACCGGGCGGCAGGTGGACTGCACTAAAAAAACGTCCTTGCCCCGGACGTTTTCATCGATTTCGATTTGGACTTCGCCGTCGCTGAAAGTTTTAACAGCGGCGCTTCCCAGCGGCATGTCCAGATATTCACAAATCTTGTGGGTTAGTGCGGGGTTCGAGTTCCCTGTGAAAATGGCCAGATGATTCATGGGCGTATCCGTGCCTATATTCCCAAAAAGTGGCTGGGGCGGGAGGATTCGAACCTCCGAATGCAGGGACCAAAACCCTGTGTCTTGCCACTTGACGACGCCCCAATTTCTTTAAAAACCGCAACACGACCTGTTTAGCAGGTCCGTTTCAAACCAGCAGCCGGCTTTGAAAAACCTGCCATTGGTCGTGAGTTGACAAGCCTTCCCGGGCTTGTTGAGCCGCCTGCGCATTTTCAAATAGGCCGACCACGGCAGAACCGCTACCTGACATGATCGTCCCTTCGGCGCCCTGCTCGGACAAGGCCGTTTTAATGGCCATGATATCCGGGAGCATTTGGATTGCCGGCGACTCGAGGTCATTGCACAGATGAACGCCAGCCTCAAAGGCCTTTTTTTTTAAAAGGAGATTTCTAAGTTTTTTTTCACATTTTGTCAATCTTAAATTAAGTGCCGCGTAGACCTTGGCCGTCGACAATCCGATCCCCGGAAAAACGATTAAAAGGGCGGCCGGCCTTAGGCCTCGATAGGGTTGTATCTTTTCCCCGATGCCCGCAACAATGGCCGGTTGGCCGTAAAGAAAGTAGGGAATATCAGCGCCCAAAGGCAATGCCAGAGAGGCCAGTTCCTCAGGTGTAAAGGGGTGGTCAAAACGCCGATTCAAGACCTTCAGCACCGTGGCCGCGTTGCTGCTGCCACCGCCCAGCCCGGCGCCCACCGGTATCCGCTTGGTGAGAACCATTCGGAGGCCGAAGGACTTAATTGCCGTTTTGCGCATCAGGGCGTTACGGAAACGCACCGCCGCCCGGCAGGCCAGATTCGCATCGTCCGCCGGCACGCCCGGGGCGCGGCAGCGGATCGATATGGCAGGGGATTGAAAATCAAACTGGATGTGATCATAGAGATCGACGCACGCCATCAGGGTGATCAGTTCGTGGTAGCCATCCGCGCGTTTACCGATAACGGCAAGGGCCAGGTTGACCTTGGCCGGTGACAGGCTCTCGTGGATCGGCGGCATCAATCAGGGGCTCGGGCAGGGTACGCGGGTAACGCGAAAAAACCTTTTCAGGCCTTTTCTTTGACGTAGAGCATGCGCAGATCATAGAGAATACTTTTCAGCATGCTCTCCTCGTCGCGGTTCAGATTGTTCTTGGTTTTTTCCTGCAGCATCGCCAGCACATCGATGGTCTGTTTGGCCAGGGCCAAGTTTTTGGTTTTTTGGCCGGTTCCCGGCTCTTCGAGGATTCCCAATTGCACGAGGGCCGATGAATTCAAGGAGATCACAAAAGTCGAGAAATCGATTGCCGGCAAGGGGGTTGTTGCCTGGTCCGAAGCGTCCTCTCCGGTTTGTTCCGGGTTTGGATGGGGGGCGGTTTGGTCTTTGTTTTCTTCACTCATTTGGCAATCTCCCGCGGCATTGGATGGCGTTGGCGTAGGGTGGTCAGCCCACCTCGCGCGGCGCCGGCAGTCGCCCCGCCGTCACCGAGCTGTTGGTCACATGTTTTTCTTAGGCAATAATTATACTCTAGCCACGGCACTCCAAAAACTCAAGCGGCGTGACGCTTTTGACCATCGGCAATCGCCGGAGTTCTTCCAGGACATCGATAGGAATGGCCGTATCCGTGCTGAGAAAGACGATATTGCGATGGCCCTCCTCTTCCTGGCCGACCTGCATTCGGCCGATATTGATATCGTGATTCCCGAGTGTTGTGCCGATACTGCCGATGGCGCCCGGTTTGTCCACATTGTGAATCAACGCCATGTGGGCCATGGGGATCATTTCCAGACGGAAATTGTTGACCCGCACGATACGCGAATCCTGTTTACCGTAAATCGTACCGGCGACCCTGCTTTCCATTTCGGTCGTGACGACCCGCGCGGTAATCAGGTTGATGAATTCATCGGATTCGGAACTCGTGGTGGCGGTCACCTTGATCCCTCTTTCCTTGGCCAACACGGCGGCATTCACCGAATTGACATCGTCTTTCACGGTCGGTGTCAAAATGCCCTTGATGATGGCCGTGGTGACCGGTGCCAGGTCGAGTCCCTGAAAGTCACCGGTGTATTCGATGGCGACTTCCTTGATCGGCCCGGTAACCAACTGGGGCATCAGGCAACCGATTTGACTGCCCAACCTGAGGAAAGGGCGCAGACGGACAAGCAAGTCTCCGGTAACGGAGGGAACGTTCACGGCGTTGATCACCGCGCCGTCCTTCAGAAAGGCGATCATCTGTTTCACGACGGCCACGGCCACATTGGATTGGGCCTCGCGGGTCGAGGCCCCCAGGTGCGGCGTGCAGATCAGGTGATCCAGTCCGATCAGAGGCGAATCCCCGGGGGGTTCGGTCTCGAAAACATCCAACGCGGCGCCAGCGACCTTCCCCGCCGTCATGGCCTCGTGCAGGTCGTCCTCCTTGACGATGCCGCCGCGGGAACAGTTGATCAACATGACCCCGTCTTTCATTTGGGCAAAGGCCGCGCGATCGATCAGACCGATGGTATCCTTGAGCTTGGGCACATGAATCGTAATGAAATTCGCCCGCCGGTAAAGGGTTTCCAAATCCACACTTTCGAAGCCGGCGCTGGCGATGTGCGCCGGATTGACATGGGGGTCGTAAACCACGACATCCAAGCGCAGACCACGGGCGCGGTCCGCCACGATCGAACCGATCTTGCCGAAGCCGATCACCCCCAAAGTCTTGCCGAAAATTTCGCGCCCCTGGAGCCTTTTTTTATCCCAGCGCCCGGAACGCAGCGATGCGGTTCCCTGGGGCACATTGCGGGCCAGCGCCATGAGCATGGCAATCGCATGCTCGGCCGTCGTGATCACATTACCATCCGGGGTGTTCATGACCACGACACCATGGCGGGTGGCCGCCGGGATATCGACATTGTCCAATCCGATGCCCGCCCGGCCGACCACCTTTAGGCGGTTCGCCCGGACTAACAGATCTTCGGTCACCCGGGTGGCGCTTCGAATGATAAGACCGTCATAGTCACCGATGATTTCGGCCAGCACATCAGGCGCCAGCCCGGTTCGGACATCAACCGTCAGGCCTTCTTCGGCCTCGAGCATTTCGATGCCCACCTGACCCAGATTGTCGCTTACCAATACCTTCATCAACCGCCTCCGGATGGATCATCGGGTGTCGGCCGGCCCCCGGGGGCACCGCCCATCGCCGCATCGATCGAAATGCCCGCCATAGTAGAGAAAAATGATGCGGGTTTCAAGCCGTATTTATCGACGGCACCGATGCCCGTTGGCCGGTGAATCCTCCGATCATCTGCGCCCTATGACCTGTGGCGAACAGGTTGCGCATTGATGGTTGCAAAGCTTCAGCACAGAAGTTATGCTCCCGCACGAGGGCGGCCTGAAGCTCGAGCGGGGCAACCACGGTCGATGAGCGTATACCGGCAGGTCGGGAAGAACTTGCGGCCTGTGACCACCGACGCCTCCGCAGCCTAGCAGACGGTCACCCCCCCCACGGGATGGCTAACCCCAGGCCCTGCCATTGAACAGCAATCAGGAAGGGAGCTAAGCCATGGCGGCAGACAAAGCACAGACAACCCGAATAGGATGGATCGGTACCGGTGTGATGGGGCGCTGGATGTGCCAGCACCTGATGCAGAGTGGATATCCGGCCGTTGTCCACACACGCTCGCAGGCCAAAGCCCAGCCGCTGCTGGAAACGGGGGCGGACTGGGCGGCCTCCCCGGAGGATGTGGCACGCGCGTCCGATGTCGTTTTCACGATGGTGGGCTTCCCGCAGGACGTGCGTGAGGTTTATCTGGGCGGCCAGGGCCTTTTGAAGGGCGCGCGCTCCGGGCAGATTTTGGTCGACATGACCACGACCGAGCCCAGCCTGGCGGTCGAGATCCACAAAGAAGCGGCGGCATTAAATGTATCCGCCGTGGATGCGCCGGTGTCAGGCGGCGACATCGGTGCCCGTGAAGCCCGCCTGTCGATCATGGTGGGCGGTGAGAAAGCGACGGTTGACGAATTGATGCCGTTTTTCAAGATCATGGGGCGGCAGATTGTGCACCAGGGGCCGGCGGGCTCGGGTCAACACACCAAGATGTGCAACCAGATCGTGATTGCCGGCACCATGATCGGGGTGTGTGAATCGCTGCTCTACGGGCAACGGGCCGGCTTGGACCTTAACACCATGCTGGAAAGCATCGCCGGCGGGGCCGCCGGGTGCTGGTCGCTGGACAACCTGGCACCAAGGATCCTCAAACGCGACTTCGATCCCGGCTTCTTCGTGGCCCATTTCATCAAGGATATGGGCATTGCCCTGGAAGAGGCCAAACGCATGCAGCTTTGTCTTCCGGGACTCGCCCTGGTTCACCAGCTTTATCTGGCGGTGGCCGCTAACGGGGGCGCCCGGTTCGGCACCCAGGCCTTGATGCTGGCGCTGGAGAAGCTAAACGGCGAGAATCGCTGACGCGTGCCGGCAGCGGCTTGGCCCAAACACAAAGCGCGTGGATCCCACGCGCTTTAAGTGCTATCGGGCGAAATGACGGGGAACGGTCAGGTCAACCTTGCTTGGCGGCGGCTTCCTGCTCGGCAACCTTGGCTTTCAAACGGTCGATCAGTTGATCGGGGCTCTCCTTGCGTAAAATGTCGTTGAACTGGGTGCGGTAATTCTTGATCAGACTGACCCCCTCGACCTTGACGTCGTAGACCGACCAATCCCCGTCCTTCTTCTTCAGACTGTAGTCCACCGGGATTTTGTTCTGATCGCTGACGATAAAGGTCTTGACGATCGCCAGCGGTTTAGACTCGTGCAATATCTCGTCGGCGAATTCGACCTTTTGATCGGCAAAACCGGTTTGGATCCGGTCGACGTAGATATTGCCCAGCATCTTGGAAAAAACCGCAGAAAAGTCCTTTTGCTGTTGCGCGGAAAACGATTTCCAATTGCGGGCCAGGGCGCGACGGGAGACTTCATTGAAATCGAAAGTGCCGGAAACAATATCCCAGATTTTATCGCGCTGCTCGATTTTCAGGGCGGGGTCGTCGGTCTGATATTTGGTATCCTTCAAAACCACGACGGATTGATCAAGGGGCTCCTTGAGCGTATCCGTAGGGCTGCGTTCGGCCCCCATCGCCGCCCCCGTAACCACAAGCACCAGGAACCATGCTGCGAAGATCTTTTTCATTGGCTTCTCCCCCTATGTATTGAAGATGTCGATCGTCATCGCTCAAGCCCGCGGGGCGTCGACAGGCAGTAACCTAACCGCCGCATTCTCGCTGAAGGCTTAAAGCCCACCGAACACATATTTGCTGATCACTTCCTCCAAGTCAAGAGCGGATTCGGTTTCCGTAATAATGTCGCCATCTTGCAGAACAAGATCCGATCCGCCCGGCGAGAGCTTGATGTATTTGTCACCAATCAGGCCGGAGGTTTTGACCGACGCAATGACATCGTCCGTCAACTCCACCCGCGCCTGAATCTTCAAACGCACCTCGGCGGTCAGTCTCTCAGGCTCGAGATAAATGGCCTCCACCTTGCCGACGGGAACCCCCGCCAGTTCCACCCGCGAGCCCACTTTGAGACCCGAAACCGATTCGAAGCGGGCGTTCA
>JASJED010000286.1 GCA_030065585.1 Desulfobacterales bacterium | reverse complement strand
CATCAAATTTCCAACTTTTTTTATGAGTTTTGTCTCGCATTTTAAAGATTTAAAATGGAGAACCCTCTCAAAATGTGCCTACCTTGCTCCTGACAGGATGGGGATGTCCTGTTGGGGACTATTTGTTATCATCATAGGCGCCTGGACTTTATTAGGATACCTTACTTTTCTCGTGCGCCCAAATTAGTAACTTTTTCTAAGGAAACGCACTAATCCTCGTTCGTCTTTTAATTGATGGAAGGAGGACATAAAAATGAAGCAAGATAGTTTATTATTCGCACCGATGGAAATCAACGGGATGCATTTAAAAAATCGGCTTGTGAAATCCGCCACCTACGAAGCGATGGCCGCTGCAGACGGGAGCGTAACGGATCAGTTGATTGATATGTACACATCCCTGGCAAAAGGTGGCGCTGGACTGACAATCACCGGTTATGCGTATATTCAGGAAAATGGTCACTGCATGCCGCTTCAAACGGCTGTTTTCAGTGATGACCATATCCCCGGGTTACGAAAATTGGTAGACGCCGTACATCAGGAAGGGGGGAAAATTGCTTTGCAGATTGCGCATGCGGGCCGCCAGACGACCTCCGATTTAATCGGCGGCCAGACACCGATGGCGCCTTCCGCGATCGAAGCCGATCCTCTTTTTCATACCGAGCCTCGTGCCATGACAATCGAAGAGATATCGGAAACCATCGATGCTTTTGGAGCGGCCGCCGCACGATGCAAACAAGCCGGCTTTGACGCGGTCCAGTTGCACGGCGCCCACGGTTACCTGATAGCTCAGTTTCTTTCACCTTTCACCAATCGCCGGACCGATGAGTGGGGCGGAAACACGGAAAACCGGATGCGATTTGCGAAGGAGGTTATTAAAAAGGTGAGATCCACGGTCGGACCGAATTATCCTGTTCTAATCAAGATCAGTGTGGAAGAAGGTGTCGAGAACGGACTGACGATAGAAGAATCCTGCATCATCGCGAAGGGGCTCGCCGATGCGGGCGTGGATGCCATTGAAGTCAGCGGCGGGATTGTGGCCGATACCGCCTTTGTGATGAGCCGGGGAGAGGTCCCCATCGATCAGATGGCCGGGGGATTGGAAGGGGATGCTAAAGCGCAGACCGAGCAGGCGCTGTATTCAATTGTCAACAGTGTAAAAATGGAGGAGGCTTACTGGCTCTCGCATGCTGAGAAAATCAAAGAGGTGGCGGGTGCTGTCCCCGTAATGCTGGTCGGCGGAATGAAGTATCCTCAAACCATGGCGACCATCGTGCAGGAGAATAAAGCCGACTTCATATCAATGGCCCGAGCACTGATCCGGGAACCGGCATTGCCCAGGGAGATGGCCGAAGGAAGAAAATCGCCGGTGAAATGCGGGTATTGCAATCGGTGTCTGGCTGCCGTCGTAGGCGGCCAACCGCTCAAGTGTTACAATCGCTTATAGCGCCATTGATGTCTTCAGTTTTTCAGCGCGGCCGTGATCCGGAAACCCATTAACCGCCTTATTTTACACTTAAAGCCTAAGACCAGATGGCGTGGATTGAAATTGAGCGTCCACGCCTTCTGTCTTTTAAGGCGTGCATAAAATTTGGGGTTGAAATACCTGGCATGCAATCTGTTGATTAGTCCAACAGTCACGAATAAGCCGTAAGGGCGTCTGGCGCATACTCAGAACCAGCGCGATCCTAGGCGGGAAAAGTTATTTTAACCGCAAACCCTTTGGGTTGGAGATTCATTGCCGCCACCGTTCCCTGGCATGTTTCAATGCAGGTTTTGACGATCGCCAGTCCGAGACCAACGCCTCCGGTATCCCGGGTACGTGCAGTTTCCGGGCGAAAAAAAGGTTCGAATAGCTGTTGGAGCAAATCTTCGGGGACCCCCGAACCAGAATCCCGGATTTGAATTTCGACCACACCGTTGCTCTTTTCGGCGGTTACATCGATCGGGCCGGCATCGCCGGCATATTTAACGGCATTTCTTACCAGGTTGGCAATCGCCCGGGTCAGCAGGTCCGCGGAGGCGACCACATGGATCTTGGGATCGATGCGCACATTAACGTTGTCAGCCGGCGTGGTCTCCCGTTTTACGGCCGTCTGGACGACCGGCAGAAGGTTGATCCTTTCCAGCTTGACCGTAGCGGATTTCAAATCCGCCCGTGAGTAGGCCAGCAGCTCGCTAACCAGGTTGGACATATGCGCCACGTCTTCCAGCACATCCCTGACCCGGCCCCGGTTTTTTTCCTCGATGCGTTGTTCCAGGGCGCCCAGTCCGAACTGAATGCGGGCAACGGGCGATCCCAACTCGTGGGATACATCGCCCAGAAATCTTTTTTGCCCCTTGACGAAAGCGGATAGCCTTGCGCTCATATGGTTGATGGCGTTCGCCAGGCGCCCGATTTCATCGGTCCGCGGTTCATGGATGGCGACATCGAACCGCCCCCTGGCAATCGCCTCGGTAGCACGGGTCATGCGGGCCAGCGGTCGCGTGATGCTTCTGACCATTGGAATCCAGAACACAACCGAAATCAGCAGCACCGCCGCGGCAACGACCATCCAGGGCAGCGGGTCGAAGAAGAACCCCTTGCCGGTTACGGAATCCGATACCGCCAGCAGTACGGCGGGCATCGGCGGCCGCAAGGGGCCCGGGGGCAGCGGCATATGAATCCCAGACCAATACCGGGTAGGGCGCTGCGTGCGCATCATGAAATGCGGCCGATCGCGTGAAGGGCCGGGCGGCGGGCCGGGTGGCATTCTCTCTAAAGTCCCAGCATCCGGCGAACCTCGATCAGGCGGATTTGGTGGAATCCGTTTCCGATTGTCGTGCGCATGATGCGGAGAAAATGGCCCCCTTGGTGGTTTGCGGCGTAAAGCCTCCCTGACTCTCTCCTTAACCGGTTCGGGGAGATGGCCATCGGTTGATGCGAAACGGGCGCCGTCATCGAAGACAATCACAAAATCCACCCCTTGGATCTCCGCGTGTCTTGTCAGACTTTCATTCCATTGAGACCGCGGCATCCGTACAAGGTCATGCGCAATCAACCGGCCCGCGGATCGCAAGCGGTGGGTCCCCTCGCGACCAAACAGAGCATGCAGATTGATGTGCTGTTGAAAGACAAAGAATGCCGCCAGGACGGCCGCCACGAGAACCATATTCAAAAAGAACCAGGACAGAATCTTGGCGAATAAAGTTAATGCCGGTTTCATGTTTCCTGATGCTCCGATCCCTTGAACATATAGCCGGCGCTTCTGACCGTCTGGATGTATTTGGGGTTGCGGGGGGCTTCGCCGAGTTTCCGACGCAGCGAGGAAATATGGACATCGACCGAACGGTCGAAAACCTCGTAGTCCCTGCCGGCAACGGCGTCCAGGAGTTGATCCCGCGACAGCACCCGGCCGGCGGATCGGGCCAGGCAGGTTAGCAGATCATACTCAATCGGCGTCAGGTTCAGGGGTTTGGCGCCCAATTGTACCATGCGGGCCTTTTGGTCAATCTGCAGGTCCCCGAATACCAATCGGCCGTTCTCGTCCTGGGATGCCTTGTGACGCTTGGATTTTTCATACCGGCGCGTAACGGCCCGAAGGCGCGCTAACAATTCCCGCGATGAGAAGGTCTTGGGGAGGTAATCATCCGCCCCCATCTCGAGTCCCACGATCCGGTCGGTTTCTTCACCGCGCGCCGTGAGCATGATTACCGGGATATCGGATTCCTCTCGCAATCGTTTCAGGACCTCGAATCCGTCCATTTGCGGCATCATAACATCCAGAATCACCGCCTCGTAGTCACCCTCCCGAACCATTTCCAGGCCCTCGGAACCGTTGTGGGCCGCATCGACATCATAACCCATCGGTTCCAGGTAGTCCGCCACGAGTCGGCACAGCTTTCGATCGTCATCCACAATCAGTATTTTCATTTTAGATCATTCACTTTTTAATTGTCCCTGTTTTATACCTTCAGCGGTGCCAAGGGCAATCGCCTTTACAAATTCTTTACAAATAAACCCCTGATCGAAAAAAAACCTTTACATCCATCCATTATCTTCAACGCAAATCCGGGGCGCAATGATCCCCACAACCACTTTGCTTAATGGAGGATTAAAAATGAACACGAAACTGAGAAGGACGGTAGACTGGAGCATCATGGTGTTAGTACTAGCGGTTTTTTTCATGGCGGCCGGCGCCCTGCCGGCCATGGCCGGAGCATCCGCCAAGACGGCCGTTTGGCACAAGGGGCCCATGGAGAGGCACAAGCATCACAGGCCCCCCCTTGGCATATGGCAGGACCCGCAGATGGTCCAGAAGTTGGAACTCACGGAAGCGCAAATCAAAAAGCTTCGGGATGCGGATTTCACCTTCCGGGAAAAGCGGTTGGAACTAAAAGCCCAACTCGACCGTTTGGATCTACAGATGGCAAAGGCTTTTTCGGCCGACACGCTTGATCAAAAGACCGTCCTTGAATTGGCTCAAAAGATCTCAGATGTGAGGGGCCGCCTCTATACCCAGAAAATTGAATCGCGCCTGGTAATGGAGAAAATTCTGAATGCCGATCAGATGAGCAAGCTGAAACAACAACTATGGCAGGAGAAAAAGTGTGATCGCCAGACGGGCCGGAAGGCCCGCGTCAGAAATCATGCGGCCTAGTTTTCCCTGAGGATCTTAAAAAAAAAGTAAATTTACGGAGAGCGTGCCATGACCATCTCAAAAAGAACCACCATCGTTATCGTGCTGTTAGGAAACTTGTTGGCCATCTTTGTATTTGCAAATAGCGCTTTGGCGCAGGATCGCGGCGGAAGGCGTCAAGGGCCGCCGCCGGAAGCCTATACCGCCTGCGAGGGCAAATCGGCCGGGGATAAAGCCGAATTTGAAAGCCCGCATGGCGATACGGTGACAGGCACCTGTGTGCAGCGGGGCGACCGTCTGGTCCTGCACCCGGACAATCCCCCCGAACGGGGGGGGCGCGGAGGGCGTACCACATCCAACGGCTAAGGCCTTGTCGTGTTGATGATAGAAGCTATCTCATAATTCGCATTTTGGTTCCAGACCAAAACGGCCGCGAGGTTCAAACCGGAGGAATACACAGGTATCCCGAGGATTTGAAACAAGCGCCCCACACCAATAGGGGACCAAAAGGCTTTTTTGAGTTAGCTTCTAACAAGGGCCCGGCTTCCCTGATCTATTCGTCCTTTCGAAAAGACGCAATGCATCCCCCCTCGGAAACCCGGGTGTTTTCCTTTCTACCTTTCCGCAATGCCGAGGCTGTTCACTTTACAATAGCTTTACAATTTTCTTCTTGATCCACAAACGTTCTTTACACTTGCCCGTTATTTTATGCTCCAAAATTGGAAGGCGCTATTCGGAAGATATCAAGGCCCAAGAGAAAACGCACGAATGTTTGCGTCGCCGCGTGTAACCCAAACTCAACCCAAAGGAGGTTGTTATGAAAATGCATCCTGAAACAGGGGTCGATAACGAAGTCGACGGCAATCTTAGCTTGCAAGTCTACATCAGTGAAAAGCGAGAGGGACTTTTCGTTCTTGAGCCTGTTGGTTCGATCAATACGATTACATCGAGGTCCCTGCAAAAACTGGTCGAGCGGATTTGTGCATCCAAACCGCATATCATTATGTTTGATCTGGAACGGGTTGACTTCATCAACTCCAAAGGGCTGCGTGTCATCCTTAAAGTCTATCGGGCCATCAACGCGCTTGGCGGCCGCGTCGTTCTGGTGAATTTTCAGCCCCACATCAAAGAGGTGTTTGAAATCATAAACGCGCTGCCCGAGCAGCGAATCTTTTTGCGCGCTGGCATGCGTTCGACGGTTATCTGGAAGCGGTGCCAAAGCGTTAAGCCGATTTTGGCGGCCCAAAGGAATCCGAAACGCTCGTCTTAAATTTGAGACACGCTCTTGTAAACTTTTTAAAATCGGCAGACGTCAATCACCAATAGCACGCGCCGTACGATAACCATCGATCAGGGACAAGGTGTTTAAGTGGCGGAAAATACCTTACGATATTCTTTTCACGCGATCATCCTCGACGCCGATGAATGGGTAACCAGGCCGTGGCCTTAAAATTCCCGAAAACAGGGGGCATTATTCCGTTTCTGGTGAGCCTGGTGATCATGGTCCTGGCCGTGGCCCCCCGCGCCCAGGCCGAGGACCGGGCCCTGCTGGT
>JASJED010000285.1 GCA_030065585.1 Desulfobacterales bacterium | reverse complement strand
TTAGCGGCGGGTTCCCATTGCGGTGACCTGAGCGGAAACCCATCGAGGGCTGGGCGATAATCAGCGAAGGGCTCGTAACCACCGCATCCGCCCTCTAAAAGTTGCACTAAATTCAAATCAATATCAGGAGATTATCCAGAATGGCCAACAAACATAAAAATAAAAATACCCAAAAAGCCGATACGCCCACCAACGACCTGCGTGCCCAGAAAAAGGCGGCCGTCATGGGTAAGGCCGAGAAAAAAGCGGGAGGCTATCTGCTGCCGGCCATTATCGCCTTATTGGTGGTGGCCGGCGTGGCCGGGGGCTATATGGTCTTTAGCGGCAAGTCCGAAGCGCCTACCACCGCGGCCGTTCAGGGCCTTCAACCAACGGTCCCACCGGCGGACGCCAATCAATTGACCTACCCGGTGACCATGTTCGCCGACGGCAAGGCCCGTCATTTCGATTTCAAAACCGACGAGCACACCATCCGCTATTTCATCATTCAAAGCGCGGACGGCGTCCTGCGTGCGGCCTTCGATGCCTGCGACGTTTGCTGGCCGGCCGGCAAGGGCTACTACCAGGAGGGCGACCACATGGTCTGCCGCAACTGCGGCCGGCGTTTCGCCTCCAACAAGGTCAACGAGGTCAAAGGCGGCTGCAACCCGGCCCCGCTCGACCGCCGCGTCGAAGGCGATATGCTGGTGATCGAAGCCGACGACATTCGGGCCGGCAAGGGGTATTTCGACTTCAAAGGAAAGGTCTAGACCATGACCCTCAAACAGATCGCGATCCGCAATCTCCTGCGGCGCAAGGGCAAGGCCGCGCTGATCCTCTGCGGCCTGGCTCTGGGGATCGGAACGGTGATCTCGGTGATCACCTATGCCGATGCCGTCACGGGAGACATCAAGCATAAACTGGAGAAATACGGCGCCAACATCTTAGTCGTCCCGCGCACCGAGAGCCTGTCGCTCAACTATGGCGGCATCAATATGGGCGGTATCTCCTTTGAGATGCAGGAGCTCTACGAGGCCGACCTTGCGCGCGTGCACCAGATCAAGAACGCGCGTAACATCGCGGCCATGGGGCCCGTCGTCCTGGGCGCCGTCAAGGTAAACGACCGCCCCGTGATGCTGGCCGGGGTGGATTTCGAGGAGGCCCGCATCCTCAAGCCCTGGTGGCAGGTCAACGGCCGGCCCCCGGCCGCCGACGGGCTGCTGGCAGGGGCCGAGGCGGCCCGCGTGCTGGAACTGCAGGCCGGTGCGCGGATCAATATCCAGGGCCATCCCATGACGATCCAGGGGGTCCTCAAGCCCACGGGTTCCCAGGATGATCAGCTCCTTTTTGCCTCCCTGCCGGCCGCCCAGCGTGTCCTGGACAAACCCGGGCGGGTGTCCATGGTGGAAGTGGCCGCCCTGTGCACGGCCTGCCCCATCGAGGACATGGTGCGCCAGATCAGCGAGGCGCTGCCCGGGGCCAAGGTCATGGCCATCCAGCAGGTGGTCCAGGGGCGGATGGAAACCCTGATGCAGTTCAAGAAATTTTCGTTCGGGGTTTCGGTGATCGTCATTCTGATCGGCAGCCTGGTGGTACTCGTGACCATGACCGGCAGCGTTCGCGAACGCAAGGAGGAGATCGGGGTTTTCCGTGCGATCGGCTTCCGCAAGCAGCATGTCATGCGGATTATCCTGATCGAGGCCACCCTGATCTCGATGTGTGCCGGCCTGATCGGCTACGTGGCCGGCATGGGCGCCACCAAACTGGCCTTTTATTTTTTTAGCGGCAATCCGTCCATGGCGCTGCCCTGGAATCTACCGCTGGCCGCCGCGGCTATGGGACTGGCGCTGGCCGTCGGTCTGGCGGCCTCGATCTATCCGGCCCTGGCCGCCGCGCACATGGACCCCAACGACGCCCTGCGCGCCCTATGAAAGGTGAATCGTGAGTACGATAATCGGTCAATCATTGAGCAAGCTCTACGGCCATGGCGATGCCACCGTCATGGCCATCGAAGATATGGATTTCCAGATCACCAGCGGCGAGTTCGTGGGGATCATGGGGGAGTCGGGGGCCGGCAAGTCCACCTTGCTGGCGATCATGGGGGCCATGAACGCGCCCACGCAGGGTTCGCTGACCGTGGAGGGGATCGATGTCTACGGTCTGGACAGCGAGCGCCGCGCCGATTTCCGGCGGGAGTTTCTGGGTTTTATCTTCCAGAGCTTTCACCTGATCCCCTATCTGAATCTGGAAGAAAACGTCATGCTGCCCCTGGCCACCATCCGGGCCCCCCGCCGCCGCAAGCAGGCCATGGCCCGCGAGGCCCTGGCCGCGGTCGGGCTGGGAGACAAAGGCCATCGCCTGCCCGGTGAGATCTCGGGCGGGGAGAAAGAACGCACCGCAATTGCCCGGGCGATCGTCAACCAGCCGCCGGTGATTCTGGCCGACGAGCCCACCGGCAACCTGGACTCCAAAACCTCCGGGGAGATCATGCGCCTGCTGCAGGAATTGAACGGGAAGGGGAGCACCATCGTGATGGTCACCCACAGCCGGGAATGCGCGTGCTACGCCGACCGCATCATGCACGTGGCGGATGGGCGTCTGGCGGAGGCGGCCTGATTAGAATCCGCAAATGGAAGAAAACCGGCTGGCGTTTAAATCAACTTGCGCCGGTGAATTCAAAGTCGTCGGAGCAGCGGTGGGGGCCTTGTCAGCAAGAACCCCTCCGGGTTTTTCGCCGGCCAGGGCGCATCCCAGGGCTTCGCGGTTGGCGTGCTTTAAGGAGGCCACGACCTTCTGGGCGAGTTCATCCCCGATCGTGTTTTCTTCATCCACCACAAGCGATGCGCCGGCCGCGCGCAGATTGGGACTGGCGATATGGTAGCGGCTGCGGGCGATAATCATCGATTGGGGTGCGAAAAAGCGGATGTTGCGGATAATCTCCCCTGCTGAGCGCGGATCCGGCACCGTGACGATCACCAGACAGGATCCCTGGATGCCGACATGCGTGACGGCTTCGCTGCTGGTAACGTCCACCATGTGAACAGTTAACCCCCTGGCTTTGGCGATGCCCGTGCTTTGGGGATTCAGTTCGATCACCGCGGCGGCGATACCGCTTTCCCGCAACTGGTCGGCCACCCGCTGGCCGGCCGGGCCGAAACCGATGATGAAGCTTGGCGCCCACGCGGATGGATTCGGGGCGTGAATCGGCGAAGAGGGGAAGCATACCCGCAATATATCCCCAAGTATTCAAGGCCGGGCCTCTGCGGTTTGGCCAGGCGTCGGTTCAAATACGGCTAGGGTCTCTCGTATTTTCGGAAGATCGATTTTCTTCTGTGATGATTTGCATCTGAGGCAGGGGGGTGTCAGGAGGGGCCGCGGCCAACGCGGTCCGATAACTTAGTAGCGGCATGGTCGGGAGTTATCTCCCGACCATGCAATTATCCAGAATAACCATTCTCAGCCGGCGATTGAAACCGGCGAGGCCTTGCCAATCTCCTCCATGGTCTCGTCGTACTTGCCGCGCATATCCACGCTGCCCTGCTCCAATTCTTTCTTGACGGGACTCCAGTCCGAAGGGCACTCGGTGCGCAGTTGCTCCACGCGCTGGGCCATGTCGTCCATAATCATGTTGAGATCTTGGACGTTCATCAGAATCTTTTCTTTCTCGGCCGAGCCAAGCTTGTCGATCTTGCGCATGGCATCATACATTTTGGCCTTCCAAGCGGTCATTTCCGATTCCATTGCCGAGCAAAAGTCTTTGACATCCATGTTCGTCCTCCTCGTAGTTGGGGTTATTCGATATGGCACTGACAGTAATATTCCCGGTTACGTTGCAGCCACTGAACAAGTCTGTACAATCCAATGTCGATAACCTGGAAATGAAATTCGTTAATATTAATATTGAACTTATCAAGACCCACGAAAATGAACGATGATAATATTATCATTTTAACGCATAGGTCAATGCCTATAGTTTGCATTCCAACGCGGTTTCGACGGGAAAGGTTTCCGGATCTCCCGATCGAGCGATGCCAAAGCGACGTGCGAATTGCATCAAAATACCTTTGAACAGCCAATCGTGAATTGGCAGCATGCCATACCAGTAGGCTATGCCGGCCAATCCTTTAGGCAGAAAACGCGAAATCATTTCCAGGCGAACGGGTCCTTGTGATTTGGCGTTGATGCGAAATTCAAGCAGGGCGTCTCCCGGTGCCTTCATTTCCGATAACAGCAGCAGGCGACGGGGTGGTTCATGGGCAGCAACGCGCCAAAAATCAAGCGCATCGCCCGTGCGTAATTTTTGTGAATGGCGTCGTCCGCGCATCAAGCCGGGACCGCCCGCCATGCGGTCCAACATTCCCCGCAATCGCCACAGGGGCTGGGCGAAATACCATCCATTGCGTCCACCGATCGCTTCGATCGCCGCCCATACTTTGAGCGCATCGCCCTCAAACGCGATGCGGTAGCCACGACGCATCACGGTACCACCGGCATAGTCGGCGTCACCACAGATCGTCCACTCCGGGGGTAATCGGCCGCCGCCGTCAAAACAGCAGGTATCCACCTGTTCCTGCTCGATTCTTTTCAGCGCTGTTCGGATAGCCTCCGAGCAGCTAATGAGGGGTACCGACACCCATTCGCGAATCGCATCGTCCTTGCAAGTGACGGGAATACTTAAACCCTCGGCTAAAGGCTGGGCAATTGAGGCCGGCACCGGCGTGACCAGATGAATCCATTTGGCACTCAGCCAGGGGGTTAAAACCGGAACGGAGATGATCACCCGCTTGGGTAATCCGGCCACCCGGCAGTAGATATTGATCAGATCTTGGTAGTTGAGAATCTCAGGTCCGCCGATGTCCAGTGTCTTGCCATCGGTTTGGGGCGCTGACAGACAGCCAACCAGATAGTCGAGCACATTGGTGATCGCAATGGGCTGACATGGCGTTCTCAGCCAGCGCGGCGTTAGCATAACCGGTAAGCGGTCGACCAGATATCGCAGCATTTCGAAAGATGCGCTGCCCGACCCCAATATCATGGCCGCCCGCAGATTGGTGACGGGAACGCGCCCTTTCTCCAGAATACCTTCCACCTCATGACGAGATCGCAGGTGATGACTTAGGCTGGCATGGTCTTTATCGCCCAACCCCCCCAAATAGATGATGCGATGCATGCCATTGCGCTCGGCACAGGCCACCATATTTTCGGCGGCCCTGCGGTCGGCTTCCGCAAAACGGCGTTTGTGGGCGTTCATTGAATGAATCAGGTAATACGCCGTGGCGCATCCCTTGCCCGCCTTGATGAACGACGCCTGGTCGAGGGCATCGCCGGGCACGATTTCCAAGGCCGGGTGATGGGCCCACGGCCTTGTCAGCAGTTTCTGTGGAGATCGCACCATAGCCCGAACGCTATCGCCCCGCTCCAGGAGCCGTGGGATCAGACGCCCGCCCACATAGCCGGTTCCGCCGGTTACCAGAATTGGTCCATTCATCCTCATTGCCTGAATCCCCCTGTCGAAGGTTTTTCCTTCAGGATTTCATGATGGGCCTTATCTGGGCCGTTCAGAAGCAAGAAAGAATCGAACGCGACACATAAGTACACGACATCCCCCTTGCAAATGAATTCCTGCAGATGTGGGTGTTGCCGGATGAAGGCTTGCCTGAGAAAAGAGATGTCTTCGTCATTATCCAGCGTGTAACAGGTGCCGTTCAGGGTAAGTGCCTGTGTGTGCTGGCGCGCTTGTTCGCCGCGCGAATCGATCAACAGGCTGACCTTGGGATAGCGCGTCAGGTTCCGAAATTTTTTGGTATTGCGCGGTGTGACGAGGAAAAGCCGGTCCCCTGCTTCCGAAGGGATATAGGCCATCAGCGAGCAATGGGGCGCCGTGCCATCCGTCGTTGCCAGAACGCAACTGCTTCTCCGCCTGAGCAGTGCTTTCATTTGGTCGATCATATCGATGTTAGGCATGGGGTCCTGTGTCTGTCTTGCGAGGCGTTCCCATAACGGCCGGGTCAATCCGTGTGTACCATTTTAGTTGCAGCACAACAACTGCTAAACGGCACGCGGCAGCCTTGGGATTTCAAACGGGCGGCCTTGTCCTTTTTCCCCATGACGCCTCCGGAATTAACCTGCAGTGAAGGCTTTAACCGGCCATCGAGGTTCGAAACCTTCGAGAATGATGTAATGCGTATAGATCGCACCG
>JASJED010000284.1 GCA_030065585.1 Desulfobacterales bacterium | reverse complement strand
ATAATTGATCACGGCGACGGTTATGCCATGGGCCACCGGTCCTCTGGCCACCAGGCTAAACTCCTTATGACTGAAACTGCGCCAATAGCCGCCATGGATAAAGACCAGGATCGGGGCCCCCGCGCGCGCCGCCGGGAAGATGTCCATGGTTTCATCCAGGGTGGGGCCATAGGCCACATCCAGGACGCCATCGAGTTCTTCGCGCACCCGCGCACTCTCCGCCGCCATGCCCTCGATCAGCGCGAGCCGGTTCGGCACCAGGTTTTCGATATTGTACTCGCTGTCGATCTCTTCCTGTGAGGTGAAATCACGATAGAGTTTCATCTGTCATCCTTAGCTGAAATGATTACCGGAGAAAAAAAGCGGACGGCCCATCGACACAAGGTTGCGACCCCGCAGGGTGCTTCGGGAAATCACAACCTTAGAGGCTGCGATCAAAAGCTATTCGGGATTAGGCCCGCTGCCCTGCGGTTCAGATCTGAGGAGTGGCACGGCTCTTCTTGAGTACCGCCTCGATCTGGTCCAGGTGCAGTTTGCGATGAATCGAACGAAATAGCCTGAAATCTTCACCAAGGGCTTCGATCGCTTGGATCAAAGCCGGGGGTGCCGCCGCCAGTTCGCGGTCGACCGCCTCGGCCGACAAAACCGCCAGATTGGCCGCCGCACGGGGCGGTATGGCCCGCAATAGAGGCAGAAGACAATCGTTGGTGACATCCAGGTCGATCGGCGACGGCGCCACCCCGTGCGCTTTCCATCTGCGCAGCAACACCAGCGAGCGCTCATCCCAGAAGGCCAGATGGGCCAGGGCCACGGCCACCGTCCAGTCATCGCCCAGAGGCAGCAGCAGCGCTTCGTCCGTCAAACGTGCCACCAGGGCGCGCAGTCGCTTCAATTCGCGATCATTTTCGGTAATGAACGAACGTTCCATGACATCTCCCCACAATCGTATAGAAGGCACCTTAAAAATATCGGTTGGCCCAGCGCGGCGTTGGGCGATCGAATTGAATCCTTTTTAGAGCCTGCGCTTGATGCCCTGTGCGAATTCCCGCGCCCGGCGGATATCATTGTCATTCGGCCGCCCCCGGCTGATTCCCATCCATTTGAAAAACGGGTTGCGGTCCTGGCCCGGCCCATGCCAGCGGTCGATCACCTCGATTCCGCGCTGCTTGAGCCTTTTCTCCAGTTCAGATCGATAAAATGCGTCCCACGAAAGCCCCCATCCGCTGGTGCTGAAAATGAAGGCCCGGCAATGGGGCGGTATTCTTCCGGCCAGATCGACGATGCCGCGCTCCAGACGCAGCCAGTAGACCCCCGAACCCAGGCCGATCACGGGCCGGCCGCGAAGCTGATGATCTTTCAATTGATCGATGGCGACCAGTTCGGCGGCCAGGGGCTTGGCCATGGCCGCCGCCACCCGCCGGGTATTGTCCGTGCGCGAGCCGAAGACGATCAGCGGGGTTTGGCGACGGTCTTTAGAACTGGTGGCCATGCGCACCGCCTCCGATTATGATCTGCCATTCAGGCATTCGAATACCCGGGTGATTTGACATTCCGTTTTATCATCGCCGCCGACACAACCAGCAACCTGGTGTGTGCCGGATCTTGTTTGTAGTTCTGGTATTATTGAATATGCCGGAACAGGGATTCCGCCGGATTACCCGGCTGCCCTCTCTTGGCGGCCAGCCAGGCGTCGTGAGTGGCCTGGATCTGGTAGATATGCTCAGGCACATGATTGGCATAGACCACCAGCCAGTCGTCCAAGGTCATGATCCCGTTTTCAGGGTGGTCGATGGTGTTGGACCAGGCGGATTCCGGCAGCCCCTTGACAAGGCTGTAGGTCATCCGGCGCAGGTGCTTGAACAGTTCCAGGGCGGCCCGGGGATCCTGGTCCTGATAGCTAAGGCCCCGGGCCCACTGGTCTTCATCGTAGGCCATCACGGCCGCGCCGGGTTCGGCGATGGCGCGGCGGCAGCGGATATAGCTATTGGCCTCGCTGTCGGTGATATGGACGATAATTTCGCGGATACTCCAGCGCTCCGGTCCGGTTTTGAAATCCCACATGTCCTCGGGATAGTTCTTCAAGGCACTGGCCAGGTGATCATAGGCCATACCGTAAAGGGACAATTTTGCTTGCCGTTCTTCAGAATTCAAAGCCATCGCTCCTATTGAATGGTATAGCGCATGATGCGTTTGGCCGCCGAAGGGGCTGCGCATTCGACAAAGCCCGCCTGACGGAATGCTTCCGGGGTGCCCATGAAGCTGGTGGTCGGTGGGGCCTTATCACTTTTCATAACGCTGGGGTAGGCCTCCACGATGGTGCCGCCCTGGCGGCGGACATGGTCGATGGACGCTTGAATCATGGCATGCATCCGACCGGCCCTGCGAAAGTCGCGGGCGATGTAGAAGCAGACCAGCGACCACACGGGCGCATCGTCGATCCGCTTGAGCACCGGCGAGCGGTTCAGGGATGCGAACTCCTCCCGGGGGGCCACCGAACACCAGGCCACCGGCCGGCCTTCCCGATAGCCCATGACGCCCGGTACCCGGCCCGCATCGACGATGGTCTGCATGGCAAGGCGGTTGCCTTCGCCCTGCTGCTGTTCGAACACCTTGCGCGTCAAGCGCCACCACATGCACCAGCAGCCGCCGTAGGCGCCATGGGGCCCCATGAGCGTCTCGAAATCCTTCCAGTTAGTGGATGTCAACGGTTGGTAGTCCAAGACCGTTCAACTTTTCCCAAGCGATTAACCGGACGCTAACCGCAATGGGCATTACGGACCTTGTGCGGTTTGTCCGGGAACATGAATCGATGTGGTTGAGCGGCATTCCGCCACGGGGAGCGTCGGCAGGGCGGAGAGTTCTATTCTCCTACCAGATCATTGGGTGGATGACAAGATTGGAGACTGGTCGGTCAAGGCCGCCACCGACAGGTCTCGAATCCCGGCCGGACATTCAATCCGCCAGATTGGCCCGCACCCAAGCCACGGCGGCTTCCACGCGCCGCAGCAGATCCACCGCCGTGGCCATGTCCGTCTCCTGGAAGCGCACGGTATCACCGGGCGCGAGTTGCCCCAAAAGCGGCAGATCGGCGGCAATCACGGCGGCGATCTTGCAGTAGCCGCCGGTAACGGTTTCGTTCAGCAGGATGATGGGCTGTCCGTCTCCCGGCACTTGAATGGCGCCGCCCAGAATGCCTTCGGAAAGGATCGAATCGGGGGCGCCCGGCTGTGTGGCGAGCACCGGGCCTTCCAGCCGCACCCCGGTACGATCCGATTTTTCGCTGACCGTATAGGCCGCCTCAAAAAACCGTGCGTAGCTTGATGGAGCAAACTGCTCCGCCTGGGGCCCGGCCATGACCCGCAGGACCCAGGTGGACGTGTGCACGGGCCGCAGGGCATCGGGAATCGTACGGCCGCGGCAGTGCAGATATTGCGCGGGATGGCGACCGGAGAGGGTGTCACCGGGTTGCAGGGCGCGGCCCGCGTGGCCGCCGAATCCGGCGCCGACATTGGTGGACCGGCTGCCCATGACCGCCGGCACGCTGAAGCCGCCCCCCACCGCCAGGTAGGCCCGGCAGCCGCACACCGGCGTCTTAAAGGCCAGCACATCCCCCGCCTTCACCTGGTGAGCCGTCCACATGGGCAGGGGCCGGTCGTTGAGGGTCGGCTGCAGGTCGGCCCCGGTGACCGCCGCCACGGCGTCGCAGCCAAAGCGGGCCTGAAAACCCATCAGGGTAACTTCGATAGCGGCAGCGTCTTCGAGGTTGCCCACCAGCAGGTTGCCGAGCCGGCAACTATAGCTGTCCGCCGCCCCGCTGGGCGCCACACCGATCTGCCCAAAACCGCGCCGGCCGGTGTCCTGCACCGTGGCCAGGATTCCCGGGGTCATGATGTCCAGCAGCTCTACGGCCGCCATTGGTGCGCCTCCTCGGCGGTCACGGCCCTGAAGCGCACCTGGTCGCCCATGACCAGGAGCGACGGGTTCTCCTGTTGCGGGTCAAAGAGTTCCACGGGGGTGCGGCCGATGATCTGCCACCCTCCGGGGCTGACCACCGGATAGATGCCGGTCTGACGCTGGGCGATGGCCACGGATCCTTTGGGAATATGGGTGCGGGGCGTCTCCCGGCGCGGGGTCTCCAGGGCTTCGGGAAGCTCGCCCATATAGGGATACCCGGGGGTAAAGCCGATCATATAGACCCGGTAAACGGTGTCGCTGTGCAGGCGAATGACCTCTTCGTTGGAAAGGCCGTGATAGGCGGCCACCGCATCGAGATCGGGGCCGTATTCTCCGCCGTAGACTACCGGAATTTCAAGAACGTCGCGCGTTTCACGGGGCGCGGCGTCATCGAAGTCGCACAATCCCGCGATCTGCCGCTTCAAGGCTTGCGGTGCGGCTTGCAGGGGATCGTAGACCACCAGCAGCGAGGCATAGGCCGGTACCGTCTCCACCACGCCGGCTAGTTTCTCACGGGCCAGAATTTGGTGAAGCCGCTGGACACGCCGATTGACGGCAGGATCGATCCCGGTGCCCAACGCCACCAACAGACCGCGATCGCCCAGATGTCGAATCACCGGCGGCATCGGTCAATCCTGAAGAAATGTGCCCACCGGCTGAATGGCAACCCCCGCGTCCTCGAGGGTTCTTCGGATCTGACGGACGAGGGCCAGGGCCTGGGGGTTATCGCCGTGAACGCAGACCGTTTCGCCGGAGAGCGCGATTTCCTCCCCATTGATGCAGGTCACCCGCCCCTCGCTGGCCATCTTGAGCACCCGCGCCGCGGCGGCATCGTGGTCTTTGATCACCGCACCCGGTTCGCGCCGCGAGACCAGGCTGCCGTCCGGGTTGTAGGCCCGGTCGGCAAAAAACTCGCAGGCCACGCGGATGCCGACCCGGCGGCCCATGGCCTTGAGCGCCTCCCGGTTGGCCCCGCCCAGGACAAAAAGAATCAGATCGGGGTCGATCGCGGCCATGGCCTCGGCCACGGTCTCCCAGATCGCCGGGTTGGTCACGGCCATGTTGTAGAGCGCGCCGTGGGGTTTGACGTGCTGGAGTTTGCCGCCGGCGGCCGTGGTGAAGGCCATCAGGGCGCCCACCTGGTAGGTCACATAATCACGGATTTCATCCAGGCTGACATCCATGGCCCGGCGGCCGAAACCCATGAGATCCGGCAGCCCGGGGTGGGCCCCGGGGCCGACCCCGTTGGCCAGGGCCAGGCGCACCGTGCGGCGCATCACCGCGGGATCGCCGGCATGGTAGCCACAGGCGATATTGGCCGAACTGATCAGGGGAACGACCTCCTCGTCCAGCCCAATGGTGTAGTTGCCGAAGCTCTCGCCGACATCCGAGTTGAGATCGATGATCTTCCGGGTCTGCTGCATGCCGACTCCTTTAACGGAAGAGTGGTGCGGTTGAGCGCCTTCGGGGTAAATGGGCGCGCGCTGATTTTCTAAATCACCCCGGCAGGCAATTGTCAATGCAGGTGTCATAAAGAAACAACCGACCGACCTCACCCCTTTAAATATAGTCACCTCCCGGTGGATCTGAGAGGTTGATAAAACCCTTTACAAGCCCGAACCCAATCCTCTATAGAAAAAGCGTTACGTTTTCTTCCGATCCGCAAATTCCCGGTGGCGTGTGACTTCGACTTCGTCTCGGCCCTGAGACGCGTTCAAGCCTGTATTCGCCCGCAACCCTCTGGGCAGCCACATCGCATCCAGCGCTTTCGCCCCATTGCTTTCCGGAAGAAAACCAATCCGCATCAAAACCCATACCCTGAACCCCTTTCAACGTCGTTGGCAACAGGAGAAAATTATGGAGCATCGCTATGATGTCGTGATCATTGGATCGGGTCTGGCCGGACTGCGCGCCGCTCTAGAACTGGGCGAAGATACCCGTGTGGCCGTGATCTCCAAGGTCTTCGCCACCCGCTCCCACTCGGGCGCCGCCCAAGGGGGCATCGGCGCCGCCCTCGGCAACGAGGAGGAAGACAGCTGGGAGTGGCACATGTTCGATACCGTCAAGGGAAGCGACTACCTGGGCGACCAGGATGCCATCGAAATCATGGCCCGGGACGCGCCCCGGACGATCTACGAACTCGAGCACATGGGGGTGCCGTTCAACCGCACGGCCGAGGGTAAAATCGCCCAGCGGGCCTTCGGGGGCCACACCCGCAACTTCGGGGAGGC
>JASJED010000049.1 GCA_030065585.1 Desulfobacterales bacterium | reverse complement strand
TCACGCCGGGCATTGTACTCGATCGCATAACAGGCCAGCATACCGACCACATTGGCACTCACAAAGAAAAAATTGTTGCTCACCAGGACCATGGTCGGTATCATCTGGGCCTCGCTGGGATGCTGGATTCTGGTCGTCCTCTACGAGATCGTGGCGATCGTCCTCACCGAGACACCGACCATGGTCCTGGTGAGCAACAATTTTTTCTTTGTGAGTGCCAATGTGGTCGGTATGCTGGCCTGTTATGCGATCGAGTACAATGCCCGGCGTGATTTTTTGCTGGTGCATCTGCTGGCCGAGGAAAGAGAAAAGGTCAGCACGATCAACCAGGAACTGGAGCAGCGGGTGGAATCCCGCACCCGCGAGCTTCGGAAGATCAACCGTGATCTCGAACAGGAGATCGCGGTCCGTGAGAAATTGTCCGCGCAACTCAAACAGGCCGAAAAGATGGAAGCCATCGGCAGCCTGGCCGCCGGTGTGGCCCATGATCTCAATAATATTCTGAGCGGACTGGTGGGCTATCCCGAACTGGTGCTAATGGACCTGCCTAAAGACAGCTCCCTGCGGGCACCGATCCAAACGATCAAAAACTCGGGTGAAAAGGCCGCCGCCGTGGTTCAGGATCTGTTGACCCTGGCCCGGCGCGGTGTGGCCGACAAGGCCGTATTAGATCTCAATGCGTTGGTGCGCGACTACCTGGAATCGCCCGAATGCCTGGCACTGCGTGAAGCACACCCGCATGTGCGCATCACCACCGCCCTGGAGGAAGATCTTCTGAATGTTTTGGCCCCAGGGGTTCATCTTACCAAGACGCTTATGAATCTGGTGGCCAATGCCGCCGAGGCCCTGCTGGTGCCCGGTGAGATCACGATTGCCACGGCCAACCGCTATGTCGATCAGCCCTTGAAGGGCTATGAGACCGTCACCGAGGGTGAATACGTGCTCCTCACGGTTCAGGACACCGGCGTCGGGATTGACCCCGCGGACTGCCAGCACATTTTCGAGCCCTTTTTCACCAAAAAACAGCTGGGCCGCAGCGGCACCGGGCTGGGCATGACCGTGGTCTGGTCGACGATCAAGGACCTGGACGGCTTTGTGGATGTGCACAGTGCCGAAGGGCAGGGCACGCGTTTCGACCTCTATCTTCCTGTCACGCGGCTGGAGATGACCGCGGTGCCCCGGCGGGTGACCATCGAGGACTATCGTGGCAGCGAAGCGATCCTGGTGGTGGACGACGTGGCCGAACAACGTGAAATCGCCGCCCGCATGCTCAGCAAGTTGGGCTACACGGTGAGCACCGTCGCTTCCGGGGAAGAAGCCCTGGATTTCCTCAGGGAGACCAAGGTCGACATTCTGATCCTGGACATGATCATGGATCCCGGTATCGACGGCTGCGAGACTTTCCGCCGCATCATCCGCCGCCACCCCGGTCAGAAGGCCATCGTGGCCAGCGGGTTTTCCGAGTCGGAGCGGGTTCGGGAGATCCAGCGTCTGGGGGTCGGCACCTACCTCAAGAAACCGTACACGCTCGAAAAAATCGCCATGGCCGTACGTCGGGAACTGGCGCGGCCAGTCCCTGATGCGGGGGCCGAACGGCCGGATGCCAAGACGTCGACCGCTTAACCTCCACCGTTGGTCCATGCGGACCATTAATCCCGACAGCGCGGGGAACGCATTAGTAATGACGAGGGCTGAAGCGTAACGCCGATATTTATCCGCCTCGGGTGGATCGAACTTTTTTACGAGACCGTCAACCCTGTTGCCGCGAAGGCTGCGCACGATGTTGAACGAAAAAATACGCAATATCGCCATTATCGCCCACGTCGACCACGGCAAGACCACGCTGGTGGACGCCATGTTCCGCCAGAGCGGTCTTTTCCGTGAAGGCCAGGCTGTGGACGAACGCATCATGGACAGTATGGATCTCGAGCGCGAGCGGGGCATCACGATTGCGGCCAAGAACTGCGCGATAAACTGGCAAGGGGTCAAGGTCAATATCATCGACACGCCCGGGCATGCCGATTTCGGCGGCGAGGTCGAGCGCGCCCTTTCCATGGCCGACGGTGCCATCCTGCTGGTGGACGCCTCCGAGGGCCCGCTGCCGCAGACCCGCTTCGTGCTTGAAAAAACCCTGGCCGCCGGTCTCCGGATTATTGTGGTGATCAACAAGATCGACCGCCACGACGCCCGGCCGGAAGCGGTTCTGGACGAGATCTACGATCTGTTCATCGACCTGGATGCCAGCGATGATCAACTCGATTTTCCCTATCTCTACGCCATTGGCCGCGACGGGGTGGCCCAGACGACACCGGAAGAAAAGGGCCTCAATCTGCATCCACTGCTCGACATGATCGTGGCGGAGCTGCCGGCCCCGGCCTACGACCCACAAGCCCCCTTGCAGATGCTGGTTTCCGATCTGGGCTATTCCGACTATTTAGGGCGGCTGGCCATCGGCAAGGTGGCCAACGGCCGGGCGCGCCACAAGGACCGCCTCGTGTGCCTGGGGGCCGACGCGACCCAACGGCCACTCAAGGTCTCCCGGCTTCAGGTTTACGAAGGCCTGAGTCTGAAAGAAGTCGCCACAGCCGAAGCCGGGGATATTATCGTGCTCTCGGGGATTGAAGATGTGGCCATCGGGGATACCATCGCCACCCGCGAGGCGCCCCGGGCCCTTAAACGCATCCGGGTGGACGAACCCACCGTGGCCATGCGCTTTACCATCAATACCTCGCCGCTGGCCGGCCGGGAAGGCCGGCACGTTCAGTCCGGCCGCATCCGCGAGCGCCTTTACCGGGAGACCCTGAAGAACGTCGCCATCCAGGTGGAAGCCACGGATAATCGGGAAGTGTTTCTGGTCAAGGGCCGGGGTGAATTCCAGATGGCGATCCTGATCGAGACCATGCGCCGCGAAGGTTTCGAACTCAGCGTGGGGCGTCCCGAGGTGATCTATAAATACGCCGATGGTCAGAAACGCGAACCCATGGAAAAGCTTTTCATCGACTGTGACGAGAATTTTCTGGGGATCGTGACCGAGAAGCTTTCGGCCCGCAAGGGCCAGATGACCAGCATGACCAACCACGGCAGCGGCCGGGTGCGCATGATCTTCAGCATTCCCTCCCGGGCGCTGATCGGCTACCGGGACGAGTTTTTGACCGACACCAAGGGCACCGGCATCATGAACGCCTACTTCGCCGGCTACGACGCCTATCGCGGTGACTTCCCCATCCGCTTTACGGGCTCCATCGTCGCGGACCGCCGGGGGACGGCCGTGGCTTACGCGCTGTTCAACCTCGAACCCCGCGGCCAGCTCTTCATCGAACCCGGCGATCCGGTCTACGAAGGCCTGATCTTCGGCGAGCACAACCGCGCCACGGACATCAATGCCAATCCCTGCAAAGAGAAGAAGCTGACCAACATGCGTGCCGCCGGCCGGGATGAAAACGTGATTCTCTCGCCGGTCAAGCCCATGACCCTGGAGCGGGCCCTGCACTTTATCCGTGAAGATGAAATGGTGGAGGTCACCCCCCGGTCCATCCGCCTGCGCAAGGGGGTGCTTTCGGCGAGTGAGCGCCATCGCCTCAGAAACCGTCAGTAGAAGGCATCCTAAAAATGTCTTTTGGCCCCATCTCGGCGTTGGGCGCTCATATTAAATCCTCGAAATACCGATGTATTCCTCCGGTTCAATACTCGCGGCCGCCTTGATCTGGAACCAAAATCCTATTTTTACGATGCCTTCCAAGAACTGTTCGTTTTGATTGGTTTCGACATCCCCTTTCAGGAATAAAGCCGTGCCAGTTGCACCGCCAACCGTCGGCTTATTTCGGAGAAGATCTTCAAGGTGCGGCTTGCCTTTTGGGAAATAAGGGTGCATTGTTTTCCATTCCCCGAATCAGTCGATACCGAAACAGGCCGTCGCTAGTGGGCGGCTGTTCCTTCATACGCCGAAAGGAGTGTGGCATGCGTTACGACGATGAAGCCCTGCGCTACCACCAGGAACCCCGCCCGGGTAAGATCGAAGTCGTTCCCACCAAGCCCTCTTTCAGCCAGACCGACCTGAGCCTGGCCTATACACCGGGTGTGGCCGCCCCCTGCCTCCGGATCAAGGAAACACCGGCGCGCTCCTTCGACTACACCAGCCGGGGCAACCTGATTGCGGTGATCTCCAATGGGACGGCCGTGCTGGGTCTCGGGGCCATCGGGGCCCTGGCCGGCAAGCCGGTCATGGAGGGCAAGGCCGTGCTCTTCAAGCGCTTCGCCAATATCGATGTCTTCGATATCGAAGTCGACACCACCGACCCGGATGAATTTATCCGCACCGTCAAACGTCTGGAGCCCACCTTCGGCGGCATCAACCTGGAAGATATCAAGGCGCCGGATTGCTTCTATATCGAGGAAGAGCTCCGCAAGCAGATGAGCATCCCGGTCTTTCACGACGATCAGCACGGGACGGCGATCATCTCCGGAGCGGCCCTATTGAACGCCGCCGAACTACAGGGCAAGCATCCTCCTGATCTGCGCGTGGTCATCAACGGGGCCGGCGCGGCCGGAATCGCCTGCGCGCGACTGTATATTCAGTTGGGCGTTCGCCCGGCCAACGTCGTCATGGTGGATACCCGGGGCGTTATCCACCGCGGGCGTGACGGCGGCCTCAACCCCTACAAGGCGGCCCTGGCCAGCGACACCCCCGCGCGCACTTTGGAAGAGGCCGTGGAAGGTGCCGACATGCTGGTGGGGCTGTCCATCCGGGGGGCTTTCACGCCAGAGTTGCTGTCGCGCTTGGCGCCCCGTCCCATTATCTTTGCCCTGGCCAACCCGGATCCGGAGATCGACTACCACGCGGCCAAAGCGGCCCGACCGGACGCCATTGTGGCCACGGGCCGTTCGGATTTCCCCAATCAGGTCAACAACGTGCTGGGCTTTCCCTTTATCTTCCGCGGGGCCCTGGATGTTCGCGCCACCGAAATCAACGAAGAAATGAAAGTGGCCGCCGTGCATGCGCTGGCCGACCTGGCCCGCGAAGACGTGCCCGATGCGGTCATCCGGGCCTACGGGGGCCAACCCATCAAATTCGGACCGGACTACATCATCCCCAAACCCCTGGATACCCGCGTGCTGCTCAAGGTGGTGCCGGCCGTGGCTGCGGCCGCGGTTCGCTCGGGGGTCGCCCGGCAGGAACCGCCGGCCCTGGGGGACTATGTCCGGCGCCTGGAGGCCAGCCTGGGGCCGGAGCGCGAGATCATGCGCAAGATCATCATCCGGGCCCAGCAGGACCCCCGGCGCGTCGTGCTGCCCGAGGGGCACCATCCAGTGATTATCCGCGCGGCCTACCACGCGGCCAAGGATGGCATTGCCATGCCGATGCTTCTGGGGCGGCCGGAGAAGATCAAGACCGTGGCCGACCGCCTCCATATCCCGCTGGACGGGATCGAGCTTATGGACCATCGCGACAACCCGTACATCGAGGACCTGACGACCAAGCTTCACGCCATGCGGCAGCGCAAGGGCTGGTCCGTCACCGAGACCCGCAGCCAGCTGCAAAACCCATACGTATTCGGTGCCATGATGGTGCGCGAAGGCTTGGTGGACGGGCAGGTCCACGGTATCCGTCAATCCTACCCCAACGCCATCCGTCCCGTGCTCCAGGTGATCCCCCTGAGAGAGGCGGTCGCGCGGGTGGCGGGTTTGACCATGGTCATCCTCCAGCATCAAACCCTCTTGTTTGCCGACACCACCGTCAATGTCGACCCGGATGCCGGGGCCCTCGCGGAGATCGCCGTGCTGTCCGCCGAGATGGCCTCTTTTTTCGACATGACCCCGCGAGTGGCCCTGCTGTCCTATTCCAATTTCGGCAGCGTACGCAATCACCAGACCCGCAAGATGGCCCGGGCGGCCGAACTGGCCCGCCGCAAGGCCCCGGAGCTGGCGGTGGACGGCGAAATGCAGGCCGACACCGCCGTGGTGGACAATATCCTGGTCGGCGAATTTCCCTTCAACCGACTGGGGCAGGCCGCCAACGTGCTGGTGTTTCCGGATTTGGACTCGGGCAACATTGCCTACAAATTGCTGGAGCGACTGGGGGGCGCCAAGGTGGTCGGGCCCCTTTTGATGGGGATATCGCGGCCCTTCAATGTGCTGCCACGCAATACCGACATGGAGAACGCGGTCAATCTGATCGCCGTCACCGTGGCCCAGGCGCAGGGCAATCCTTTTCAGGCTGACGCCCAGCCGCTGGCAGGTGACCGCTGAAGGGCAACGGCGCGAGACCCTCATTCGGGTCGATCGGGAAGATCTCCGCCGCGAAGGCATCTGGATTGACTTCCTGGCATCCGCCGTGCAACAAACGAACGACATCTGTGATTCGAACGCAACCCATCAACCTCCTGGAGTGATCGACCGATGAGCCTGCGCGCCTTCTTCCAAGAACTCAAAAGTGACGCCCCCCGATTCGAACGCGCCGAGAAATGGATGCGCTACGCGGGCTACGGCTGTATGGGGGCGGCCGTCTGGAATTTCGGCTTTGGCCTGTTTGCGGACGCGAGCGCGCTGCCCCGCTTCTGGTATCTTGGTCTGGGGGTTCTGACTTCGGCCGGTCTGGCTTTCATCCTGTCGGCCCTTGCGCTGGGCCGCCGGCAGACGGCGGGCACCTGGCTGGGACAACTGGGGATCGTACTGCTCCTGGCGGTGATGCTGGGGTTCATGTATTCGATGATCATCATGCCGGGGGGCCAGGTCGACCCGACCGCCGGCGGAGAAGCGGCACCGCCCTCGGCCCTCAAAGCCTTTTTCGGTGTCTTTATTGCTTTTGTTTTCCTGCAGTTCGCCTTTCCGGGCGTCATGGTCATTAAATACCTGGAGCGTCTCAAGACCGGTGGCGGATCTGAAAGCCCCCCTGCCGGCGGCGATGTATCCTGAGCATTTGCTTGCGGTACAAGGCGGGGGCAACCCGGCCCCAGCGGTTATGTGACCTGGTGGGCGGGGCCGCCATCCGAATTGCGATCATGACAGGTGCGGGTTGTGGGGCTCTCGGTTCAATTTGCCCGATCGATGTTGCGCGCGCATCGTTTCCCCTTTGTCGAACATCGAATCGATCGACCCCAAGTCTGACACCCGAAACCCGAGACCTGTAATCCGACCGTTTTATCCGATGGGCTGCGGGTTAATGCGTTCAACCAGAAGTCCGCTACGGAGCGCGCGCCGGATCGGCGCCTGTAACCCGTGGCCGCAACATGAGGAGAATTCGCATGCTGGCAGAGAATTGGCGCGACGATCCCGCCGGAGCGATTCGCCAACTGATCGAAGATTTCATCGCCCACGCTGCGGCCAACGATCTGGGCTTTGCTTCACCCGAAAGGGCCTGGGAGCGGCCCCTCGTCGGCTACGCCGCCGGCGATGATCCGCTTTTCGAAGTCTATGTGGCCCATATCGGTGATTTCTACCTGCGGCCGGAAGATATCTATCGGCAAGCCTTCCCCGCGGAGTCGGCGACTGAAGCCGGTGAGCTCGCCGTCATCAGTTGGGTGCTGCCCGCCACGGCCGCCACGCGTGGCGATCAGGCGCAAAGCCGCAAACGGCCCTCCGAGCGCTGGGCGCGCACCCGGCTTTTCGGCGAACGCTGCAATGAAGCGCTGCGCCGCCACGTGGTTGCGGCCCTGCAAACGGCCGGTGTTCCGGCGGTGGCCCCCATGCTGGCCCCGTTCTGGAAACGCCATTCCGAAGGGCCCTACGCCCCCTGCTCCAATTGGTCCGAACGGCATGCCGCCCACGCCGCCGGCCTAGGAACCTTTGGGCTCTGCGACGGGCTCATCACCCCGGTGGGCAAAGCCGTTCGCGTGGGATCGGTGGTGGCCAAGCTCGATCTACCGCCGACCACGAGACCCTATGACGACCACCGGGCCTATTGTTTGTTCTACAGCCATGGCACCTGTGGCCAGTGCATTCCGCGCTGTCCGGTCGGGGCGCTGAGCGAAGACGGTCACGACAAGCACAAGTGCATGCAATACACCGAAATCGGCATGAACACGGTCATGCAAAAGCGCTATGGCCTCGACACCTACGCCTGCGGCCTGTGCCAGGCCGAAGTGCCGTGCACGGATCATATTCCGGAACCGGAAGAAGGCTAGCAAAGGGGGACGAAGTGCGAGGTCGGGATGGCGGCCACGAAAAAAGGGGCGCTCCCCGGTGGGAGCGCCCCTTAATCGGGCAGCTTGCGCTTGGCAGGTGGTTAGACGACGGTGACGTTGGCCGCGGCCGGGCCTTTCTGGCCTTCTTCGACGTCGAAGGTCACACGATCGCCTTCGTTGAGGGACTTGAAGCCGGTCATGTTGATGGCCGAATGATGAACGAAGACATCCGGTCCGTCTTCCTGCTCGATAAAGCCGTAGCCCTTGCTGCTGTTAAACCATTTCACGATACCATTTGCCATGATGACATCCTCCATAATAGAAATTTCTCAAAGTTCCCGCCTGCAGGATGCCACTTTTACAAATGGAACTGTCCTTCAGAACGAAACCGGCCTGTCAACCTTTGACAGGCTTTTTTGATTGACGGCAATATAGCGCTATTTCTGAAATTTGCAACTAGATTATCCCCCAGGCCGTATTTTTTCGGCCAACGACGGCCCCGATTCGGCGAAGCCATCTGAATTATGATGTGTTTCCAATTGAAATCATTATAAATAAACGCATAGATCGATCGAGGACCATTCGATTGACAGTCCACCCGATTTTTGAAAATATCAGGCAAACCGGTTAGAACGCCGACGCACGCCGGTTTACATCCCCCCGGCTGGGCCGGGCGTGGTGCCATCCGCGGACTGGACATCGTCACCGCAACCCTTCACACCCAGAGGAGGCTTTCATGAAAGCACGTATCACCGAACAATGCATGGGAGACCGCAACTGCAACAAACTCTGTCCCGAAGTTTTCGAGTACGACGAAGATCAACTGCTGTCCATCGTCAAGTTCGATGTGATCCCCGAGCAATATGAGGCGGTGGTTCTCCAGGCTGCTCAGGAATGCGGGGCCGACGCCATCGAAATCGAAGAATAAGCTTGGGCGCAGGAGGTCCATCATGGGGAAGTTCAGAGACAGCCAGACCGCCAGAAACCTGCTGACCTCGTTTGCCGGCGAGTCCCAGGCACGCAACCGCTACACCTACTTCGCCCGGCAGGCCCGGGAGGAGGGCCTGATCCAGATCGCCGATATCTTCGATGAAACCGCCGGGCACGAATGCGAGCACGCCCTGCGCTTCTTCAAGTTCTTCAACGGCGGCGAGTTGGAGGTTGCCTGGCGTTTCCCGGCCGGCGTGGTCCAGGACACCTACGCCAACCTGGTGGCGTCTGCCGACGGCGAGCGCTACGAGCATACCGAGATGTACCCGGGATTCGCACGGATCGCCAATGACGAAGGCTATCGGCGGGCGGCCGACACATGGGAGGCCATCAGTGTTTCGGAACGGCAGCACGAAAAACGCTACCGTGAGCTGGCCGCCAATCTGATGGGGGAGCGCGCCTTTGCGCGCCAAGACGAGACGGTTTGGCGCTGCCGCAACTGCGGCTACCTGCACACGGGCGAGTCCGCGCCCGACAAATGTCCGGCCTGTGTAAAGCCGCGGGGCTATTTCGAGCTGCTGTGCGAAAACTGGTAGCCCTGGCAGCGGCGTGATGTGACCAACTGGTTATCATTTTCTACCAGCGGTCGGATCACCCCCTAAGCAAACGATTCGATCGGGCGTGGTGGCCTGAAAAAGCCCCAAAGCGATTCGGGGCCGAGCCCGGCTGGTGTGATCCAAGACGGCAACGGAAATGGCCAAGCCTACAAACCTGATAGAAAAGCGCACCCCTTGACCATCGATATCGATTGGATGTTTGTGATCGTGACCTTCGGCCCGCTCGCCGCCTGTCTGAGTATTCTACAAATGTGGTGGTGGTGGCAGCGACGACGCCCCCGCCGGGCGCCTTTTCCCCAGACGCTCGCGCGCGCACCGGGCCAATCGCTTCTGCACCGGATCGACGCCCTTTCGGAACATATCACGATTCAAACCGCATCGCTGATCATGCTGCCGGTCGTCCTCTACGCCAGCTACATCACGCATCTTTACAGCGCCGGGCACCATGCCGCGCCCGTGGATGTCGGCCTCCTGGCGCTGGTGGGGGTGACGATCTGGGGCTATTTTCTGATCATCACCCTCAGGATGATCAAGAGGCGCCGTTTATTGCGTCTGGGCTACGCCGGTGAACTGTCGGTCGGCCAGAGCCTCAACCGCCTGATGCTGGAGGGCTACCGCGTCTATCATGATTTTCCGGCGGAAGGCTTCAATATCGACCATATCGTGGTGGGAAGCCGCGGGGTTTTTGCCGTCGAGACCAAGACGCATCCCCAACCGGCCACGACCAATCGCCGGGAGGACGCCACCGTGGCCTACGACGGGCGTATGCTGCACTTCCCCACGGGCAGCGACCACGCCATGCTCGTCCAGGCCAAGCAGCAAAGCAAATGGCTGGCCCGCTGGCTGAGCCAGGCGGTGGGCGAGAACCTCTCGGTCCGGGCGGTTATTGCCTTGCCCGGCTGGTTCGTCAAACGCACGTCGCCGGAAGGCCTGCCGGTGGTGAACCCCAGACAATTCGCCTCGCTTTTCCGGCACATCCAACCCAGAGCGCTATCCGCCGAAGTCATCACGCGGATCGTCCATCAACTCGAACAGCGCTGCGGCGACATCCCCGAGGAGTCCGTTACCCATGAGCCTTTCTAAGACTCTGCCGCCGGTGATGCTGGCGCCAATTGGTTGCGTGCGCCACCAGGCTGCCGAAGTTCCCCGCCACTGGACGGTTTCCGACCTCGAGGGTGAGTTGGAACTACTGCCGCCGTACGAGGCCGGCCTGGCGGACATCACCCCCGGGGAGCGCATCATCGTGCTTTTTGTTTTCGACCGCAGTGCCCCTTTCACGCCGGATCTTCTGAAACAGGAAACCCGCCACAGCAAGCAGATCAAGGGGGTTTTCAGCATTTGCTCCCCCATACGCCCCAATCCTATCGGACTGTCGGTGCTCGATGTGCTGGCGGTGGAAGGATGCCGGGTACGGGTGCGGGGGCTTGATATGTTCGACGGCACCCCGATCTTGGATATCAAGCCGGCCTTCAAAACAGAGTGATTTTCTCCCCCAGGGCGAGTATGGGCCTGTGCTTTCCGGGAACACCAAGCCTCAACCGCCCGATAAGGGGACGCGTCGCTCAGGATCGTTGGTGATGTTGAGGGTCGCTCAAAGACAACGGTTGGGCTACCAACGCATGCCGCACGTCATATCCGCATATCGGCCGCACCTTTTTTCGCGGCGTATTCTTCTTTCTTTGGTGATGGTGGGTATCCTTGCCTGTGCCGGTGGCAGGACCACGACCCCACCGGTCGACGAGCGCGCCGTACCGGCCCCGCTGCCGACCATTCACTTCACCATCCAGGTAGGGGCCTTCTCAACGGTCGAACGTGCGGCCCGTTATGCCGACCACCTGGCGGCCGCCGGTCTGGATGCCTACCATTTCATCGACCGCGACGGTTTGAGCAAAGTTCGGTTCGAGCGCTTCCCGACCAAGACGGATGCCCGCCGCCGGGCCGAATTGCTGCAGGCCCGGGGGGTGATCGAAGAATTCTATGTCGTTCATCCCGGCGCGGGGGCCGCCGCCGGCCGCCGTCGCCAAGCACTGCCGGGCAAGTTGGTGCGAACCGCCAGCCGTTTTATCGGCACACCCTACCGGTGGGGCGGCACATCGGCCCGCAGCGGTTTCGATTGCAGCGGACTGACCATGACCGTCTACCGGCTCAACGGCCTGGAACTGCCACGCAGCGCCCGGGCCCAGTTTGGCGCCGGAACGCCCGTGTCCCGCAGCGCCGCTCGCCAGGGCGACCTGGTTTTCTTCGCCACCGGTCGCGGTGGGCGGGTGTCGCATGTGGGGATCTATACCGGCGGGGGTGAATTCATCCATGCCCCCGGCCGCGGCAAGACGATTCGCATGGCCTCGCTGGACAGCGCCTATTTTCGAGCGAGATACAAGGGCGCCCGCCGCTATTTCTAGCCTAACGCCGCTATCGGAGGTCTTGTAAAGCCTGGTGTAATCCATAAGAGCGTGGGGCGAGACGGCTTCGTAAGACGTTCGAGAGCAAGGCTTGCAAGGCCGGAGGAATGAGGCGTACACCGGTACGCCGCAGTGACGAAGGCCGCAGCCTAACGCCGCTATCGTTTTTTCCCAAGTGAGTTTGATATTGTTCGGTCTACCGTCCGCAGGACGGCTTCGTAAGACGTTCGAGAGCAAGGCTTGCAAGGCCGGAGGAATGAGGCGTACACCGGTACGCCGCAGTGACGAGGGCCGCAGCCTAACGCCGCTATCGGACGTCTTACGAAGCCGTCAGATAGCCGGCCAGAAACGTCCCCCCTATGGCCGTGCATTCCATATCCAGATAGGCCTCGGCGGATTGCCGGAAAAGAACGCTGCATTGGGCCGGAAATTCTTCGTCCCGATCGTTGAACCGCAGGAGAACCGGGATCCGCGGCAGGAACGCGAACTGCAGGGAAAGGTCGTGGGAGGCGCCGTCGTCATAGCGTCGACCGCCCAGGGCGCGGCCGGCGTTCTCCAGCGCATCCAGTCGGCCGCTAAAGGTGGTCTCGATGATCTTGTTGGTGTTGGCGGTGAAGTAGCTCACCAGCGGGCCGGCGTCCTTGAACTCGCGATAGGTCACCCAGTCGCCGACAGGGGGGGTGTCCGGCGGGCACTGCAGGACATAGCAGCACAACACCACGCAGACCGCGTAGTTGACCGGTGCGCCCGAGGGATTGAATACGCCCTGCGGGGTCACGCGATAGGTTGATCCGTAGAGCCGGATCAGGAGATCGGCACCATCGCTTTCGACACCCAGTCGTTCCGCGCGGGAAATTAGGTCAAGGTCGGCGATTCGTTCGAGGTAGTGGCGGTAGGTTTTTTCGAAAACAGGGGCTTTGTCCGGCATAGCGTATTCTCCGTCTTTGTATACATGTCTTTTCCGGAAACATGAAAACAGGAGGGAAGTCAATAAAAAACAGCGCCGGCGCCGCCGGCGATGTCTTCCAGTCGTTGGGGGCGAACCTGCTCGCCTGTCATGATTTGACGTCCGGGCATTTCAACGCCATTGTTATGGGCATTGGCAATACCGCTTCGAACACCCGCTGGCAGCCTGGCCGGCTTGTGCCGGTCTATGGCACCGGGAGGTAAACCGTGCGAACGCACGCACGTCGGTGAAGCCTGATACGGATGGCGGAAACGCCCGCAATCCCAATGGGCATCCGACAACAGCGCAACAACCAGGAGCTGCCCCGATGGACGCTTTTTCGAACACCGCTGAGCCGGATTTAAAACAACGTATCGCGAACGTTCGCCGTTCGGCGGTCGACTTCTGCAAATCCCGTGCGGCCAAGGACAGTGCTGCCCGCTCGGCGATCTTCGATCGGGCCGACCGGCACTTGAAGCTTCTCGAGACCTGGTTGCTGGATACGGAGCAGCAACAGATGCTGGCCCTCAATCCGCTGAATCACTATTACCTGCACGTTTGCGCCTACCTTCTGGAAATCGATGGGCACAACCATGACCACATAGATGAATTCTCGTATTCTTCTAATAAAGAAAGCCCGAATTCTGATGATTCGCGCCCCCTTTTAGCGACCCTTGTCCGGGATCACTGGGCGCAGTTGGGTTTGGAAGATTCTGCTGAGGCCCGTGAGATTGCCACCATCTGTCGTGAAGCCGGCGGCGGACTGCGTGATAGGGATGACGATGCCCTGACGGGGGCGTTTTCGGCGGACATGCCCCCCGTGAATCGCCCCCTGCTGGCAGCGGGACTGCACCTGGCCCGCATGCTGGACCTGACCGATGCCGGTGTGCGCCGGGAGCTTCACGGCCTGCTCCCGCCCGCTGCCGCGCTGTCGCTGGATACCCTGGCCCAAAGCTACGATCAGGTGGCGTTGGAGCCCCACCGTCTCTTCCCCGGGACCATCCGGGTCAAGATCACCTGTCGGCATGCGGAAGTGCACCGGGCCCTCAAGCGCTATGAGACCCGCGTGCAAAAACGGCTGGGCCGCCTGAATCGTCTGGTCAGTCCGCGGTTCCTATACGCGGATTGTCTTTTCGAAATCACGCCCGAAGGCTATGCGCCCCTGGATCTCAAATTTACAGTGGATTCCTCGGCCGCCTTGCAGCTTTTCACGGGCAACCGTCTATATGACGACCGGCGGGCTTTTCTGCGCGAACTTCTGCAGAATGCCGTCGACGCCTGCCGTCTGCGCCAGTTGATGGAAAAGGACTACCAGCCGGCCATCACCATCCGCTTCCAGGACGACATCCGCATCGTCTCCGTTGCCGACAACGGCATCGGGATGGACCGCCAGTGGATCGAGAAATATTTCCTGCAGATCGGCATTTCCTTCTACCAGTCGGGGCGCATCCGCCGCATCAACCGCGACCGGGGCATCGGCCTGAGTTTTATAAGCCAGTTCGGCATCGGGTTTCTCTCCAGTTTTCTCGTGGCGGAGAAAATCATCATCCGTACCCGCAGGGCCGGATCCCCCGGGCTGCAGATCACCATCAGCGATCTGAAAGAATATTTCGATATCCGCCCGCTGGATGAGAAGACACCAGTGGGAACCGAAGTCCGTCTGCACCTTAAACCTTCACGGGCCCAGTATTGCCGCAGCCTGGAGTATATCGGCTACCTCAAGACCAACATCCGATTTCTCAAGGTGCCGGTCCAACTGGTGGACGAAAACGGGCGGACGACCGCGATCGGCATGGAAGAACTGGCCTATCCGGAGGACGAAAGACGGGGCACCGCTTTCGTGGCGGCTCTGGACCTGCCTGCCTCGGAAGGCTACCTGCTGCTCCAGGCCAAGAAACAGACCACCTATATCCAGGGCCTCGAGCCGGCCCACGGGGGCGTGTCCGTGTTTCAGGATGGCATTTTCGTGACCCAGGTGGAAAACCTCCTGCCCGAGGGTGCCCGGCAGCACGTGATCGGCCGCATCAACCTGGAGGGGGCCGACAAATG
>JASJED010000048.1 GCA_030065585.1 Desulfobacterales bacterium | reverse complement strand
GGCGCCCTGCTGCTGCTGGCGGCCGACACCCTGACCCGGGCCGTTCTGCCCCAGGAAATCCCGATCGGCGTGCTGACCGCCCTCGTGGGCGGCCCCTTCTTCTGCTACGTCTTCCGCAAACGCCAGAAGGAGCAGGCCCTTTGAACGCAGACACCCCCATCTTCGAAATCAAAGACCTGCAGTTCGGCTATCCTCAGCGCCCGGTGCTAAAAGGCCTGTCCCTCACGCTGCCGGCCGGACGCCTGTACGGGCTGCTGGGGCCCAACGGTTGCGGCAAGACCACCCTGCTCGATCTGCTGGCCGGTCTGCGACGCCCCCAGAAGGGCCGGATCGTCTTCCAAGGCCGGTCATTGACATCTTACCATCGACAGGCGCTGGCCCGCGAAATTGCCCTGGTGCCCCAAAATTTCTACGTCAACTTCCCTTTTGCCGTCCAGGATGTGGTCATGATGGGCCGTTATCCCCACCTCAAACGTTTCGCTCACCCGGGCACGGAAGATCTGCGCCTGGTCGCCGAAGCCATGGCCGCCACGGATACGGACCGCTTTGCCCGCCAACCGGTAACCGCCCTGAGTGGCGGGGAACGCCAACGCGTAATTTTCGCGCGCGCCCTGGCGCAGGATGCCGGGGTGCTCATGCTCGACGAAGCCACTGCCAGCCTCGATATCCGGCACACCCTGGATCTGCTCGGCCTGACACGCCAACGTGTCCAAGAGCGGCAACAGACCGTGATCGCTGTTTTTCAGGATATCAATCTGGCGGCCATGTATTGCGATGAGCTCCTTTTCATGAAAGACGGCGAGATTGCCCAACAGGGCCCCACCGCGGAAGTGATGCGCGCCGACACCCTGCAATCGATTTACGGTGTCGACGGCCATATCCGGCCGCATACAACGTATGGTCTGCCCCAGGTGGATTTCAGCCGATGAAGACCCTGGCGTTGCCCATAACCATTCTTTTGTCTGCTTTGGCCGTAGCGGCTGGAGCGGATCGGACGCTAGCGCAAGAGGCCCCGCCCCGGATTACCGACCGGGCCGGACGGACGGTCACAGTTACCAGCGCTTTCGAACGCATCATTTCACTTTACGGCGCCCACACCGAGAACCTGTTCGCGCTGGGGGCGAATACGGCGCTGATCGGTGTCTCCCGCCACGACCACTATCCGCCCGAAGTGCGGCGCAAGCCGGTTTTCTCCTATCATGACGGGCTGGAACGCTTCCTGGCGGCGGGGCCGGATCTCGTCCTGATCCGCCCCATGATCGACCGCGGCTACGCGCCGCTGATCGCCGGACTGGAGCAAAACGGTATCACGGTGGTTTCCCTGCAGCCGTCCGCCGTGGACGACATGTACGCCTACTGGCGGGTGCTGGGCCTGCTGTGCGGCCGGCAAACCCAAGCTGAAGCGCAGGTCGCCAGTTTTCGCCAGGCGGTGCGTGACTTTCGCGAGCTGACCCGAGACATTCAACCGCGCCAGAGGGTTTATTTCGAGGCCATTCATCGGCGGATGAAAACCTTTGTGCCCGGCTCCATGCCCATCTTCGCCCTGGAAACCGCGGGGGGGGTCAACGTCGCCAGCGATGCCCGGCGGGTGCGCAATACCAACATTGCCTTTTATGGCAAAGAACGGATTTTGAGCCGGGCTGCGGAAATCGATGTCTTCCTGGCCCAGCACGGCACCATGAACCAGACCACGCGCGACGACATCATCAACGCGCCTGGGTTCAGCGCCATCAAAGCCGTGCAAGCCGGTCGGATCTGCATCGTGGAGGAAACCCTGGTGGCGCGTCCCACCCGGCGGCTGCTGGCAGGCATCGACCAGATCGGGCGGTGCCTGTACCCGGACATTTTTGAAACCGAGGGGCTGCGCATCCTCGAGCGGGTGGGCCTGAGGCGCGCCGCTGATCATCGTTAAAGAAGGAAGATTCTCATGACGATCAAACCCGGAACGCTTTACGGCATCGGCGTGGGCCCCGGCGACCCGGACCTGCTGACCGTGAAGGCCATCCATGTCCTCCAGAAGGTCGATATTGTCTATACGGCGGCGTCCACCAAGAACGACTACAGTCTGGCGGTCAACATTGCCCGGGCCCACATTCCGGCGGAAACGGAGATCCGCACCCTGGCCTTTCCCATGACCAAGGACCGGCATGCGACGCACCAGGCCTGGGAGGCCAATGCCCGCACGATTGCGGCGGTCACCGCCGCGGGCCGTCAGGCCGCCTTTCTGACCCTGGGCGACCCCCTGACCTTTTCGACCTTTGGCTACATCCTGAAATACATGCGGCGTCTGTTCCCCGATCTTCCGGTGGTGACGGTTCCGGGGATCACCGCTTACCAGGCATCGGCGGCGGCCCTGAACATGCCCCTGGTGGAGGGCGAGCAGTCGCTGCTGGTGGTTTCCGGCGCCTATGGCGGTAACCGTCTGGCAGGGCAGATCGAAAAGCCCGATACCGTGGTGTTCATGAAGGCCTACCGCAATGTCAATGGGATCTGTGCAGCTTTAGAAAATGCCGATATGCTGGCGCACAGCGCCGGGGTGGTGCGCTGCTCGCTGCCGGAGCAGGAAATCGTCGCGGATGTCAAAACGCTCGAGTCCCGGTCACCCAATTACTGGACGCTGATCATCGCCCGCAAGACCGACCCCTATGCCCCGCAAGAAGAATAGACCACCTTACCGCGCCCTAATCCTGTCGCTCACCTTTTCGGCTGCGACGCTGATGGCAGGGGTCTATGGCCTCGCGGCTTTCGATTGGCCGACCGCCGGCCGCAGCCTGCTAATCCCCCTGCTGCGCATGCTGGGTTTTATTCTGGTGGGGCTGGCTGCCGGGCAGATGATCGAAGCGCTGGGCTGGACCCGGAATCTGGCCGTACTGGCCCGTCCCTTATTCACTTTCAGCCGTCTGGGCGACCGGTGCGGGGCCGCCTTCACCGCCGCTTTTTTCTCAGGGGTCACGGCCAACGCCATGCTGGTGGATTACTATCAGGAGGGCCGGATCACCCGCCGCCAACTCTTCCTGACCAATTTCATCAACCAGTTGCCAGCCTTTTTCCTGCACCTGCCCACGACCTTTTTTATCGTGGTGCCCCTGACCAAGACGGCCGGGTTGCTCTATTTCCTAATCACGCTGGCGGCGGCCGTCGTGCGCACGCTCTTGCTGGCGCTCTTCGGTCGCCTGTGCCTGCCGCCACTGTCCACCGCCCCCACCCAGGCCGTCACGGCAATCGACCAACCGCCTTCGGCCGGGGGCCATCTGTTCCAGACCATCCGCCGGAAATTGCCCCGGCGGATGCTCAACATCGTCGTTTACGTGGTCCCCATCTATATTGCCGTTTTCACTCTAAACCGCATGGGGTTGTTTGCCTTCACCCGCGAGTGGCTGGCGCGCTTCGTGGTGACGGCCGTGGTGCCGGTGGAATCCCTGTCGGTGGTCATTTTGAGCTTCGTGGCCGAGTTCACCTCCGGTTTTGCCGCCGCCGGCGCGCTTCTCGATGCCGGGGTGCTGAACGTGAAGCAAACGGTGCTGGCGCTCCTGACCGGCAATATTCTGGCCTTCCCGATCCGGGCCCTGCGCCACCAGCTGCCGCATTACATGGGCATCTTCAAACCGCAGATGGGAACCCAACTGCTCATCGTGGGGCAGATGTTGCGCGTGAGCAGTCTCGCCGCGGCGGGCGGAGTCTATTACTTGATCGGATGAAGTGCCGGTTGGCGGCAATATTTGACAGGCCTGCTTCACGATCCATATTCTCCCTGCGGCGCGCCTGCCGTCGGTTGACCCTCCATCCATATTTCGATACGGTGCAGGGCGCTCTGTTCGGGAGGCATTCGTCGCCCCAAACCATCAAGTTGGCATTCACAACGCTGGCCACGGCGCGCCTTTCACCGACCGGTGGGTGGGATGCATGACGCCTTTGGCCCTGAAGAAAGGTTATCCTAATGTACGTACGCGCTTTTGGGACTGTCTGTCTGGTGGCTATTCTGGCGTTGGGAACCGCGGCCCAGGCCCACTTCGGCATGGTGATTCCCTCGGACAACATGATCATGGCCGAAGACACGCGCCAAGTCGACCTCACCTTGAGTTTTTCGCACCCTATGGAAATGGTCGGCATGCCGCTCGACCGGCCCGCGAAATTCGCGGTCTGGGCCAACGGGCAACCGCAGGATCTGGGCCGCGCGCTTAAACCGGCAACGGTCATGGATCATCCGGCCTGGACGGCGTCGTATACCGTCAAACGGCCGGGCGTGTATGTCTTCGTCATGGAACCCCAGCCATACTGGGAGCCGGCGGAAGACGCCTTCATCGTGCACTACACCAAGACGGTGATGACCGCTTTCGGAGATGACGAGGGCTGGGATGCGGCGCTCGGTCTTGAAACGGAAATTGTCCCCCTCTCCAAGCCTTTCGGCCTCTATGCCGGCAACCTCTTTCAGGGCATTGTCCAACGCAACGGCCAAGCGGCCCCCTACGCCATGGTGGAAGTCGAATACTATAACCGGGATCAGCGCGCGCAGGCGCCGACCGCCTACATGCTGACTCAGACCATCAAGGCCGATCAGAACGGTGTTTTCAGCTATGCCGCGCCCCACCCGGGGTGGTGGGGATTTGCGGCCCTGCACACGGCTGAATTCAAACTGACGCATGACGGCCAGGAGAAGGACGTCGAGTTGGGGGCCGTCATCTGGGTGAAGTTCGAAGCCTGGCAGGAGAAGTAAATCCATGCACATTTCCGAAGGCGTCCTTTCGGGTCCGGTTCTATTGACGGGCGGCGCCCTGGCCGCGGCCGGAACGGCCGTGGGTCTCAAGAAGCTGGACTACGAACGTCTTCCCCGCGCCGGTCTGCTGGCAGCCGCTTTTTTCGTGGCCTCGCTGGTCCATGTGCCCATCGGCCCCGCCAGTGTCCACCTGATCTTAAACGGCATTGTCGGTCTGATGCTGGGCTGGGGGGCCTTTCCGGCGATCGTGGTGGCGCTCGTGCTTCAGGGCGTCCTGTTCCAATACGGGGGCCTGACCACCCTGGGGGTTAACACCCTGATCATGGCGGCACCGGCGGTGGTCTGTTACTATCTGTTCGGTCCGCTGGTCCACCGCCGCCGCCCGGTGGCAATCGCGGCCGCTTTTGCCTGCGGATTTGCAAGCACGCTCCTGGGCGCCGGGGTCGCCGGGGCGGCCCTGATGTTCACCGAGGAAAATTTCCTGGAAGTCACGCTGCTGTTGATTTCGACGCATGTTCCCATCATGGTGATCGAAGGCTTGATCACGGTCTTCTGCGTGGCCTTCCTGCTCAAGGTCCAGCCGGAGCTGCTGCCCGGATTTAAAATGACCTTAGACGAGGCCGCGACAGGGAAGGATATCCATGATACCTGAATGGCGTGCACGCAACCAGTGTCGATCCCATCTTGGTGTTCTGCTGGGGGTTCTGACCATCCTGCTGAACTGCGTCCCCGTTACAGCCAAGGCGCACAATGTCTCGCTGTTTGCTTGGGTGGAAGAAAACAAGGTGATAACGCAAAGCAAATTCAGCGGCGGACGCCTGGCCAAGAACGCCCGCATCGAAGTCTACAACGCTTCCGGCGAAAAGTTGCTGGAAGGCCGGACCGACGATCAAGGCCAATTCGCCTTTACGCCCCCGCGCCCCGAGGCCCTGCGCATCGTCCTGCTGGCCGGCAGCGGCCACCGCGGTGAATGGCGGGTGGCCGCCGAAGAATTCGGATCGGCGGGCAGCGCAGAACGTCCTGCCAGCAGTGAGGCGGGGGCATCGCCCCCTCCTCCGGCCGCCGCAGCGCCTCCCCAGGTCCCCCACGCGCCCACAGCCGCTGAACTCCAGGCCCTGATCGAGGGATCGCTGGAAAAGAAGCTGGCCCCGATCCGGCGGCAGCTGGCGCAGTTGGCCCAGCGCCCCTCCCTGCAGGACATCATCGGCGGCCTCGGTTACATCATGGGCCTGGTCGGCCTGGGGGCCTATTTGCAATCCCGTCGCAAGTCCGGTTAAGCCAATGATTGCTGAGCCTCTCGCCCACGGCGACACCTTTATCTACCGCATCGATCCCCGGCTGCGTGTGATCGCCGCGGCGGTCTTCTCGTGCACTGTGGCCGTTTTCGAATCTTTTACGGCCCTGTCACTGGCCTGCGCGGCGGCGCTGGCCCTGCTGCTGGTCGCAGGCCTGGACCGCAAAGCGGTCGGCCGTCGGCTGATGGTGGTGTTTGGTTTTCTGGCGCTTCTCTGGCTCCTTCTGCCGCTGACCTATGAAGGCGCCCTGATGGCGCGAATGGGGCCGATCCCCCTCTACCGCGAGGGGGTTGCCCTGGCGGGGCGGATTACGCTGAAGTCGCTGGCCATCATTGCCGTTTTTACCGCATTGGCGGCCACGATGCCCATTGGCACACTGGGCCAGACCCTGGGACGCCTGCGCGTTCCCGACAAACTCGTCTATCTGCTGCTGATGTGCTACCGCTATATCTTCGTTATCGAACAGGAGTATCAGCGTTTGATGACGGCCATGAAAATCAGGGGTTTCCGGCCCCGCACCCGTCTGCACACCTACCGCAGCTATGCTTACCTCGTGGGCATGCTCTTCGTGCGTGCGGCCGCCCGGGCCGACCGGGTGCACCAGGCCATGCGCTGCCGAGGGTTCAACGGCCGCTTTCATTCCCTGGCCACCTTTCCGGCCCATCCGGTCAATCGATGGTTTGCGCTCGTGGCCGCATCTGTTATGATCGCCCTGCTCGGGCTGGAATGGCGGGGCTGACCGTCGTTTCACGCTACCGGGTCAACCGAAACCAGGACACGCGCAAGATGGCCGAAGAACCGCTACCGATTGTGCTTGTGGCTTCCGGAACGGCCACCGCGGCAATGGACACCTATCGGTTTATCGAAGCGGAATGCCGCCGGCAATTGCCGGGTCATCCGGTCCACTGGGCCTATTCTTCGCGCGCCATCCGCAGGCGGATGCGCGCCCAGACGGGCGAGGCACCGGCGACGCCGCAAAAGGTTCTTGACCAGTTGTCTCGCGCGGGTTGCCGACGGGCCGTCGTGCAATCCCTTCACCTGATTTGCGGGATTGAATTTCACCACCTGGTCTGGCAGGCGGCCCAAAGCCCGCTTGAGGTCCACCTCGGCCTGCCGCTGCTCTCCCATCCGGAAGATTTCGATGCCGTGCTGGATTGGGTCGATGGGATACGGCCGACCACGGACGGGGAAGCTCTGGTGCTGGTGGGCCATGGCACGGACCATCCGGCCTGGATGGCTTATGCCCTGCTGGCCCGGGGCCTGGCGGCACGCTTCGGCCACCAAGTTATGCTAGGGCAGGTCAAGGGCGAGCCCACCCCCGCCGCCATTGCCAAACGGCTGATTGCTTCGGGATATCGGCGTGCTCAGGTGCGGCCTTTTATGCTGGTGGCCGGTGCCCATTTTATGCAGGACATCAGTGGCCGCCGACCGACTTCCTGGCAGGCGCAGCTCGAAGAACACGGACTGACCGTCCTACCGCAGGCCGAGGGGTTGGGCCGCCATGCGGCGACCAGCCGTCTTTTCTGCCGTCATATCAGGGACGCCCTCCACAGGCCCCCTTTGCATCTGGATTGAGAGGTTCTCTTGGAACACGATGCCCAAAGTCACCCAATCATTTCGCTGCGCGATATCTCTTTTGCTTATCCGGGCCGGCCGCCGGTTCTTAAAAACCTGGACTTCGATCTCTATCCGCAAGAGCGGGTAGGACTGGTGGCCCCCAACGGCAGCGGCAAAACCACACTCTTCCACGTGATTATGGGACTGTTGAAACCCACCGGCGGCGCCATCACCCTGTTCGGACAACCGGCGGAAAAGGAAGCGGATTTCGTGGCCATCCGCCGGCGCATCGGTCTTCTTTTTCAAGACGCCGACGACCAGCTTTTCAGCCCGACCGTATTGGAGGACGTGGCTTTCGGACCGCTCAATCTGGGACACAGCCGGGACGAGGCGATCGCCGTCGCCCGACGTGCATTGGACCGTCTGGGGCTTTCCGAGTTCGAGGATCGCATCACCTTCCGCTTGTCGGGGGGCGAGAAACGGCTGGTGTCCCTGGCGACCATCCTGGCCATGGAACCCGAAGTCCTGCTTCTGGACGAGCCGACCACCGGCCTGGATGACCGGACCCGCGAGACATTGGCCGGGTTGATTGCGGATCTCGACCTGGCCTATATTCTCATATCGCACAACACCCGTTTTCTGGAACAAACGACCGATATGACCTATTCCATGGAAGACGGCCATATCAAAACCGACGAGTTGCTTCAATTCCATGAACACGTTCACGCCCATCCCCACGGGCGGATACCGCACCAGCATGACTAGAACCTATCTCAAAATAAAGATTAGGGGTCCTGGCAAGGCGTGAATCGGCGAGAAAGCGGAGCATACATAAAGTATGTGAGCATTTTGAGCCGGTTCACGATGCACCGGAATCCTTTTAAAATCGATGCTGAATCCAGCAACGCTGGGAACACCGCCAGGGGCACTTAGATTTTTTTTGAGATAGCTTCTAACTAGCGCACAGCCCTTGCCCGAAGCCCACGTCAAAACGCCCCGCCGGTATCGGCGGGGCGTTTTTTCTGACAACGCGAGGTATTCGATGTCCGTTTCAGGGTGGTGGGAAGATCAACCACCTGAACCCGGTTTAATTCTGCCCTTCGTATTTGAAGGAAATCGTGACACGGGCCCTGTAGGACATCACTTTGCCGCCTTCGACCTTCATGTCCAGTTTGACCACTTCAGCGATCCGCAGGTCCCGGAGATTCTTCCCGGCGGTTTCCACTGCCATACTTGCGGCTTCTTCCCACGAAGTGGGGCTCGTTCCGACCAAAGTGATTACCTTGTACATGCTGTCGGCCATGATGGACCTCCTTTCATCCGGACCGGGTGCGATCCGGTTTAGATGGGGTTGTGTGTGTCCGGAAGACGGCACACTCAGGCCACCGGCAGGCTTGCCGGGCCGCACCGGGGGCGACCGGGGGAAATAAGCGCGTCCATCTCCCGGTCATGGTTTGGCCGCTGATGGTGCCAGCGGCGTGTTTGAAGGCCAATCCTGTTTTGCCGGATCGATTGGTCGAGCCGGGGCCTCGAAGGCCAAGATGTCAGGGGGTACGGTGTCGAGGACCGATCACGGTTGTGAATCCGGGTAGAGCCGGCATCCATGAAGATCGTGCGTACAGTTGGGTGGTGGTGTCGGGCTAGGTGAGTAAGCGTAACCGGCCGCCGCGATCAGTTAGCGGCAACCATAGCGTGAGGCGGTTGGAAATGTCAAGGCGGTCGCGCCGGATGACCGGCCGTTCGCCAGGGCGGCCGCAGGCCTTGGGGGGATGGGTCTGCCGCTGACCGCCCGGGATCTATTTCTGTCGATAGATCTGCTTCAACCGTTGGAAGCGGCTGTGCCCCAGGATTTTGCGGACTTCCACCAGAAAACGTGAACGTTCCCCCGCCAACTGGCTGCGTGCTTTTTCCAACTTGGCGAACTGCCGGTTGACGGCCGCTTCGTCCAGTGGCTCGGCTTCCATCAGGCTCTGGTATTCGAACTGGGCTTTTTCGACCCTTGTCTTCAGATCGATCAGGCGGCGGCGGCTGTTCTTGAAAAGCCGGTCGAGTCGCTTGACTTCATTGCCCTTCAAATCAAGCTCGGCTCTTATCCCGGGGTCATGCCACCATCTACCGGAAGGTTCGCTCTGGGCAAACGCCGCCGGGGCGCAAACGGTGACAAACAGCAGCAGGCAGGATGCAATCATTTGTTTTAACATACGGCAACTCCTTTTAGGACCCGGATCAAGATAGCGATTCCTCGTCAAGGGGTGGAATGACAAACTCAATAAAGCCTTCATCGAAGCCGCCGTCAAGGCTTTCGATGATCGCCTGATAGGTTTCGGGTATGGCGTTATCGGCCAGCATCCGGGTTTCGCGCATGAGCGGATCGGACGCCACCGGGGCCGGAAGTGTGGCAATTTCGGGCGGACGCGTGTCCCATCGCCAGACGCCGGCTTGCCACCATACCATGGCCGCCAGGCAGAGGGTCGCCACGGCTCCGGCGGTCACCCGCCAGCCGCGACCCAGCCCGCGGATACCGGCGGGGCGTTCAACCGACTCCGGTAGTTGGAGACGTTTCTCCAGTTTGGGGGTAAAGCGCACGCTGGCGCGGCGCAGGGATTTCAAATCCGCCTGAAGGTCTTCGATGACGGTCCGGCATTGGGGGCAGCCGGCCAGGTGCTCGTCCTCTGCCCCGGTCGGCGGGATGCCGTCGCCCAAGATCTGGATCAGGCGCTGTTCTTCGATGTGTGCCGTGTGCTTCGAACTCATGAGACGGCCTCCCTTAAGAATTCACGGAAAGCCTTGTCGTCCTTGAATTTCTTGAGCGCGCGATAGAGATGGGTTTTAACGGTACTTTCACTTTTACTAATGACTTCAGATATTTCTCTTATACCCAGATCGTCAAAAAAGCGCAACAGGAACACTTGCTGCTCCATGCGCGAGAGGCGCTCCAACATGGTGTGGACTTTGTCCCAGAAATCCCGGCGTTCCAGGTTTTCCATGATGTCCATCCTTTCGCCGGCCGCCGCGGCCGCATCGGTATCCCGCTCGACATCAGGCAAGAAGCTGAAGATGGCCCGGACTTTCGTCTTGCGGTAATGGTCTTTGATGCGGTTGGCCGCGATGCGAAAAAGCCATCCGGTAAATCGGTCCGGATCCTTCAAACGTTTGAGGTTCTTATAAGCCTGGATGAAAACGTCCTGGCAGATATCCTCGGCATCCAGGCGGGAGCGAACCCGGAAGAAAATCATGCGGTAGATCTTCTCCTGGTGCATGTCCATCAATTGCTGGAAGGCGAACCGGTTGTCCTCTATGGCCGCAAGGACGAGGGCTTTGACTTCGCCGGAACCTTCCGGCTCTGGGGGGGATGCGGGCGCGTTTTCGACCATGGCGCATATTAACCGTTCAATGGAAATCTGTCCAACCCCCGGGCATGAGTTGGGCCGTTACCGGTGACCACCCCTGATCTATCCGAGTTTGCTTTCGCCTGCCTGCGGAACGCGACCGACGGCGACCGTATCTCCCGGACCAGGCCATGGATGGCAATACCGTCGCCGTGCGCCGCTTGGATCTGGCGATTATCGTCCGCCACGCGCATCAATAGTAAGCATGCGCCCGCCATCTGCGGGGGTAACGATAGTCCCGGTCGTGCTTGTAGGCATAAATCCGATCACTGTTGCGGTCCAGACGCCGATGAAGGATCCGTCGTTCGCGGTGCGTCAGATGGCCGTCGGATAGAAAATAGTTGCGCAGGCGGCGCGTCACGCGATGGTGTCTGCGCAGCTGCCGTGCCTCCCTGTAGGTCAATTCCCCGCTGGCCACCCCGTCGCGAATCCGATGGTGTTGATTTTGCATTCGTTTTTTCAACGGTCCGGCCGATGCGCTTCCGGCCCAGGCCATCCCCATGACGATTACCAGTGTTGCGACTATGACATGTTTCGTTTGCATGACGATCTCCTAGTTGGGGTTGTTTTTACCCTCTATGACGTGTGGCCGCGACGATCGGTCGACATGCCGGCGGCAGGTTTGTTGCGGTCGGCTTAAGAATCCGGCTGGCAAGCCTGGCGGGCCTGCTTAGAAGCGGTTTCAAAACCTCAGATCGCATTCGAGGGCAAGGCCGAAATCGGGTGTTAGGTGAGGTTTTGAAACCGCTTATAGGGACTTGGGGGGAGGGGGCAATTCAAAGGGGGGGCGGCTCCGGTTAGCAGAACCGCCCCGACGGCAGGTTAAGGAGGAATGCCAGGCGGTTAGGTACCTGGCATAAATAGGGTAAGACTAAAATGGGCCAGGTCAACCCGGGTGGTCGCCCTGAAGGGGCATCTTTCGGCCCCATGCGGCGTTCTCGCCCGTGGGGATTTCCTCGGCGTAGCGCAAGCTACGCCTGCGGTACCCCAGCGGGCTGCGGCCTTGCCTGGAGCCGAAACCTACCCCTTCAGGGCGACCACCGTTCGCCTATAGGGGGCATCTTTCGGCCCCATGCGGCGTTCTCGCCGTTTGTCCGTCCTCGACGTAGCCGCCAGGACGCCTATGAGCGGCGCCTCGAACTGCCATGCGGCGTTACCGCCCTTGCGGGCGTGCTCACAACCCGCATGGTTGCTGCGCTTCCCGCTACGGGCGGTGCCTTGCCTGCCAGCCCGATGCTTGCTCTTAAGCGCCCTGGAACCCGCCTGCGGCGACCAAAGCGCCTGCGGCCTTGCAGGGAAACCAAATCTGCCGCCTCTGGCGGGCCTCTACGTGATTTGTACCTCTTCCTTAGCATTTGATTATTGTATGTGATCCGGCATCCAGATCATACTGGCATTATTGTATTCTGGCTTTCTTCAGAATGACAAGCTTCGGACAAATTCAACTTATTACGAGATCATCAGAAAAAGGCTCTAACGAAGGATTGCCCAATGAAAGGCGCTGGCGACGGATTCGAATTGATCGGCTATTTGATATTCTTCTGGGCATTCATCTTCAGTAGGAATTTTCGCGCAATCCAGATCAAGGAATGGCAGCAGTCGGGGATATTGAACCGAACCTTTATGGTTTTTGAAGCGGTGGTTTCGTTTCTATGCGGTGTATTCTTACCGATTCTGTTTTTCTATTGGACCATTTCCAACTGATATCCGGGAAGCAAGCCGTCGTTGCTTAAATTTGTCCCGGCGCGCTTCCGGCGCCGGGCCGGACCGTGGACGCTGCGGCGGCGGGGTCTGAAATCGCCTCAATCCCTTGCCAGAGGCGCGTTGGGCATCTTGACAAACGCTGAAAAAAACCTATGTTTTACGGATAAAATTGCCCGATTTGGGCAATTTTTATTATTTTTGAAAAGGAGAAAAAAATTACAATGGCCCGAGCAAAAGAAACCCGCCAGTTCCAGACCGAGGTTCAGCAGGTCCTCAAGCTGATCATCAATTCCCTTTACTCCAACCGTGATATCTTTATGCGGGAATTGATATCCAATGCCTCCGATGCCATCGACAAACTGAGTTTCAAAGCCCAGACCGATACCGACCTGATCGGCGACGACAACGAATTCAAGATCAGAATCACCCGCGACGGTATCAAACGGACGCTTGAGATCGCCGACAACGGTATCGGCATGACCTATGACGAGGTCAATGACAATATCGGTACCATTGCCAAGAGCGGTACGGCGGCTTTCCTGGAAGCTATGCAGGCCCTCAACCAGAAAGAAGCACCTTTGACCCCCGAGTTGATCGGGCAGTTCGGGGTCGGCTTCTACAGCGCGTTCATCGTGGCCGAAAAAGTCACCCTGATCACCCGGGCGGCCGGCGAGGAAACGGCGACCCAGTGGGAATCCAGCGGGGATGGCGCCTACACCATCGAGGAGACCACCAAAGCCGATCGGGGCACGACCATCCGTCTTGAACTGCGCAAGCCCGATAAGGACGAACCGGACTATACCGACGAATGGACGATCCGTAACATCATCAAGAAGCACTCCGACTTCGTGGCGTACCCGATCGTTATGGAGGTGGAGAAACAGGAGCCCATCCCTGAATCCGAGCAAGTGCTGGACAGTGAGGGCAAGCCGATCGGCGAGACCACCCGCACGGTGGTGCGCGATGAGACGCTCAACTCGATGAAGGCCATCTGGGCGCGGGATAAAAAAGAGGTCAGCGAAGACGAATACAAGGAGTTTTACACCCACATCAGCCACGACTGGAACCCGCCCCTGAAGCACCTGCACGTCAAACTGGAAGGAACCACCGAATATACGGCCCTGCTCTACCTGCCGTCCAAGGCGCCCTTCGATCTGTTCCAGCCCGAATTCAAGCATGGCGTTCAACTTTACTGCCGTCGGGTATTTATCATGGACGACTGCAAAGAGTTGCTGCCCGAGTACTTCAGTTTCGTCAAGGGGGTGGTGGACGCTCCCGATCTGAATCTCAACATCAGCCGCGAAATCCTGCAGCAGGACCGACTGGTACTCAATATTCGCAAAAACCTGGTCAAAAAACTGTTCGATCTTCTCAATGGACTGGAAAAGGAAGACTACGACAAATTTTACGATGAATTCGGCGCGATTCTAAAGATCGGGATCTACACCGATCCCGCCAACCAGACCAAGCTGGCGGATCTGGCCCGCTTCAAAACCACCACCTCGGACGGGGCCTGGGCGTCCCTGAAAGCCTATGTGGAGCGTATGCCCGCAGACCAGAAGGAAATCTACTATCTCACCGGCGACAGCCCGACAACCCTTCTCAACAGCCCACATCTGGAACAGCTCAAGGCCAAGAGTTTCGAAGTGCTGCTGATGACGGATCCGGTGGACGAGTGGGTGGTGCAGTCGCTGACCGAATACGATGGCAAGCCCCTTAAAAGCGCCGAGAAGGGGGATCTGGACATCGATGCGGACGAAACCAAGGACCAGGAAGAGCAGTTCAAGGACCTGTTCGGTTTTATCCGCAAGACGTTGCAAGACCAGGTCAAAGAAGTCAAGCCGTCCACCCGCCTGCTGGACTCCGTGGCCTGTTTGTCGGGAGACGCCCACGACATGAGCGGCTATATGGCCAAAATCATGCAATCGGCCGGCAAGGACCTGCCGCCCAACAAGCGGGTGTTGGAGTTGAACACCAAACATCCCGTTCTGGACAAGATCAAGCAGATTTACGCCACGGATCAGTCTGATGCCCGCCTGGAGGATTACAGCCGGCTGCTCTATGATTTGGCGGTGATCGGCGAAGGGGGGAAGATCGAAAACCCTTCCCAGTTCGGCAAGCTGATCGGTGATTTGATGAACTCGGCCCTTAACTAGTGCCCATTCATAAAAGGCATCTTTCGGCCCAGGCCGGCGTTCTCGCGCTTTTGAAATCCTCGACGTAGCTTGACTACGCCTGCGGTTCCAAAAGCACTGCGGCCTTGGCCTGAACCAAAAGCTACCCTTTCTGGACGGACACAAGAAGCTATCTCAAAATAAAGATTAGGGTTCCTGGCAAGGCGTGAATCGGCGAGAAAGCGGAGCATACATAAAGTATGTGAGCATTTTGAGCCGGTTCACGATGCACCGGAATCCTTTTAAAATCGAT
>JASJED010000283.1 GCA_030065585.1 Desulfobacterales bacterium | reverse complement strand
ATACGGCGCGTATTGAAAAACATCCACAAGCTCCAGCAAGAATATCAGAAGGTGGCTTATCACGAAAGTGCCTACTTGTCCCTAAAGACCAAAATGACGGAAGCGGATGAAAAAAGAGAAACCCTTGCGGGCGGCAAAATGCCCGAATTCGAAAATATGATTCGCTTTGAAAATGTCAGTTTCAGTTACGGTAAAGGCCAGGTGCTAAAAAATCTTTCGTTGGAATTGCCCAAGGGTCGGTTTGTTACGGTCAATGGCTCTTCTGGTGCGGGTAAGACAACCACGGCCGATTTGATTATCGGACTGATCCGCCCGCAGGAAGGGGAGGTTTGGATTGATGACCTGTCGCTGAAAGATGTCGATATCAGGCAATGGCGTCGCATGATCGGCTATGTCCCGCAGGAAACGCTTTTGTTGCACGATAGTGTCTTTATCAATGTTACCTTGGGAAGAAAAGGCATATCCGATGAGGATGTCGAAAAGGCTCTGAAGGCAGCAGGGGCCTGGGATTTCGTAAGTAGCCTTGACAAGGGCATCCATAGCATTGTCGGTGAGCGCGGAAGCAAAATATCGGGCGGCCAACGGCAGCGCATCGCCATCGCCCGGGCTTTGGTCAATAAGCCCCAGCTCCTGATTTTGGACGAAGCCACCACGGCACTCGATCCGGAGACCGAAAAAGCCATCTGTGACACCATGACGACACTCAGCGGCAAGGTCACCATCTTTGCGATTTCACATCAAAGAGCACTGCTTGATGCCGCCGACATCGCCTATCGTCTTGAGAATGGATCCGTGAAGATATTGGAAAACAAGGATGATCATAGCGACATCGCTGAACCCCTAACGGATCTTACATCTATCCGCGCTTCGGCCCAAGCAACGCTTTGATGAGCGTCCCGTGATCATCGCTATAACGGGGAGACACTTGATTTTGTCATTGAATCCCGAACAATCGCCGCGTGCTGACCGTTGTGGGGATAATACCGATTTAACTATTGACCGCCGGGTATCAACCGTCAGGCGGTGATTCAGTCTTATCCATAAGACCAAATTAGGGAGAAAAATTAATGCGAAAACTCACCATAGGAGACAAGACCATTCAAGACAGCAGCGGCTGTTATGTGATTGCCGAAGTCGGCCACAATCACCAGGGTAACCTGGATACGGCCAAGAGGATGTTCAAGGTCGCCAAGGAGAGCGGCGCCGATGCGGTCAAACTGCAGAAGCGCGACAACCGCAAACTCTATACGGCCGAGGCCTACGCCAAACCCTATGAGAACCCCAACAGCTACGGCAAGACCTATGGCGAACACCGCGAATTCCTGGAGTTCGAATGGCCGGAGTACACGGAATTAATGGCCTACGCCAAAGAACTGGGGCTGGCCATGTTCGCGACCGCGTTTGACTTTTCCAGCGCGGATTTTCTGGCCAAGATGGATATGCCGGCCTTCAAAATCGCTTCCGGCGACTTGAAGAACATACCGCTTCTGACCCATATCGCCCAGTTTCAGAAGCCCATGATTCTTAGCACTGGCGGCGGGACCATGGAGGATGTCCGCAGGGCCCACGACGCCATCATGCCGATCAACCCGCAGTTGTGCATTCTGCAATGCACCGCCGGCTACCCGGCCGCATTCGAAGAACTCAATCTCAATGTCATAACGACTTTCCGCGAGCGCTTCCCGAACTGTGTGGTCGGCTTGTCTTCCCATGACAATGGCATTGCCATGGCGCTGGCCGCCTATATGCTTGGCGCGCGTGTCGTCGAAAAGCATTTCACCCTGAATCACACCTGGAAAGGCACTGATCATGCTTTTTCCCTGGAGCCGATTGGATTTCGCAAGATGGTCCGAGACCTCGAGCGCGTCAAGGTGGCCATGGGCGACGGGGTCAAGCGGGTTTACGAGAGCGAAGTCGATCCCATGATCAAGATGGGTAAGAAAATCGTGGCGGCAAGGGCTTTACCCCAGGGACATGCCATCCAGATGGAAGATCTGGCCCTCAAATGTCCGGGGGACGGTCTTCCACCCTACGAAATCGACAAAGTCGTCGGACGGACAACGCTGAAACCGATCGCCGTGGATGAAGACATCACCTTCGAGGTGCTGAACGGCGCCCAGCAAGCATCGGGAATGACATCTTGAGGGGAGGTCCTTTCCGGCTGGATGGGGCGGTTGCCGTTGTCACGGGGGCCTTCGGTAAACTCGGCCCCATGTGGGCGGGAGCCCTGCTCGACGCCGGCGCCTGTGTCATGGGGCTGGATCACCCGGATCAGAAACCCGGCGAGGTGTTTTTAGCGCTGCAGAAACGTTATGGCGCTGAGCGATTGCTACCGGCCACCGCCGATGTCCGCAACCGCGCTGAACTTGAACAAGCCTGCGACCTCTGCCAGAAGACTTTCGATGTCCCCTCGATTCTGGTCAACAACGCCGGTATTGACCAACCCCCCGACCAGCCGGGTGGGGGTTATCGCCTGGAAGACATTCCGCTGGAGGTCAACCGCCAGGTTTTTGAAGTCAATACCCTTGGCCTTTTCCTCGTCTCCCAGGTTTTTGGCAGGGCCATGGTCAAAGCCGGGCGCGGATCGATCATCAATATCGGCTCGCTCTATGCCAGCGTTGCACCGGACAGCCGGTTCTACGATCACATCCCAAGTGATCCCCCCTTTCTGAAACCACCGGCCTACGGGGCATCCAAGGCGGCGGTCGTGAACCTGACACGCTACCTGGCAACACTCTGGGCATCTAAAGGGATCCGGGTGAATACCCTATCTCCCGGCGGTGTCTTGGGTGGGCAGGATGATGACTTCAAACGCAAGTTCTGTGCGCGGGTACCCATGGGGCGAATGGCGACAGAGGAGGATCTGCGGGGGCCGCTGCTTTTTCTCGCTTCCGATCAATCATCTTATGTCACAGGCACCGAGTTGGTTGTCGATGGCGGATTTACCGCCTGGTAGCCAAAGGTTCATACCTTTTAGGAAAAAAAATGAATACGAAACTGTTTCCTGAAATCGTGTTGAATTGGATTGATGGGGCTGAAAAAGGGGCGACCGATGGGGCCCTGTTCAATAATTTATCTCCGGCCTCCGGCAAAATGCTGTGTCAGGCGGTTGGATCCAAACAGGCGGATGTCGACCGAGCCGTTGCTGCGGCCAAGAACGCCTATCCCGCCTGGGCAGGTATGACGCCGGTACAAAGGGGCGACATTTTAATGGCCATCGCCCGAAATATGCGTGAAAACGCCGAGACAATCGCCGCTATCGTGGCGGCCGAGACCGGTATGGCGCCATCGGCCGCTTTGGGCGAAACCGGCGGGGCTATTGCCCAGGCGGAATTCATGGCCGGAGAAGGCCGGCGGCTCTACGGCCGCACGACCACCAGCGCGGTGCCCAACAAATATGCCATGACCGTCCGTCATCCCCTGGGGGTGGCCGGTTTGATCATTGCCGCCAACACGCCCATCGCCAATGTGGCTTGGAAAGTATTTCCCGCCCTGATTTGTGGAAACACCGCTGTATTGAAGGCGGCCGAGGACACGCCTGCCACGGCCTGGTATTTTGGCAAACTGGCTCAAGAAGCAGGCCTTCCGTCGGGTGTGCTGAACATCTTGCAGGGATTGGGCGAGGCCGCCGGCGCTCCGCTCGTGGCGCACCCGGATGTGGCCGTTGTCAGCTTTACCGGTTCGACCGCGGTGGGGCGCCAGATTGCTGAGACCGCCGGCCGCCGCCTGGCCAAAGTTTCGCTGGAACTGGGTGGCAAGAACCCGCTGGTCGTCTGTGACGACGCCGATCTGGACAATGCGGTCAAGTGGGTTGTGCTCTCGGCCTTCAGCAATGCCGGGCAGCGATGTGCCGCCGGCAGCCGGATCATCGTCTTCGATGCCGTTTATGACCAATTCCGCGAGCTGCTCGTTGCCGCCACCCAGAGGCTGAAAGTGGGTCCGACGGACATGGACGACCTCGGGCCGGTCATCAACGAAACGCAGCTGACAAACATGGTGGCCGCCGTTGAACAGGCCTCCCAGGAAGGTGCTCACGTCCTGATCGGCGGATCCCGCATGACAACCCCCGATCATGCCGACGGCTTTTACATGGCACCGACGGTAATTGAAAATGCCGATCCGCGATCAGGCATATCGACGCAGGAAGTGTTCGGCCCCATAACCTGCCTCTATCGCGTCAGCGACTTTGATGCGGCCCTGCAAATGGCCAACGATTCGCCCTATGGCCTGACGGCCTGCATTCATTCACGCAACGTCCACCGGGTGATGGAATTCACCCAAAAGGTGCAGGCGGGTGTGGCGGTGGTCAACGCCGGAACTTACGGCAGCGAGCCCCATATGCCCTTCGGCGGTGTGAAGCAATCCGGAAACGGGTCCCGGGAACCGGGCACGGAAGCCCTGGATATCTACTCGAACCTCAAAGACATTTATATTTGCGTTGAGCCTGATCTGATCTAGGGGGCACTCAAAGGGAGAGCCCGGCAACCACCTACCGGTGCATTAACCGGTTTATTGCGGCTGCGCATAATTCGATCCCAGGCCTCAACGACGACTTGATTGCGGAGGAGCCGCCACCCGCAATTTTTTTTATGGTGAATCACGAGATGACGCAATCCGACCGTTCAGTTGCCTTGAGCAGCAACAATCAGCCCCGCATCGTCGCCCTGATACCGGCGCGATCAGGCTCGAAACGCGTGATCGATAAAAACATCCGCCCGTTGGCCGGGCACCCCCTGATCGCTTACAGCATCGCGGCCGCCCTTCAAAGCGGGGTGTTCGCCGATGTGATTGTCTCCACCGACAGCGCGCATTATGCGGATATCGCCCGCCACTATGGCGCTGAAATTCCCTTCATGCGCCCGGCCGCAATTGCCGGCGATACTTCGCCGGATATTGCGTGGATCGACGATACATTGAAGCGCCTGGCGGATAGCGGCCGCCATTATGACGGTTTCAGCATCTTGCGGCCCACCAGCCCTTTCCGTCTGCCGCAGACCATCCGGCGGGCCTGGGAGGCGTTTGCCAAACAGACCGGTGTGGATTCCCTGCGCGCCGTCGAGAAATGCAGCCAGCACCCCGGGAAAATGTGGGTCATCCGGGGTCAGCGAATGATGCCGCTGCTGCCGCTAGGGCCGCCGGAGCAGCCCTGGCACAGCAGTCAGTATCCATCGCTGCCCGAAGTATATGTTCAGAATGCCAGCCTGGAAATGGCCTGGACACGCGTCGTCTTGGAAGAGCACACGATTGCCGGCAATGTGGTGATGCCCTTCCTGACGGAAGGCTATGAAGGTTTCGATGTCAACAGCCGCTATGATTGGCAGTTGGCGGAAATCCTGGTACAGCAAAGCGAGGCGCGACTTCCCGACATTGATAAAGCGCCCTACGAATCGGAGGCACGATAAATATCATGGACACCTACGAAATCCGGTTGATACCGGTCGAAGAATTCCAACGCATCAACAAACACACCCCTGAGCATAAAGATCGGCTGGAGCTGATTGCCGACATGTGCCGGGCCAACGCCCTGGCCACGGTTAAAAGGGCCGGCTCCGGGCACTTGGGATCGAGCCTGAGTTCCCTGGATATCGTCACCCTGCTTTACTTCGATGAAATGAACTTGAGCCGGGTCGGGATCGACCATCCCGATCGCGACATCTACTTTTCATCCAAAGGCCACGATGTGCCCGGGCATTATGCTGTTCTCTACGCTCTAGGGCTGATCCCCAAGGAACGCTTCATCAACCTGCGGCGTCTCGGCGGCACCCATGGGCACCCCGACCTGAGCGTTCCCGGCATGGAAGCCAACACCGGCTCTCTTGGGATGGGGATTTCCAAGGCCAAGGGCATGGCCTGGGCCAAGCAGTTCAAGGGCCACGGCGGGCGCGTTTTCGTCATGACGGGCGACGGGGAACTGCAGGAGGGGCAGATCTGGGAATCGCTCCAGAGCACGGTCCACCAGCAGATCAACAACGTCAGTGTCATCGTGGACGGCAACAAATTCCAGTCCGACAAAATTCTGGATGAAATCGTCAGCCTGGGGGACCTGGAACGCAAATTCAAGGCCTTCGGGTGGTATGTGGAGCGTTGTGACGGGCATGATTTCGAGGCGCTCTCGG
>JASJED010000052.1 GCA_030065585.1 Desulfobacterales bacterium | reverse complement strand
CCCTTCGATCTGCCCCCAGTCCAGATAACGCACTTCAAGGGCCCCTTCCTGCGAATTCAGCAGAGACGGCGGCAACGTCAGTCGCAACGGCAGGAAGCTATCTTTCTGAACCCACAACTGGGGTGTGTTTGCGAGCGGATTGCGCGCACCGACGACCACACAGTAGTCTTCTTCGAACCGATCCAGGCGCGTCTGGTTGAGATCGACCCCCAATTGCCCCAGGTAAGCCGCCAAGACCTCGCGGGAATGGATCATCAGGAGGTCCTTGTAGACCTCAAAGCGCTCCGGCGCTCCGCTGCGGACCTGCCCGTTGACGACCACAAGCGTATCCTCGGGCGCCCGGATGGATATGCGGTGGTAATTCTCCCCGATGGTATCGGATCGAAATCGATCCGGGAACCCGAAATAGAGCGTTTCGCGAAAGGATGCCGCCATTCGCGGCGCACCATCGTCGGGCAGTTGACTGACCGCCTGTTTGACCTCCAGGGTCTGGGGGACAGTCCGCTTTTCAGCCATCAGCGCCAGCAACTGCTTGCCCGGCAGTACATAGGCCCTTAGGGTCGCCGGCGGCAGCACCAGTACCATGGCCACCAGGATCAGGGCGGCTAAAGCCGGCGATATGTGTTTGACCGTCATGGCGCGCATGATGACACCGTCGTTAACGCGGGGGCATGAACCGCGGGTTTTGGCCGGACCGGATGCCCGGTTGGATGGTGTCTTTCCGGGCAATCCCACCGGCCGAATCAGGCCCGACGGTCCATAGGGCCTAAAGGAGTTCGGATGCAAATGTGGCCGCCGCTCCCAGCGCTTCTTCGATCCGCATCAACTGGTTGTATTTGGCGATCCGATCGCTGCGCGAGAGCGATCCGGTTTTGATCTGCCCGCCGTTGACGCCCACGGCCAGATCGGCAATGAAGGCATCCTCCGTCTCCCCGGAACGATGCGAGATCACCGTGGTGTAGCCGGATTGCTTGGCCATTTCGACGGCATCCAGCGTTTCGGATACGGTTCCGATCTGGTTGAGCTTGATCAGAATCGAGTTGGCGATGCCCCGCTGAATACCCTTTTCGAAAATTTTGGGATTGGTGACGAATATGTCGTCCCCCACGATTTGGATGGCACTCTCGAGCCGGTCGGTCATCAGCTCCCAGCCATCCCAGTCCTGTTCAGCCAGGCCATCCTCGATCGACAGAATCGGATACTGCTCGATCAACTTCTGGTAGTAGCCGATCATCTGCTCCGAGGAAAGCTTGCGTCCTTCGGACTGCAGTACGTATTTCCCCTTGCTGTAAAATTCACTGGCGGCGGCGTCCATGGCGATACCGATTTCCTTGCCGGGCTTGTAGCCCGCGGATTCGATGGCGGCAATGATATTGATGATGGCGTCCTCGTTGGAGGCCAGGTCCGGGGCAAAACCGCCTTCATCCCCGACCGCCGTGTTAAGGCCCTTGTCCTTCAAAATCTTCTTGAGGGCATGAAATGTTTCCGCCCCCATCTGGATCGCCTGGGCCACGGACTTGGCGCCCACCGGGATGATCATGAATTCCTGAATATCGAGATTGTTGGCCGCATGCGCCCCGCCGTTCAGAATATTCATCATGGGCAGCGGCAGGCAGCGGGCGTTGATCCCGCCGATATAGCGAAAAAGCGGCAGGCCGAAAGCATTGGCCGCCGCCCGCGCGGCGGCCATCGAAACCCCCAGCATGGCATTGGCCCCCAGTTTGGACTTGTTGGCCGTACCGTCCAGTTCCAGCAGTTTGTGGTCCAGGGTCATCTGGTCGGCCGCATCCATGCCGATAATCTGGACCGCTATGATTTCGTTGACATTCTTGACCGCCTTGCGGACCCCTTTGCCGCCGTAACGTTTGGCGCGTTTGTCCCGCAGTTCCAGTGCTTCCCGTTTACCGGTGGAGGCCCCCGAGGGCACCGCCGCCCGTCCCAAGGCACCGGATGCCGTGAGAATATCCACTTCCACGGTGGGATTGCCGCGGGAATCGAGGATTTCACGTGCCGTCACATCGATGATTTCGGTCATGGCCATGCCTCCCTTGCAATCAGATTGATGGGATTCCTGCTTGCTTGACAAAAATTTTGCAAATGTTACTCTCCGACCGATCGCCTGTCAAGAAGGCGTTGACGGCCGCGCGAAGACCGGAAGAAGTCGACCGCCGACGCGGATACCGCGGATCATCGGCAGGAGAAAATATATGCGCACGCCCGAGTCCCCGTCCCTGTACGACGGCGCCCACCTTTTCGTGGCCGCCATTCGTGTTCTAACCCACCAGGAGCAAACCCCCCCGGCCCTTGACCAGGTCTGCGGGATGCTGGCCCTGTCTCAGGAAGCCGGCGGCTTTATCTGCCGCCGGTTGATAGAGATCGGTGCAATCGAAATGGTCGCCGGGGCTTATGGTGATCGCCTTTTCGTACGCAACCACCTCAAACTGGAAGATCTTCCCCGGGAAGCGGCAACCGATCGCATGCAGGCGGAACTCGACCGCTTTCAGGAGGCCCAGAAAGGACTGACCCGCAAGGTCGAATCCATCCGTGCCGAGCAGGCCCGCAAAAAGAAGGATTTGTTCAGTGAAGTGGAAAAAAAGCTGCGTGAGGCGATCGATAAAAAACCAAAATGAGCCGTGAGGCTATGCTGTGCCGAACGCCCCTGGATAAAAAGCGATACGGCGCAGCGTCTGGCGATGTCAGGATTTGGCCTTCGGTTGCGCCGGCGGATGAAAAACGTCGGTGAAGCTCAGCATTTTCTCACCTGTCTGCTGTTCACGCGCCTGCAGCGCACGAATCCCTCGAAAGAAGGGCAAGCGGCCTTTCACGTGACCAAAAAGAATCCGCACGAGAATGTACATCGGAATGAAGGTAAAGGCGTAGCCCACTGAATCGCCGACTGGCGGCAACGTGATGGGCAGGGCGAAAACGACCTCGCCAAAGCGGGCCTGAAGCCAGTGCATGGCAAACGGCAGAGGCCAGAGAGAGGCCGCCGCCAGCGCCACCTGGGTAAAGAAGAGCTTGCCGAAAGCATCGTTGGCCTCCCGGTTCAAGGCCTGATAGCCTTCCTTGTCGCGGGCCTGGAGTGCGCGGAGCGAACCGTTTTGCAAGCGCACCAGCGAACGGCTGTCGCGCGCCAGAAAAACGTGGTTCCAGCGATAGGCCACGCCCATGGATAGCTCGCCCAAGATCACACATCCCAGCGCCAGCACGGCAATGCCGGACAGATAGCCCAGCATGGGATTGTCCGCCAGCCGGAAAAAATAGATCAGGAAGGCATCCAGTTGTGTGTAGAGGGTTTCACCCATCGGTTCCTGTCCCCGCTATCCCGCAGAATGTATGGTAAGCTGGGGGAAGCCCGCCGGCAGGCCGGCTTCCCCGATGTATTCAGGTCAACAACCGTCGTTTAGAACGGCGGCAGAATCGCTTGCCCAAAAAAACCCTTGGTGGTGTAGCGAATCCCCACATAGAAGGCCAGCAGAACGAACAGGCGTTTGAGCCAGATGTCGGGGATGTACTTGGAGGTCCGCGGCCCGATCATGGAGCCCACGAAGATGCCCACCAGTTCGGCGCCGATCAGCCCCCAATAGACCGGCACGCCCTTGCCGACCATGTAGCTGAAGATCGAAACGATCATCCCCACGAGCACCACCAGGGCGCTGGTGCCGGCCACCAGGAACATGGGCAGCCCGGCCACCGAGGTCAGGAAGGGCACGAACAGGAACCCGCCGCCGATCCCCAGGAAGGAGGCCAGCGCGGCGATGAAGATACCGCCCAGCATCGGGATGAAGGCCTTGAAGGCGAACTCGACCCCGTAGAAGGTAAAACGGATCGTTCCGGCAAAAAAAGTCGTTGCCCAGCCGGCCAGCGCCAGCGCATAGGCCACCACTTTCATTCCGCTGACCATATTGGCCCACAGCGCACTGGCCACCACAAGCCCCAGTGCCACGCCCATCAGCGGCCAGGAGCCTTCCAGCACCTTGACGCCCTCTTTGGTGTCCCCCCCGCCCTTGGCCTGTTTTTCGAAGGCCGCCGCGGCTTCCTTGGCTTTTTTCTTCTTGGCCTGGCCGGCCGCGGTGGTTTCCCGGAGCAGCATGACGCCCAGGATAAGGACGATCAGGCCGAAATAGCCGATGTAATCACGCAGGCTGACCTTGCCGGCGGTCAGGGCCGGAATCAGCCAGGAGCCGCCCACGCCGCCGATGGCCAGACACATCCCCAGAGGGGCCACAAGTCGTCCCATGCGGTAGTAATTGGTGCTCGAAATCAGACCGCTCAAGCCCACCAGCCACTGGTTGGATACCCGGATCGAATCCGTCACAACCTTGTTGAGCGGATTGCCCTTGCCGAAGCTCTTGGCATAGTCACCCAGCCCGAAAATGGTGATATGCCCCACCCCGGCCATGATGCCGCCGAACGCCCCGACCGTGGAAAAGATCCAGCCCACCCAGATGGCCCACAGGAAGCCGTAGACCAGGTTGGGAGTCGGCGCCCCGGGGATCCCCAGAAAGCCGGGCTCGGCCTTGGGATCGATCTGCCCTTCACCGGTTCCCTTGGGTGTCTGCTCGATGGCCTCCTCCAGGGAAGCGGCCCGGGCCTGATCGAGGCCCGTCAGGGGGGCGGCCACCAAAAGTCCCAGCAGCGCCAGTGTCATGCACACAAACAGCGGTTTCTTCATCGTCTCAAACCTCCGCGTTGAATAAATAAACGTTTACCAAACCCTCAACCGACGTCCCTTGAACCCCATCGGGCTAAGGCCACGCCGGTTCCGCGATTAAATCCCCCTCAGCCTTCACAAAAATCATGCCAAGCTCACCAACGAAACGATATCCAATTCAACTAAATGAAATCATTATGATTTTATATATTTTTTACAAATGGCCTCGATACCGGTGATCCGCCGCCAAATAGATCAGAAAGCCGTAGGCTTCCGGCAGGAAGCGGTTTTATAACCTTATTTATAGAAATCTTAGATAGTTGGAGGCAATGAAGGCAGAAATGGCAGTGCCATTATTTTTTGGCACCTGTTCGAAAGGGTTCGGAACGGATATCGTATTTGCGCATGATCTGCTGAAAGGATTGTCGTTCGATCCGGCTGAGGCGGGCGGCCTGGGTGACGTTGCCGCCGGTTTTTTCCAGCGCCTCGCGGATATAACGGCGGTTGAACTGGGACAACACGTCTTGCTTGGCCTCGCGGTAGGCAATTGTGGTCAGATCGGTCGTATCCAGATCGGCGACACAGGCGGCGGCCTGCCAGCCAACGGCTTCCGCCGTAACCTCCTCGCCGCCGGACATGACCACCCCCCGTTTGACCAGATTTTCCAGCTCACGAACATTGCCCGGCCAGGTGTGTTGCGCGAACTGCGCCATGAGCGCCGGTGCCAGGCGTTTGGGATCGCCCCCTAGATCCAGGCTATGGCGTTCCAAAAAATGATCCACCAGAACGGGAATGTCCTCCGGCCGCTCGCCCAAAGACGGCATATGCACCTCGACCACGCATAGCCGGTAATAGAGATCTTCTCGAAATTCACCCGTTTCCATGCGGGCCTTGAGATTGCTGTTGGTGGCGGCCACCACGCGAACGTCCACCCGCACGCTGCGGGTGCGCCCCAGCGGCCGGAATTCCTTGTCTTCCAGCACCTGCAGGAGTTTGGCCTGGATGGCCGGACTGACATCGCCAATCTCGTCCAGAAAAATGGTGCCGCCGTCGGCCTCCTGGAACAGTCCGCGACGATCGGCCACGGCGTGGGTGAAAGCCCCCTGTGCATACCCGAAGAGCTCGCTTTCCAGGATATTCTCCGGCACGGTGGGACAACTGACCCTGACGAAGGGGCCTTCGCGCCGGCTGCTCAAATCGTGCAGGGCCCGGGCGGCTAGATTTTTTCCCGTACCGCTGGCCCCGGTGATCAGCACGGTGACGTCCGACTTACCGAGCATTTCCAAACTGTCGCAAACCGCTTGCAGGGGAGGACTGATGCCCACCAGGCCGTGGAAGGTTTCCGCCTGACGGACCTGCGCCTTGAGTTTCTGATTTTCGCTTAAAAGGCGGTTACGCTCTAAAGCATTTTGCAGGTGGTGAATCAGATCCGCGTGATCGAAGGGTTTGGTGATGAAATCGTAGGCCCCTTTGCGGATGGCGCTTACGGCCACCTCGATGGCCCCGAAAGCGGTCATCATGATCACCGTGAAACCGGGGCGGCGGCGCTGCAGTTCCTCCAGCAGCTGGAGACCGTCCATACCGCCGGGCATGCGGATATCCAAGAGCGCCAGATCAAAAGATTGTTCTTCAAAAAGAGCCAGGGCGTCCGCCCCGTTGCCGGCCGTTTGGATGTCACAGTCCAGGTCCTGGCCCACGCTGCGCGAGAGCAGGCGGAGCATGTCGGCTTCGTCGTCGACAATCAGCAATCGCGGGCGCCGGATCTTCATTATGCGCTTGATTCTCCTTTCGGCGGCAGGGGCAGCCGAATCGTAATTTCGCTGCCGCTAAGGCCGTCGCTGGTTACCTGGATCTCACCGCCGTGATCCGCGATGATACCGTAGCTGACAGAAAGCCCCAAACCGGTTCCCTGGCCGGTGGGTTTGGTGGTGAAAAACGGATCGAAAATCTTCTCCCGGACGGCCGTCGGGATGCCGGGGCCGTCGTCGGCCACCGTGACCAAGGCCTGTTGGCCGTTGATATCATGGCCCACGCGCACCTCGATGTGTCCATTCTTGTGGATGGCCTGGCGGGCGTTGATCAACAAGTTCATGAAAACCTGCTTGAGTTTTTCAGCATCGCCCTCGAGGGCCGGAAGGCTTTGATCATAATGGGTGTGGATGGCGATGTTGTCCAGTTCCAGCTGTTTGCGCAGCACGGCGATAACGGCATCCATGGACTCGCTGAGTTCGACCCGTGTCTTCGGCGTTTCAGCACGCCGTGCGAAGTTGAGCAGGTCTTCGACGATTTTCTTGCAGTTGCGGGTTTGCTTTTCGATCGTCTTCAGATCTTCCAAGTGTTCGGAGCCATCCGGTTCGTTACGAATCAAAAATTGCGTATAGCCCAGGATAAGCCCGAGTGGATTGTTGATCTCGTGCGCCACGCCGGCCGACAGCTGCCCCAGGGACGCCAGCCGGTCGGCGCGCTGCAACTGCTGCAGCATCTGCTTGCGATGGGTGATGTCTTTGGCAATCCCCTCGTATTCGGTGACAAGACCATCCGGCTGGCGCCGGGCCGTCATGCTGAGCAGGATTTCCACGCGCGCGCCGTCGGCCGTCCGCAGCGTGCACTCGCGGTCCTTGACAAATCCATGCGTCGCCATTTCCGATAGGATACGATCGCCCTCGGTGGCGTCCTCCAACAGAGCGGTCATCGGCTCCCGGCCCATGCGTTCCCTGCCACCATCATAGCCCAGAAGGGCCTGTCCGGCGGGATTGATGTCCATCAACACCCCGTTGCCGTCGGCCACGAAGATCAAATCCATGGAGTCTTCGAAGATCCGCCGGTATTTGGTTTCGGATTTGGCCAAAACGTCCTTGGAGTCCGCCAACTGATCGATATAACGCTCGATGGCGGCCGTCATCGTATCAAAAGTGTCGGCCAGTTGCTGGATTTCGTCCCCGCGGCTGTGTTGCGGCGGCCCGGACGAAACCGCCATCACCTCGCGCGCCGCCTGCCGAGGGACATCGCCCGCTACCGGCGCCAGAAGGCGATCATCTCCATCCGCTGCCTGGTGGCCCCTGAGCATGCGTTCGGTGGCCTCCTGCAGGGCACGGATGCGGGTGGTCAGGTTACGGGCCAGGGCGAAGCCGACCGTATCGGAAATGATGACGGACAGGATCGCAAAGGCGAATATGGCCCACCAGACCTCCTTGGTGGTGGCCGATACCTTGTGTCGCAGCAGCCCCAACCGCACCTGGCCGATCCGGACATCCCCGACCATGATGGCGGTTGCAAAATCGAAGATTTCCTCCTGACCGTTGGAAAGCAGGCGGACACTGCTGCGGCGGTTCGGCAGGGCGTTGTTGGCATCCTTGAGCTGGACCGGAAAACCGCCGACAAAGGTATGGGTCAACACCCGGCCCTCACGGTCCTGAATGAAGGCGTAGAACATGTCATCGGTGGTCTCCATGATCTCGCTGGCCAGGCTTTTCAGGCGCAGGAAATCAAGGGCCAGGATGGGATCCCCGCTGCGGGCCGCCAGATTGGCGGCCAAGGCCAGACCCCGGTTGCGATGTTCGCGAAACAGCGCCCGCGAAACGATCTGGCTCGTGGAAAGGGCAATCAGCACCACCGAGAGGAGCACGATGGCAATGATGCCCAGATTGATTTTGGCCCGAATACTGTTGGTAAACGGCCACCACCAGCGGTCCGGCAATCTCATTGGCGTTGTCCTTGGGCATTGACGGTTGCTGTCCGGCAGTTCAGGCGTTCCCCCTCCACCCGGGACCAGAGATCACGGACCGGATCGAAATCACGGTCGTCGGACGACACGATGGCCTTGATGTGGGCATTTTCCAGAATGCCGCGCTGCTGCGGGTTGGCCGCGTCGAGTGCCACCAGGGCTTGACCGACGCGTGCTATGATCTGCGGCTCCAGGCCGGCCCGCGCGGCATAGACCCAACCCGGATACCAGGCGGTGCGCCCGATCACCCGCAGCTCAGCGGTATCGATGCGGTCGGCCAACACGGCCAGGGCGCCTTCCCGCACGCTACCGACATCGTATTGGCCGGCCTGCACGGCCAGGATCACCTTTTCCTGCTTGCCGCCCGGTCCGGGCGCGAAGGCGATTTCGGCAAAGTCTTGCAGGGAAATGCCGTGGTCCCCAAAGAGCCCCAAGGCGTAGAGGTAGCCGCCGGCCGAGAAGGGGTCCACCGCCAACCAGCGTTTGCCGCGGCAGTCGGCCAGCGAGTGGATCGTCTGATTGTCGGCCCGCACGATGATCTCGCCGCGAAAGCGTTCATGACCGCCGCTTTCGATAATGCGCGCGAAAGCCCGGGCGCAGTAGCGATGGGCCATCATGACATAGATATAGGGATTGGAAAAGGAGATGTCGATCTGCCCTTGCCCCACCATGCGCATGTGTTCGTCAAAAGTGTCCGGGAAGATCTGGACCACATCGTAACCGGTCGCCTCGGCCAGATAGCGTACCAGGCGATGGTGCCGCTCAAACGATACCGCATGCGAGAACTGCGGCAGATAGGCATAGGTAAGGCGATTGGTCGGCGGCACCTGGAGGGTGACGTCTTGGCGCTGGCTGAAATCGATCTGCCGAGGGGACTCGTCCCGTGAGCAGGCCGTACTCACCAGCATCAGCAGCACCGCCATCCATACCTTGAGCCGGGGACCGACGGCGGTGAAAATGGCATTTAAGGTTAACGGCATGGGCCGACTCTCCGTGGGCGACCACCGCCACCGGGACATCCGGCGCAGTAGGTCTAAACCCCCAAGGGAAGGATATCGTTAAAGGCTTTGGGGGCCCCTGTCAACCGGCGTATCGGATCATGGCAGGCCGTGCCGCCCGTCATTCACCGATCAGGGTGACCGCTACCGGTCTCCGCCGGGGACGGTTGTCGTGGTTAAGGACCACCACCTGTTGCCAAGTGCCCAGCAGCAAACGGCCCTCGCGCACGGCGATCTGAAGGGACGGCCCCAGCAGGGCGGCCTGCACGTGACTGTGGCCGTTGCCGTCGTGCCAGGCCTGTTCATGGGCGTAGTCGTCACCCGGCGGGGCCAGACGGTTGACGGCCCGTTTCAGGTCTTCAACCACCCCGGGTTCGTATTCAATCGTGGTAACGGAACCCGTCGAGCCCACCACCGATAATGCCAGAAGGCCTTCCCGGATTCCCGCCGCGGCTACCAGGCGGTTCAATTCCGCGGTCAGATCCCGGATATCCGGTCCCATCCCCAGTTCGACGGTCAATGTGGCCACATGCTGTCGCAATCCCATAAAGCCCCCTTTGCGGAACAATGCCGAGCTGCATTTATGCACGCGTTTTGCCGTGCGTCTGCGGTTGACTGGCTAGACCCCGGTTTTGATTGCGCCCTTTCAATTCTTGTGAAACCCGATCGCGAAACCGATACCGCCCCCAATGCAAAGGCCGCCGTGCCGGGAGGCTAAGCCGAAGATTAGCAGGGAGCAAAAACGCCGCTCCAGGGCCGCAAGATGCCCCTTCACACTTGGCCGCAGTGGCCCGTCAGAGGCAATAGGTTGCGGTTCCAGGCAAGGCCGCAACGACCTGACGCCCGACGGCGCAGCCGTCGTCGCGTAAGCGACGCGTAGCCCATGCTACGTCGAGGACCGGCAGGAAGTGAGAACGCTGCCCCAAGATCAAAAATAGCTTTCAACCTGACCCCAGTGGGCCGGCCGAAGGGGTAGGTTGTGGTTCCCGGCAAGGCCGCAGCCGATTGACCACCGCAGGCGTAGCCTTGCTACGTCGAGGACGGGCAAGAGGCGAGAACGCCGCCGGGGGCCGCAAGATGCCCCTTCGGCCGGTCCACTACTTTAGGCCGATCTTGTAATTCCAAACCCCCGGCCGCGATTTGATCTTAACCCCTTTCGGAAGGGGCTCCTCCATCTGGACGAACCAGCGGTAGCCGGCGCGCGCCAGTTCCGGCTGCCGCTGGCTCAAATCGAGGCGCCAGTTAGGGTAGACCCAGAAATTGTCATCGTGGCGGGTCACCCAGGACTGCTCCCCTTTGGGACTCGTGAAGGGCCGCTCGATGCGCAGATCCTCGGCCGTCACCCGGGCCAGGCACAGCGGCCACAAGCCCGCCACCACGACGCCCAGCGGCAGGGGGCTTGAACGCGGAAGCGACCGGAAATCTTCTTGCCCCATTTCCGGACTCACAAAGGCCCCGTTGAAGCCAGCCTGTTTGAGGGTCTGCAGGGCCAAGGGGTTGGCCAGATTGCAGAAGGGGCCGGCCCAGAGGTCCAGCCCCCGGGCGCCTTTGAAAAGGCACCGCTGCCAGGGCGCGTTCAGGACGAATCGCCGGGCGCCGTTGCGCATCGCACGGTCGATCATGGCGGATAGCTCGGATTGCCGATCAGGCCAGATAACCGGTGTCAGCCACCACCAGACGGCGGCCTGGCGACTGCGCGGGGTCTGGGCCATGGCCTGTGACGAAAGCCATAGGCCGGTCGTGTAACCGCGACCGCGTCGCGCAGGCGTTCGGGTCAACCGAAGGGTTCGGCCGGCTTCCCGGGTGCGCCGGGCGGCCTTGGGCGGGGGCCAGCGTCCGTCCACCGCCGGTTCCCGCGGAAGCGGTATGGCGGCGGCCTCGGTCTCCAGATCGGCCAGCATCTTCTGCAGCGCCGGTTCGCGGCGGTCGGTGAGAAACACCGGCGTGCCCTTACGGATCGGCCGTCGGCCTGATGCCTTGATGGCGAAACGGCCTTTGGCCGGCACCGCCTGCCCGATCCGCAGCACGTCGTGGCCCTTGTCGTCTTCATAGCCCACCCGCAGGACGTCGCCGGGCATCAGCGCCAGGCGCGGGGTGATAAACGGCCGCGGGGTGGATCCCTTGACGACCCCCACCTGCAGGCCCGACCCGGTCTGGACGGCCGCCTGCAAGGGGGACTGAGGCCGCTGGGGCAGAAAGCGGTAGTGGGTGTTCGGCCGTCCCAGGGCCTGCTCCAATAAACCCAGGGCCGCCTTCTTGGCCTGGGAATCGTGGCCTTCGTCCCGCAGCATGCGGTAGGCGGAGACCGTGTAGTAGACGTAGTGCGGGCCTTTTTTGCGCCCTTCGATCTTCCAGGTGCGAATCTGGGGGATGGTGCGCAAAACCTTGACCAGCACGTCCAGACTGAGGTCCATGCAGGCAAACATCCGCCGCCGGGTCCGGTCCTGCTGGTAGTTGCGGCGGCAGGGCTGCACGCAGCGGCCCCGCAGGCCGCTCTTGCCGCCCAGGAAACTGCTCCAGTAGCAGCGGCCCGATACCGCGTAGCACAGGGCGCCGTGGATGAACACTTCCAGCCCCAGACCCGGTGGACAGGCGGCCCCCATGACCCGCATTTCGTCGACATCCAACTCGCGCGGCAGAACCACCTGATCAACCCCCAGTCGCTCCCGCGCCCACGGGAGGGCCGCCGGAAAACTGACGTTGGCCAGGGTGGACAGATGGATTTCACCCTTGAATCCCGCCCGGCGCGCCAGCGGAATCAAACCCAAATCCTGGATGATAAAGGCGTCGGGCCGGACAATGTGCACCAGGGCCTCCACCCGTCGGGCGGCCTGGTCCAGGTCCCGGGTCGTCAGCAGGGCATTCAGGGCGATATAGACCCCCACACCGCGCCGGTGGGCCAGGGTGGTCAGGACCGCCAGTTCGGACAGGGTGAAATTCTTGGCCGCCATGCGCGCGGACAAGTGCTTCAGGCCGCAGTAGACCGCGTCGGCACCGGCGGCCAGGGCCGCCAGAAAAGACGCCCGGCTGCCGGCCGGGGCCAGAATGCGCGGTGGCGCTAAGGCCTGGGGTGCTTGCGTTGTCATGGACCGCCATCTCCGGGGCGGATGGTTACGTCGTCTGTGCACCGGCGGCAGGGGGCTAAATACTTGCCGCCGGCAGAGCAGGTGTTATATTGTGCAGAATTCATTTGTCAATCATTCCCGCTTCGTGGCGTATTTCGGCCAGCAACCCGCTTAAATGCTATAACCGAATCCGGACAAGGAAAGGACATCAGGAATGAAAATTGCGGTCAGCGGCAAAGGCGGCGTCGGCAAAACAACCTTCTCCTCACTTCTCATCCGCGCGTTCAACGACACGGGCAAACACGTTCTGGCCATCGACGCCGACCCCGACGCCAATCTGGCGGCGGCCCTGGGCATCGCCAACGCCCACGCCATCACACCGATTGCCGAAATGAAGGATCTGATCTTCGAGCGCACCGAAGCCAAGCCCGGCACCGTGGGCGGCTTTTTCAAGCTCAATCCCAAAGTGGACGATCTGCCCGAGGCGCTTTCGGCCCGTTTGGAGAATATCAAACTGATGCGCCTGGGAGGCGTTAAAAAAGGCGGCGCCGGGTGCATCTGTCCCGAGAGTACCCTGCTGCGCGCGCTGATCACCCATGTGGTGCTCTCCCGCGACGAAGTGGTCGTCATGGACATGGAGGCCGGGATCGAACACCTGGGACGGGCCACGGCCCAGTCCGTCGACAAGCTGATCGTGGTGGTCGAACCCGGCCGGCGCAGTATCGATACAGCCCGTAACATCCAGCGCCTGGCCTCGGAGATTCATCTGAGCAAGGTCGCCCTGGTGGGCAACAAGATCCGCGGCGATAAAGATCGCGTCTTTCTCGAGAAGCATCTGGCCGATTTCGCGATCCTAGGCTTTCTGCCCTACGACGACCAACTCATCGAGGCCGATCTGGAAGACCGCGCCCCCTATGAAACTGACTCACCAGCCGTCAAACAAGTCCAATCCATGATCGCCGAGCTCTGATGCGCAAAGGCTACTTTCCCCGCCGGCGTCGGCCGCGCCCGCCCCGCAAAACCCCGGAGCTCAAGATCCGCCCCGGGGCCGACAAACGCCTTAAATCGGTGTTCGCCCAAATCGGTATCCCCGCGCCGACGCCCTTTGCGCCCGACCCCTTCCAACGCGAGGCCGTGGCGGCCGTGGCCCAGACCGACTGCCTGGTGACCGCCCCCACCGGAGCCGGCAAGACCTGGATCGCGGAGAAAGCCATTCACAAGGTCGTGGCCGGCGGCGGTAGGGCCTGGTACGCCTGCCCCCTCAAGGCGCTGAGCAACGCCAAATTCGCGGAGTTCTCCCGGATCTTCGGCGCGGATCAGGTGGGCATTCTCACCGGCGACCGCCGCGAGCAGCCCGACGCACCCATCATCATCGGCACCACCGAGATCCTGCGCAACCAACTCTACGATGCAATGCACGCGGGGGTCGAACTGGAAGCCGATTTCGTGGTTTTGGACGAAGCCCATTTCCTGGGCGACTATGACCGCGGCGTGGTCTGGGAGGAGATTATGATCTACCTCCCCTCTCGCATTCCGCTGCTGCTGCTGTCGGCCACCATCGGGAATGCCGGCGAGATCGCCGACTGGCTGGGCGCCATCCGCCGCAAGCCCTGCCGGGTGGTCGCGGAAACCCGTCGGCCGGTGCCGCTGCATGCGCTTTTCTTTGCTCCTTCGGGCACCCTCATGCCGCTGGTGGCGCCCACCGGTCCCAAGGCGCGGCTCAAACTCTACCGTAAGGTCGCCGACCTGATCAACCAGAAGAAGAAGCCCAGCCTGGGACCATCTTGGGGGCTGCCGCCCTTCGGCGACATGCTGCAAGTGCTGCGCACCTATGATCTGCTACCGGCGATTTTCTTTCTGAAATCAAGAGCCGACTGCGGTAATGCCCTGAAGCGCTGCCTGGCCAATCGCATCGAAGACCCCCAGCGCCGGAAACGCCTCCAGGCGCGCATCGACGAACTGCTTTCCGCCACCCCCCACCTCAGGCAGCATCGCCAGTTGTGGCACCTCGAAAACCTGGCCGTAGGCGCCCATCACAGCGGTCAGTTGCCGATCTGGAAACTGCTTCTGGAAACCTTGATGAGCGAAGGTCTGCTGGATGCGGTCTTCGCGACCTCCACCGTGGCCGCCGGGGTCAACTTCCCGGCCCGCACGATTCTGTTTCTGAATTCCGATCGTTTCAACGGCCAGGAATTCGCGCCCCTGACTGCCACCGAGTACCATCAGATGACCGGGCGCGCCGGTCGGCGCGGCAAGGACAAGATCGGCTTCGCCATC
>JASJED010000282.1 GCA_030065585.1 Desulfobacterales bacterium | reverse complement strand
AGATGCTGCTCGTGCACGACATCGTCGAGATCGATGCGGGCGACACTTTCTGCTACGACAACGCCGCCGTCTCCGGACAGCAAGAGCGGGAGCAGGCGGCCGCCCGAAGACTCTTCGGTTTGCTGCCGGAGGATATCGGCCGGCAGTTCAAGGCGCTCTGGGAGGAGTTCGAATCCCGGCAAACGCCGGAGGCCCTCCTGGCCAATGCGCTCGACCGTCTGCAACCGATCCTCAACAACTACTACACCGATGGAAAATCCTGGCAGGACAATGGTATTTCACGCCGGCAGGTGCGTGCGCGCAACTGCGTTACGGCCGACGGTGCCCCTGAATTGTGGGCTTATATCGACAACTTGCTCGACCGCGCGGTTGCTAAGGGGATCCTGCGCCCCTCGGCATCATGAACCATGAGGCCATGACCGACACGATCATCTTCGCCCGGGATTTAACCCGCATCTATCCCCTGGGGGTCAACGAGGTGGTGGGGCTCAACCAGGTCGACCTGATGATTGCGGCCGGTGAATTCGTGGTTTTGAAAGGCGCCAGCGGATCGGGCAAAAGCACCCTGTTGTCGCTCGTCGCCGGTCTGGATGCGGCCACCCGCGGTCAGTTGCAGGTGGCCGGACGTGATCTCCTGCGTATGACGGAATCGCAGAAGACCGCCTTCCGCCGCGATGTGGTGGGCATGATCTTTCAGTCCTTCAATCTCTTGCCGACACTGAGTGTTCAGGAAAATGTCTGCCTGCCGGCCCTCTTGGCCGGCGTGCCTCTGGCGGACGCGACCCGTCGAGCCGACCGGCTGCTGGATTGGCTGGGCATGTCCGCGCGGCGAGGCCATCGCCCCGCCCAGCTTTCGGGAGGCGAGATGCAGCGCACGGCGATTGCGCGGGCACTCATCAGTCAGCCCCCCCTTATTCTGGCCGACGAACCCACCGGCAATCTCGACAGCAAAAACGGCGACATGGTCATCGAACGACTGCGCGATCTCAACCGTGAGCAGGGCCACACGGTCGTCATTGCTACCCACAGCGACCAGGCCGATCCGTTTGCCACCCGCTTCATCCATCTGCGGGACGGCGCCATCCAATCCGATCAGGGCCCTTGCTGATGTTTTTCTTCAAACTTTTTATCTGGTTCAATCTGCGGCAGGTTCAGCATCACCGCTGGCGCGCGCTGGCGGTGGTGCTCGGCATCGCCCTGGGGGCGGCGGTCTTCACCGGGGTGCGGATCTCGGTGCATGCCTCCCTGGGCGCCTTCACCCGCAGCATGGACGCCATCACCGGCCGGGCCGACCTGGTGGTGACTCAGCCCGGCGGGCGGGTGCCCGAAGACCTTGTGGCCCGGCTGCGCCGCCTTCCGGGCGTCACCGACGTGTCCCCCGTCATGACCACCTACACGCGGCCGGCCGAGGGGGGACGCCCCTTTTTGCTGGTGGGGATCGATCCGCTTCTGGATCGCCATCTGCGGGACTGGAACCGTGTCGATCCCGGCGATGAGGAGGCTGATTGGGAACGCCTGGTGGCGGAACCTTTTACGCTGCTCGCCGGCGAAACCCTGGCCGCCCAGGCGGGCTGGACCACCGACGCGCGGGTCGTGCTGAGCCATCGGCAGGGCGACACCCCCTTCACCGTGGCCGGCCGCATCACCATGGACGGCCTGGGCAAGGCCGCCAACGGGCGCATGGCGGTCTGCGACATCGCCACCTTTCAGGAATTTACGGGCACCAGCGGTTACGTCGACCGGATCGACATACGGCTGGCGGACCCGGGGACTGACCCCGGCCCCGAGCTGACCCGTCTGATGGGCAACGGCCTGCGCCTCGGCTCGCCCGGCGCCCTGAAGCAAAGCGGCCAGGGCATGATCCGCGCTTACCAGGTGAACCTCTCGTTTCTGAGTTTTACTTCCCTGTTCGTGGGCATGTTCCTGGTCTACAGCCTGGTGGCCTTGAATGCGGCCTCGCGGCGTCACGAGCTGGCGATCCTCAGGGCCGTGGGGGCTTCGGCGCGTAGCGTTTACTGGCTGTTCATCGGTGAGGGCGCGCTCTACGGGCTGGCCGGCTGGCTCGTGGCCCTGCCCCTGGGAAGTTTTCTGGTACGCTATCTGTTGGAAGGGATCAGCAGTACCATCTCGACCTTGTTCGTGCGCGTGCATGTGGATCGCTTGGCCCTGGCGCCCTGGGAGATCCTGATCTCGCTGGGCTTGACCGTGGCCGTCGCCATGCTGGCCGCCGTTCAACCGGCACGGGAGGCCGCGGGCGTGCCCCCCCGTGAAGTGATGACGACCACCCGGCACCAGCAAGGCGGTCGCAGCGACATCCGGCGGCTGGCCCTGGGCGGGCTGGGGTGCATTCTGCTGGTGCTGCCCCTGGCGCATCTTCCCGGGGTCAACGGTGTCCCCCTGCCGGGCTATCTGGCCAGCCTGCTGCTGTTCACGGGTTTTGCGCTGCTGGCGCCCTGGATGCTGCAGCAGGTGGGGCGCCGTCTGCAACCGCTGACGGCCCGACGCGCGGGCGGCCCGGCCCACCTGGCCGCGGGTTACGTGCGTGACAGCCTGGCCCGTCTGGCGATTGCCGTGGGGGCCCTGATCACGGCGGTGGCGCTGTTTACCGCGCTGGTCGTCATGGTGCGCAGTTTTCGCCACACGGTGGAGATCTGGGTCGCGCAGACCATCAGCGGAGATCTGTTCGTGACCACCCGGATGGCGGAAACCAACCGTGTCTGGGAGCCGCTGCCGCCGGAGGTGGTGGCCTACCTCGCCCAGCACAACGAGGTGGCCCTGGTACCCAACCGCCGCTTCTCCCTCTCCCATGACGGTCACCCTTATCAGCTCGAGGCCATGGATTTTGCCGCTTTTCAGGAATTCGGCCATTTCTTCTGGCTGCAGGGCGATGATGAACTGATTCCCCGCCTGATCCGGGGTGAAGGGGTGCTGATCTCGGAAGTTTTCGCCCACCGCAACGGCATGGCCGCCGGCGATCTGTTCCGCACCCAGTTGCAGGGCCGCACGTTGACCTGGAAGGTCCTGGGCGTGGTGCGTGATTACCGCACCCACGGCGGGGTCGTTTTCTGCTCTCTCGACGATCTGGCCGCGCGCATGGATGGCCTGGCCTGGGGCGGGGTGCGCATCTTTTTCAGGGACCGCGACCGCGAACTCGATGCCGCCGTGGCCCGTCTTCGGGACGACCTGGTACTGCGTTTCGGCGACCGCCTGGACATGATGCGCGGCCAGGCCCTGCGCGCCGCCGTGCTGCGCATTTTCGACGAAACCTTCGCCATCACCACGGTGCTCTTGATTATCGCGCTGCTGGTGGCGGCCCTGGGCATTGCGACCATCCTGACGATGCGGGTGCTGGAGCGGGCCCGCGAGCTCAACACGATCTACGCCCTGGGGGGCAGCCGTGGCCAGATCCGCCGCATGATCCTGTGGGAGGCGCTTTATATTGTGACGGTGGGCGAATTCCTGGGGCTGCTGTGCGGATTCGGGCTCTCCTACCTGCTGGTGTTCGTGATCAATCGGCAGTCATTCGGCTGGACCTTTCTCTATGGGGTGGACTGGGCCGCACTGGCCTTATCCCTGCCGTTGATCGTGGCGACGGCCCTGCTGGCGGCGCTGCCGGCCATGCGCCTGGCGGTCAAGACCTCGCCGGCGGCGCTGTTGCGGGAGTTCGGCAACTGATCGGCAGGATTATCCGGTTTTGGAGTTTAATACGCCTTTTGAGTGGTATTTTTGCGCCGTATCGCCGGACGTAAGCATTGATCGACCGAGCCGCTGAATCGTGGCACCGTGATGACCAACACGAGGGCACGGATTTAAAGGAGCTTCGCAGGTGATTCCAATCAGGTACAAGCGTTGGTTGCTGGCTTTGCTGCTGGCGGTCATTTCGGCAGCAGCGCTGCCGGTCGCAAGCGATGACGATGCCGGTTACCACACGGTCACCGGGCCGTGCGACTTCGAATTCCCGCGTGATCACGGGGCCCATCCCGGCTTTCGAACCGAGTGGTGGTACTACACCGGCAATCTAAGGGCTGCGGACGGTGCGCGCTTCGGTTTCCAGTTGACGTTCTTCCGTCACCAGTTGCGCCCTGCGGACGACCGCCGCCAATGGCCGCAGCCGGCCTCAAGCTGGCGCACGGAGCAGATCTTTCTGGCCCATGCGGCCCTGACCGACATCGGCGCGGGCCGGCATTACCAGGCCGAAGATATCGCTCGCGGCGTGCTGGACCTGGCCGGGGTGGAAACCCGCGCGCAAGACGTGCGGGTGTTTCTGCGCGACTGGGAAGCCGTCATCGGTCCCCGGGGCCACGCGCTTGCCATGACCGGCGCGGAATTCGGGTTCGATCTGCACCTGGCGCCGGCGAAAGACCCCGTGGCCCACGGCGATCGCGGATACAGCCGCAAGGGAACCGATCCGGCCCGGGCCAGCTGCTACTACTCCTTCACCCGCCTGAAGACCAGCGGCACGCTTCGATTGATGGGCCGCCGCTTCGAGGTCGAGGGCCTGAGCTGGATGGATCACGAGTACAGTACGGCCCCGCTGGAGCCCGGCATTCGCGGCTGGAGCTGGTTCAGCCTGCAGTTCGACAACGGCATGGAGCTCATGCTTTTTCTGCTCAACTTAAAGGCCGGCGGTTACCATCCGGCCTCCAGCGGCACGCTGGTGGCACCGGACGGCACGACCACGGCGGTGACATCGGATCATATCCAGGCCGAAGCGCTGCGCCAATGGAAAAGTCCCCACAGCGGCGGGGAATATCCTGTGGCCTGGCACCTGCGTGTGAGCGCGCCCGATCTCGACCTGCGGATTACAACGACGGTGGACGACCAGGAGATGATTGCCGCCCAGTCCGCGGGTGTTACCTACTGGGAAGGCAGTGTCACAGCGCAAGGTCGCTTGGAGGGGCAAGAGGTCAAAGGCCGGGGGTACATGGAGTTGACCGGTCAGGTGCAGGCCATGGACGAAAGGCTTTAGCAATGGATTGGCTGCGGGCAGATCGCATTCTACGTGGGCGGTGCTTTTTGGCTATCGGAAAGGAAATAGGGGTTGCGGATGCGGGCCTAGACACCGCTTTGCATCAACGCGGTTTTCTGGTCCAGGATGACGTATCCGGCATCCAAAGCATACTGGCAGGACTGGATTCTGGCCTTCGTTAGAATGACAAGCTTTGGAATAATTCGACTTTCTGCAAGACCGTCAAAAAATGCCGCCGAAGCGAGGGCGGCGGTTGTTTTCGTGACCGGCAAGGAACGGGACTTGACAGGGCCGTCAGAATTATGTAGCAATCTGAGAATCATTCCGATTAAGGATACTATCTAATTGAGACGTAACCCCGTCATATGCCTGCTGATCATCGGGCTGCTGATTTTCAGCCTGACCGGCCAGGCCGCGGCCGCCTTCCGGATGGCCTGTGAAGGCACGGCCGTTTGTTGCTGCAAACGCATGGCCGCGATGGCCGACACGATGGCCGCCGATATGACGCCCATGGGCGATGGCTGCTGCGCCACACCCCAATCCCAGCCTTGCGATCTAGCCGGGCCGGTTTCTTCCCCATCTGCACCGTTTCTACCGACCGAGATCAATAGCAAGCCGGACATCACCCCGGCACGGACGTCTGCTGTTGTGACGTCTGTTTCTGTCATCGATGGTGGCGCGTCCCGGGGGGCCCCGGTCAAGCCGCCTTCGCTGGCGGACCCTCCCATCTATCTGCAGACGCAAACTTTCCTGTGCTGAAGAACGCCTGAAGTGTTTTTGCACACCGCTCAGGTGTTTGATGCCACACCTGCGCTCCACGGTCTGTGCTTTTCAACGCTGATCCCAATGCCATCTGCTTGTTAGCGGCGGGTTCCCATTGCGGTGACCTGAGCGGAAACCCATCGAGGGGTGGGCGATAATCAGCGAAGGGCTCGTAACCACCGCATCCGCCCGCTAAAAGTTGCACTTAATTCAAATAAATATCAGGAGATTATCCAGAATGGCCAAGAAACATAGAACTAAAAATACCAAAAAAGCCGATACGCCTGCTAACGACCTGCGTGCCCAGAAAAAGGCGGCCGTCATGGGTAAGGCCGAGAAAAAAG
>JASJED010000051.1 GCA_030065585.1 Desulfobacterales bacterium | reverse complement strand
GAGGAAGCCAACCGCAGTGAGATGTTCTACGTTCACAACCGCTGGCTGGGGGGCATGCTGACCAATTTCCAGACGATTAAAAAGAGCATCGACCGCCTCAACTATCTCAACGATATCGAGAACGACGGCACGATCAACATGTTCCCCAAAAAGGAACGGCTCAAGCTGGGCAAGGAGCGCGTCAAGCTCGACAACAACCTGGGGGGGATCCGCGGCATGAGCGGTCTGCCCGGGGCCATGTTTATCATCGATCCCAAGAACGAGGCCATTGCCGTGCGCGAGGGGCGCCGGCTGGGCATTCCGATCGTGGCCGTGGTGGACACCAATTGCGACCCCGATGAGATCGATTATGTCATCCCGGGCAACGACGATGCCATTCGCGCCATTCGGCTGGTGACCTCCCGGATCGCCGATGCCTGCATCGAAGGCCGTCAGCGGCATGAAGAGAAACGACAGGCCGAAGCGGACAAAGCCCAGGAAGAGGCCGCCGAGGAAATTCCCGGCAGTGCCGATCTCAAACCCGGCGAACGCAAGGTTATCTCGGACGGCACCGAAGGCCCGGTGGTTGAAATCATCCGGCGGGCCACCCCCGAAGCCGGTGAAGACGAAGCCGCCCTGGCGGCCGCCCCCGAAGCTAGTGATTCAGAGGAAACAGGAGAATAAGTATGTCCACGATTACGGCAGCAATGGTGAAGCAACTCCGCGAAAAGTCCGGAGCCGGGATGATGGATTGTAAGAAAGCGCTGACCGAAACCGGCGGCGATATGGATAAAGCGGTCGATTTCCTGCGCAAGAAAGGCCTGGCCACGGCGGCCAAGCGCGCCGGGCGGGCCACCACCGAAGGTGTCGTCATGCCCTACGTGCACACCGGCGGGAAGCTTGGGGTCATGGTCGAGGTCAATTGCGAGACGGATTTCGTGGCCAAGAGCGACGACTTCCAGGCCTTTGCCAAGAACGTGGCCATGCATATCGCGGCGATCAATCCGCTGGGGATCACCGCCGAAGATATCTCCGACGAGCTGATTGCCCGTGAAAAGGATATCTACATCGCCCAGGCCCGTGAGACCGGCAAGCCGGACAATGTCATCGAAAAAATCATCGAGGGGAAAATGGGTAAGTTCATCAAGGAAAGCTGCCTGATGAACCAGCCCTATGTGAAGAATCCGGATATCACCATCTCCGATCTGCTCAACGAACTGATTGCCAAAATTGGTGAAAATATTTCGATCAAGCGTTTCGTTCGCTTTCAAATCGGAGAGTCTTAAAATTGCCCCCTCGCTACCAAAGAGTCCTTCTCAAGCTGAGCGGCGAAGCCCTGATGGGCGATCAGGGCTTCGGCATCAGCGCCGACATGCTCCAGTATGTGGCCGACGAAGTGCGCTCGATTGTCGATCTGGGCGTCGGGGTGGCCATCGTGGTGGGCGGCGGCAACATATTTCGCGGCATTGCGGCCAGCTCCTATGGTATGGATCGGGCCTCGGCCGATCATATGGGGATGTTGGCCACGGTGATCAACAGCCTGGCGCTGATGGATGCCCTGGAGAAAAAAGGCATGCCCACGCGCACCCAGTCGGCCATTTCCATGCACGAGGTGGCCGAGCCCTACATCCTGCGGCGCGCGGTACGCCATCTCGAGAAGGGCCGCGTCGTTATCTTTGCGGCCGGCACGGGCAACCCTTATTTCACAACCGATACGGCCGCCGTGCTGCGCGCCCAGGAGATTCACGCCGAAATCCTGTTGAAGGCCACCAAAGTCGACGGCATCTACGATTCCGATCCGGTCAGCAACCCCAATGCCGTTTTTCTTAAAGATGTGACATACATGGAAGTCTTGGAACAGCAGCTTAAGGTGATGGACATGACGGCCATTTCGCTGGCCATGGACAACAAGCTGCCGCTTTCCGTCTTCAACCTGAATCAGCCCGGGAATATCCGGAAAGCGATCTGCGGGGAGTCCATCGGTACCCTGATCCACAATTAACGCCTGCGCCTCAAGATCCTTTCCCTTTCCGACCCAACCGGCAACCCAACACGAACAGGTATCGCGCCATGTTAGACGACATTTATCAGGACACCCGTGAAAGTATGGACAAAACGATTGCGTCCCTGAATAGTGAATTGAGCCGTGTGCGCACGGGACGCGCCAACCTTTCCCTGCTGGACGGCATTCGGGTGGATTACTATGGTACCCTGACGCCGCTCAACCAGATGGCCTCGCTTTCAGTGCCCGAAAGCCGCCTGATCACGATTCAGCCCTGGGATGCCACGGTGATCAAGGAAATCGAAAAAGCGATTCTCAAATCGGATCTGGGCCTCACGCCCTCCAACGACGGCAAGATCATCCGGATCGCCATACCGCCGCTGACCGAGGAGCGGCGTAAACAGTTGGCCAAGTCCGTGCACAAGACCTGCGAAGAACACAAGATCGCTATCCGCAATCTGCGCCGCGATGCCAACGAGATGCTCAAGAGCCTCAAGAAGGACGGCGATATTTCAGAAGACGACGCCTTCAAGGGGCAGGATCAGGTCCAGAAGATCACGGACGAATTCATTGCCCAGATCGATTCGATCTACAAAGACAAAGAGAAGGAAATCCTTGAGTTCTAAGAGCATCCCCCGGGATGTCGCTTTACTCGATCCCGCCAAACTGCCGCAGCACGTGGCCATGATCATGGACGGCAACGGGCGCTGGGCCAAGAAGCGCCTGCTCAACCGCATTCAAGGCCATGAAAAAGGGGCCGATACCGTGCGGGCCGTGGTCGAAGCCTGCCGTGAAATCGGCATTCCCTATCTGACCCTTTTCGCCTTTTCCACCGAAAACTGGCAGCGGCCCCAAAGGGAAGTGGATGCCCTGATGACGCTGCTCAAGAAATTTCTGGAAGATGAGCGGGAAGAACTCCAGAAAAACGGCATTCGCCTGACGGTGATCGGGGAGACGACGCGTCTACCGCAAAATGTGCGCCAATCCATCGACGAAGTCGTTGCGGCAACGGCCGTCAATGATAAGCTCAGGCTGATCCTGGCCCTGAGCTATGGCGGCCGGGCGGAAATCGTGCGCATGGCGCGGGAGCTGGCCACGGCGGTGGCGGACGGTCAACTGCGGCCCGATCAAATCGATCATGACCGGGTGGCCCGCAGTCTTTACACGCCGGATATCCCCGATCCGGACATCCTGGTGCGCACCAGCGGTGAGATGCGCATCAGCAACTTCCTGCTGTGGCAGATCGCCTATGCCGAGCTGTATTTCACACCGACCCTGTGGCCCGACTTCGGCAAGGAAGAATTCTGTCAAATCCTGCACGATTATCAGCAGCGCGACCGGCGCTATGGAAAAGTGGACCCGGTTTAAATGCCTGTCTGATTGTCGGATATTGGCGGTGCAACCAACATTCACCCCCACAAACCTTGCGGAAACCTTCCTATGCATTCGAAACGATTGATCACTGGTTTGCTGGCGGCCCCCCTGTTGATCGCCTTCATCTATGCCGGGGGCATCTGGTTGACGATTCTTGTGACCGCCGCGGCCCTGGTCGCTTTTATGGAATATAACCGCCTTGTCTATTCTCCCTGGAAGCGATCGCTTCCAGGGCCGATCCCAGTGCTGGGTTTTTTGACGATTCCGGCACTCTGCTGGGCGGCGCACGGCGGCCGTCTCGACCACATGCTGGCGGTGCTGCTGATCAATTTCGTATTGGCCGGAATGTTTTCCCTGTTCACTTTCGGCCGCGACGTCCGTGTGCTCGAAATCGTACAGAAGCAGATTCAAGGCATTCTTTACATTCCGCTGATTTTATCGCTTTTGATTCTAATCCGTCAGCAACCCGATGGTTTTCTGTGGCTTTTCACACTGGTGCTGACGGTTTTTGCCGGGGATACGCTGGCTTTCTACACGGGAACGTATTGGGGACGCCACAAACTCTGTCCGTCCATCAGTCCCGGCAAGACCATCGAGGGGTCGCTGGGCGGTTTGGGTGCCAATATCCTGGCGGCCCTCATCATGAAATTATTTTTCCCTGAAGAAGTCGGGTGGGGGCAACTACTGCTTTTCTGTTTGTTATCCGGTATTGCGGGCCAGATGGGTGACCTGTTTGAATCGCAGATGAAGCGTGTTTCCGGTATCAAGGATTCCGGCGGGCTTCTGCCGGGACATGGCGGCATTCTGGACCGCATCGATGCTCTGCTGTTTGCCAGCCCGGTGGCCTATCTGCTGCTGCGGGTTTTGGCATGACGAATTCTGCGAAAGCGCTGGCCGTGCTGGGTTCGACCGGCTCCATCGGTCGCAGCACCCTCAAGGTCGTGAAACGTTTCCCGGAACGGTTCAAAATTAAAGCGCTCACGGCGGGACGCAACATCGATTTACTGGGCCGCCAGATCGCGCAGTTTAGCCCCGAGGTGGCCGTCGTAATGGATGCCGCCGTCCGGGATGCGCTGTGGTCGCGCCTGGGCCGCGACACCCCCACCGAACTGCTGTGGGGCCAGGAAGGCTTTGAGGCCGCCGCCCGGCATCCCGACGTTGAGACCGTGGTCACCGGCATCGTGGGCGCCGCCGGCCTGATGCCGACCCTGGCCGCAATCGAAGCCGGCAAGGACATCGCCTTGGCCAACAAGGAAACCCTGGTGATGGCCGGTGAGATCGTGATGGCGCGTGCGGCGGCCTCGGGAAGCGCGATCCTGCCGGTGGACAGCGAGCACAGCGCCATTTTTCAGTCCATCGGGGCGCATCCCCGCAAAGAAGTCCGGCGCATCTATCTGACCGCTTCGGGGGGGCCGTTTCGATCCAAGCCCGCAAGCGAGTTTCCGGCCATCACGCCTAATGATGCCCTGGCCCACCCCAACTGGGATATGGGGCCCAAGATCACGATCGACTCGGCCACCCTGATGAACAAGGGGCTCGAATTTATCGAGGCCCGCTTCCTCTTTGATCTGGCCCCGGAGGATATCGAGGTCGTGGTTCACCCCCAGAGCATCGTTCATTCCATGGTGGCTTTCGTGGACGGCGCCATCATCGCGCAACTGGGCATGCCCGACATGCAGGGACCGATCGCCTATGCCCTGTCGTACCCCGAGAGACTGCCGCTGGACCTGCCGCTGCCTGTTTTTACCGACCTCGCCCGTTTGACCTTCGAAGCTCCCGACCAGGAGCGTTTCCCCTGTCTGCGGCTGGCCCTGGAGGCCTGTGCCGCTGGGGGCACCCTGCCGGCGGTGCTCAACGCGGCCAATGAAACCGTGGTTTATGCCTTTCTGGAAGGACGCCTTGATTTCCCCGGGATTGCCGCCGTGATTGCCGACACCCTCAAGCGCCATGATCGGATCTCAGGACCCACGATCGCGGACATCCGTGCCAGCGACCGCTGGGCCCGGGAGACCGCTGCCGCCCTGGTTGCCCGGCGATCCATTTAGCCAGTGTCCGTCCAGAAATGGTCTTTTTGGCCCTGCTCGGCGTTCTCCGCGGGTTTAGCGGCTGCGGCGTACGTAAGTACGCCTCACCGCAAACCCTTGTGCGGCCTTGAGCAGAACCAAAAATCCACATTTCTGAATCGGACACATTTTAGATTTCATTGATAAAAATGGATGGGCACGAACCAGCGGGACGGTGGTCGCGGGCGGCGATTATTCCGTCTCAAGAAGGCTTGCAGTTTGGCCTCAATTCCCTTATGATCCCCGGCAAATTGAAACCCGGGCTATCCACCGATTTGGCATCGGGCCCGCATACCTTAAGGCAGTCCCGACATATCCATGAGCGGCAATATCTTTGCATTCATCGTTGTACTGGGTGTCCTCATTTTCTTCCATGAACTCGGGCACTTTCTGGTGGCCCGCTTTTTCGGTGTCGGTGTCGAAAAATTCTCCCTGGGCTTCGGGCCGCGTCTGATCGGCCGCACCGTCGGCCGCACGGATTACCGTTTGTCGCTGATTCCTCTCGGCGGCTACGTCAAAATGGTTGGCGAAGAGCCGGATACGGAAATCGATCCCGCCCTGATTCCCATCTCGTTTACCCATAAAAATGTCTACCAGCGGTTTGCGATCGTTGCCGCCGGCCCCCTGTTCAACCTGGTTTTGGCTGTGCTGATTTTTTTTCTGGTATTCGCGACCTCCGGTATATCGGTCCTGCGTCCGGTGATCGGCGAGGTCGACGGAGCCTCGCCCGCCGAACAGGCCGGTCTCAAGCCCCAGGATCTGATCGTCTCCATCGGCGGTGCCGATGTTTCCACCTGGGAAGAAATGTCCGCGATGATCAAAGCCAGCCAGGGCCAGAGCTTCGAAATCGGTCTGGAACGCGACGGCGCCCGGATGACCGTCGACATCACCCCCGAACTCAAGACGACCCAGAACCTGTTCGGGGAAGACATCGAGCGCTATCTCATCGGGGTACGACCGCTGGGGGACTGGCTACCGCGCGAACTCACCCTTGCCGAGTCCTTGACCTTGAGCGTCAGCAGGACCTGGGAAATCGTTGAGTTAACCGTTCTGAGCGTCGTCAAACTCATTCAGGGCAAATTGCCGGCCACGACCCTGGGCGGTCCGATCAAGATCGCCAAAATGGCTGGGGCCCAGGCCCGCGAGGGGCTGACGGCCCTGATGGTATTTACCGCCGTGATATCGATCAATCTGGCCATTCTGAATTTCCTTCCGATTCCGGTTCTGGATGGCGGGCATCTGATGTTTTTCACCATCGAAATGATCAGCCGACGACCGGTCAGCATTAAAGTACGCGAGATTGCGCAGCAGTTTGGCATATTCCTGCTGATTTCCCTGATGATCTTCGTGATCTTCAACGATATCGTGAACCCGTGAGGATCTCTTAAATAGTAACTTGACTGACGGTGGCGCAAACGGATCGCGATGCACCGCCTTGCGAGCTCCGCGGAACGAGGAGTACAACCGTGGGCCGTAGTGACGAGGGCTGCGCGAAACGCCGATATTAATCCGCCTCGGGCGGATCGAACCTTTTACGAAACCCTTATCTAGGGGAAGGGAAAGGCCACCCATGCCGCATCGCCTGGAAATCACGCTCAAACCCGAGTTGATCGACGCCGAGGGCGAGGCCCTAAAGCGCAAGGCCATGGATTATTTCGGTATCGCCGTGGAGTCGGTTCGCACGATCGCCGTGCTCACCATCGATGCCGATCTGACCGCGGCGCAACTGAAAACCATTCAGGATGACATTTTCACCAATCCGGTGACCCAGGTGTCGTCCTATACCCCGCTGCCCCTGTCATTCGACTGGATGATCTGGATTGGCTATCGGCCAGGGGTGCGCGACAACGCGGGCAGCACGGCGGTTGAAGCCATCGAGGATATGTTGGGCATCAAGCTCGGTGCGGAAGAAGGGATCTACACCTCCAAACGTTTCTGTCTGGTCGGTTCGGGCCTCGACGCCGCGGCGGCCGACAAAATTGCCGGAGAACTCTTGGCCAACGATATTATTCAGCAATGGCGGGTGACGTCGGCCGCCGACTGGGACCCGCAAACGGGGATCGGCATGATCATCCCCAAAGTCCGGCTGGACCACGCGCCGACGGTGACCACCATACCGATCGACAGTGACGCCACCCTCCGGGAGATCAGCGACCAGCGCAGCCTGGCGCTCAACCCCAACGATATCCCCACCATCCGCCATTACTTCCTGGATGCCGAGGTCCAGCGCCAACGTGCCGCTGTCGATCTATCCGATCCCACCGATCTGGAACTGGAATACATCTCCCAGGCCCGCAGCGACCACTGCAACCACAATACCTTTCAGGGGCTTTTCCGCTACAGCGAACCCTGCCGCGGGCATCAGGAGACCATCGACAATTTATTCCAAACCTGTATCAAAGAGCCCACGTTGAAACTCCAGGCGCAGAAGGACTGGGTCATCTCGGTGTTGTGGGACAATGCCGGCGTGGGGCGCTTCGACGACGACCATTATTATGTCATTACGGGTGAAACCCACAACTCGCCGTCCAACATGGAAGCCTACGGCGGCGCCATCACGGGGATCGTCGGGGTCTATCGCGACCCCATGGGTACGGGCCGGGGGGCGCGGCTGCTGATGGGCGGATACGGCTACTGCGTCGGTCCGCGGGACTACGACGGCGATCTCAAGCCCCACCTGCACCCCCGGCGTCTGTTGGACGGCGTGATCGAAGGGGTGCGCGACGGCGGCAACAAGAGCGGGATTCCCACGACCTTCGGTCAGATTGTCTACAATCCGAAATATCTGGGCAAGTGTCTGGTCTTCGTGACGGCCGTGGGCCTGATGCCGGCGAAGGTGAACGGTGACGCCGCCGAAAACAAAACCACCTCGCCCGACGATCTGATCATTATGTGCGGGGGCCGAGTGGGCAAGGATGGTATCCACGGGGTGACGGCGGCATCCCTGATTTTTTCGGAAAACACGCCCGCCGGGCATGTCCAGATCGGGGACCCCTACACGCAGAAGAAAATGCATGACTTTCTGCTGGAAGCCCGTGACGAGGGCCTCGTGCAGTTCATCACGGACAACGGCGGGGGCGGCTTGTCCTCCTCCATCGGGGAGTCGGCCCTTTTCTCCAACGGCTGTGAGGTGGCCCTGGAAAAGGTGCCCTTAAAGTACGCCGGTCTGGACCAGTGGGAAATCTGGATTTCGGAATCCCAGGAGCGGATGACCGTGGCGGCGCGGCCCGAGCACCTGGAGCGTTTCATGACCCTTTCGCGCAAGCATTCAGTCGAAAGCACGGTGATCGGCCGCTACACGGACACGGGCAAACTGCATGTGGCCTACGAGGGGCGCAACTGCGCCTATGTCGATTTGGACCTGTTGAAATCCGGTTTTCCGCAATGGGAGTTCGATGCGGTCTGGCGTTCTCCCGAGGAGCGCGGCCTGTGTGAACCCGCCATCGGTGTGCCGAGCGATTGCGGCGCATTGCTGCTCGATATGCTGGCGCGCCCCAACCTCTGCTCGCGTGAGTGGGTGCCCCGGCAGTACGATCATGAAGTCCAGGGGGGCAGCGTCATCAAGCCCCTGGTGGGGGTGGACCGCAATATTCCCAGCGACGCGGGGGTGATCCGGCCGGTTCTCACCAGCACGACAGGGTTGGCGTTTGCCCAGTCGCTCCTGCCGACCTATTCCGCCATCGATGCCTATCACATGACGGCCTGCACCATCGACGAGGCCCTGCGGCGGGTCATCGCGGTGGGCGGAGATCTGGCGCATGTGGGCGGGGTTGACAATTTCTGCTGGCCCAACATTCAATACGATGCGGTCAGGAATCCGGACGGACGCTTCAAGGCCGCCCAGCTGGTGCGCTCCTGCCGGGCGCTCAAGGACATCTGCCTGGCCTATGAAATTCCCCTGCTTTCCGGGAAGGACAGTATGTATGTGGACGGCAATCTGCCCGGGCGCTACGGGATTACCCATAAAGTCTCCGCCCCGGAAACGATGCAGTTCAGCGCCATTTCCCGGGTGCCCGACGTCAGCCGCTGTATGACCATGGAGGCCAAGCAGGCCGGTGACCTGGTCTACCTGATCGGTACGACCCGCAATGAGTTGGGCGGCTCGGAATATTACGAGCACCTGGGCTATACCGGTCTCAATGTCCCCCAGGTTCATGCCCAAGATTTCTATCCCGTCTATCAGGCCCTGCAAAAGGCCATCGGCCAGTCCCTGACCGCCTCGGTGCGCGGGATCTATCGCGGTGGCCTGGGCGTGCACGCCGCCCTGGTGGCCATGGGCGGCCGCCTGGGTCTGGCCCTCGACCTGTCCAATGTGCCGGGTGAAACCGACCTGAACGACAGTGCGCTCATGTTTTCGGAATCGGCCGGACGTTTTCTGGTGACCGTCGATCCCGCCCGGCGGGATTCGTTTGAAGCCCTTTTCGAAGGCCTGCCCTGCGCCTGTGTCGGTCAGGTGACCTCGACACCGCGGCTGACCGTCAACGCTCAAGACGGCGCTGAGCTGCTGGATGTGGAAATCGACACCCTGATAGCGACTTGGGAAAAACCACACGGAGAATTGATATGACTGCCACGGTTCGCGCATTGGTATTGACCGGTTTTGGCCTGAATTGCGACCTGGAGACGGCCTACGCGCTGGAACTGGCCGGGGCCCAGGCCGACCGGGTTCACATCAACACCCTGATAGCGGGCGAGCTTCGTCTGGACCAATATCAGATCATGGCCTTCGGCGGCGGTTTCAGCTGGGGCGATGACCATGGTGCCGGCGTGCTGCAAGCCGTGCGCATGCGCACGAACGTCGGCAAGCAGTTGCTCGCCTTCGTCGAGCGCAAGGGATTGGTCATCGGCATCTGCAATGGGTTCCAGACCCTGGTCAACCTTGGGCTGCTGCCGGGCTTTGCTGCCGATTACCAGACCCGTTCGATCGCGCTGACCTTCAATGACTGCGGTAATTTTCGTGATGACTGGGTACACCTGACGATCGACCCGGATTCCCCCTGCGTATTCACGCGCGGCATGGAAACCATGGATCTGCCCATCCGGCACGGCGAAGGCAAGTTTTACGCCGAGACCGATGTCATCGATCGACTGGTTCAAAATCGGCAGGTGGTCTTGCGCTACGCCGATGCCCAAGGTAATGCGGCCGAAGGCCGTTTTCCGCTCAACCCCAACGGCTCGCTGATGGACATCGCCGGCGTATGCGATCCAACCGGACGAATTTTCGGGTTGATGCCCCATCCGGAGGCGTTCAATCATTGGACCAATCACCCTGATTGGACGCGCTTGGCGGAAAACCGTCGGCGGCAGGGGGTATCCCCGCTGCCGGCGGAAATGACCCCCGGGATCCGTGTGTTTGTCAATGCAGTCGAGCATTTTCGATGAGGTCCAGCCCTGCCCGGTTTCCTCAACCGTGCCGAGGCACCATGCGATCGGGTCGGTTTAGGTTGATGAGCAACATTTCCCTCTATCTCTGTATGGCTTGTTCCTGAAGCCACTTCCTCCTGTGAACCTACCGTCATCGACTCCGACGCGGGCACCGGTTTTGGTATCCTGACATGGGAACCCGCGATGCGGTCTGTTGGAAACCCAAGCCATTTAGGGACCTTATACGTATCGATCGGCAGCCCGGAGCATCTGCGTTCCTTGCTTCAGCGGCTGCATTTTCGTATTTAAAACCGGGTGGATTTGAAACCATTAAATTTGTTAATGCAGGGATAAAAAAAGTTGCATGTCGGCAATTGAGGGGTCCGAATGGGTTTACGGTCTGATCCCCGTGTTTTTTTGGTTGCATTCAAAGCCCCTTTGGAGCGCTTTTGACGGTAATCGCATGAAAAACAATAGATTAAGAATCCCAACCCGGTGGCTGAAAATGGCGCTGGTGTCGCTGAGAGAGCCATGGCACATAAATTGCTCAAACTCCCGCCAGGAGGAGACCATGACGCGAAACAACGGCTTTACGGTTATGGAACTGCTGATCATCATCGCCATCGCTGGAATCCTCGCGGCGATCGCGGTGCCGAACTATATGACCCACAAGGACAGGGCGAATCTGCGTGGCGCCACCAGCAACCTGGTGGGCGACTTTGAATTTGCCCGTTCACGCGCCATCAGAGAAAACGGCAATGTCGCCCTGGTTTTCAACGCCGATGGCGGCGGGTACACGGTTTTTGAGGATTTCAACGAGAACTGGGTCCAGGACGGTGATGAACTGAGGCTCCGGGCGGTCGACTTCCCGAGCGGTGTCAGTGTCATCATGCCGACAACCTTTACGGACGATCGGATGCATTTCAATTCGCGGGGGATACCCGACGGGACTTTTGGCAGTGCCATCCTCCGCAATGCCAACAATGAGCAACAGACGGTCACCATTAATATTGCCGGGCGTATTCGAAGGCAGTAACGCGCGTTGTCGTTAATGGAGAAGATTGATATGCGAACCCAATTTTCACTGGCACGCAAGTTAAACGAAGAGCAGGGCGTCACAATTATCGATGTCCTGATCAGTATGGCGATTCTGGCGGTCGGTATTCTGGCCGTGGCCCGGATGCAGGTGGCCACCACCCGCAACACCACCAACGGTAACGTGCTGACATTGGCCACCATGCTGGCCCACAGTCACCTGGAGCAGATTAAGAACGTTGGTGACGTGAGCGATCTGGATGATCCCACCCACCCGCTGGTCGTGGCCCAGCAGTTGGACGAGCAGGGCAATACCGATGCCAACGGGCTTTACCAGCTAACCACGGTCGTTACCGCGCCAGCGGCGCCCATCAGCACGCTGGCCCGCGAAGTATCTGTCACGGTTTCGTGGAACCGGCAATGGGCCGGCAACCGGCAGATAACCCTCACAACCATCACCCAGGGGAACGGGGTATAAAATGGAAGGCAAATCTCATCGCATCGATTTCAGGCGGCCGGCTTCCATTCCGCGCTGCGGCGAATCCGACGGCTTCACGCTGATCGAACTGCTAATCGTCCTGGGCATGTCCATGATTCTGCTGGGGGCCGTGGTCACCACCATGGCTTCGCTCAAACGCTCTTATACCACACAGGATGTGGCCGCCGACACGCAGCAGGACATTCGCATGGCCATGGTTTTCATGACCCGCGACATCAAGCTGGCGGGCTTGGACCCCCTTAACTCGGCTGATGCCGGTTTCGAACGCGCCGAATCGGCCTACATCCGTGTAACCTCGGACCGGATCGATACCGGTGCCGGTGATGTCGAGGCCAACGGCACCATCGACGACGATAATTTCGAACGGGTCTCCTATTTCCGTGACCCGGCAACCGACAGTCTCCGCATTCGGCTCTATGAAGGCTCGACCACCAGCGAGACAACCCAGACGCTGGCCGACAATATTACCAACTTGCAATTCACCTATTTCGACGCCGACGGGAACACCACGAGTACCCTGACGGATATCCGCAGCGTGGGCATCAGCCTGACGGCCGAAGCCCCGGCCGGTCGCGATGGAACCCTGGAGCGCACCTACACGACGCGGGTACGCTGCCGCAACCTGAGTCTTCCGTAAACACCGAGAGAGTGAATCGTGATGCAAAAAGACAGACACGCCAACGACGGTATCAAACGCAACAAGGGAATGCAGACGGTTTGTGGGGCCCTGCGCAACGAAGAGGGATCCTTCGTCATCTTCACGACCCTGATGATTCTGGTATTGCTGACCCTGACCGGCATAGCCGCCACCCGCGTCGCCAACATGGAGGTGACCATCGCCGGTAATGAGATCGCCCGCAATATCAGCGTCTACGAGGCCGAAGGCGGGGCTGTCGAGGGGGCCATGAAAATCGAGGCCGCCGACGACGACGACCTGCGGGTCGCCAATCCGAGCGTCAACCCCAATTACCCCGGTTGGATGACCTTTCACACCGACATCAGTCCCGGGGATATGGCCAACCAGACCAATTGGGATTTCAGCGGTGATGGCGACGACAATGCCGCCGTTTCCGATTTTAATGGTGACGTCCAGTTCGCCGTGGTCGACCGTGGTGTGGCCGGTGGGTCGTCGCTGATCATGACCGGCGGCGAACAGAAACGCGAATACCAAGTCTACGGCCTCACCGATACACGCGGCGGCCGGGCTTTTATCGAAATGGGTTATCGCAAGCGGCTGCTTTAGTGGCCTGGGCCGCTGACCGGGGGCCGATCCCGGTCTTTTAGATGGAAAACACGCAAACGATGCAAAATCCGGCGATCGCCCTATCGTGATCGCCACCATAGAAGGCAAGGCCGTCTGCGGGGAAAAATAAAGTCCGCAGACTGCAGGAGGAAAAAATGCTACCCGACTCTCGACTCCGACATCTCCTCAGCTCCAAGCTCATGCTCCTAGTGGTCGCGACGTTACTCCTGACACCCGCGCTGGTTTTAAGCGCCGACTTCGATCTCGTTCCCACGGCTCCCCCTAATAATATCGATGAGGGGGGCACGGCGACTTTCCAGGTGCTGGTTACCGGCGGCAGTGATTCAACCCCGACGATTACTGTTGATTTCGAAATTAACGGTGGTCCCACCATCGAAGATGATGACTTTTTGCCCGGCACGAATGTTTCATTAGCCGCCGGCCTAACGGGCACGTTGACCATTACGGGCGGGGTCATAGACGGCCAGACTTACGATTTGCCAATCGTTTTAGATGACGACGTGCGCGTTGAAGCCAATGAATTTTTTGGTATTGCGATTACCGGTGTAAGCGTTGGTACGTCATCTGGAACGCCTGCCGTGGCCACGATCGTGAACAACGATACGGCGACGGTACAGATCTCAACGGCGGACCAGACGGTAACCGAAGGCGACACGGGCGTGACCTACACGGTGGAACTGGTGGGCGACATCGATCCTGCTCTGACTGGTGATGTCACGGTGACCTACGGTTTTGACGAGGCGGGCACGGACACGGCCGAGGGCGTGGATTACACGGACACGATCGGTGGCCCGGTGGTGCTTAACCAGGCGTCGCGGACGCATAACATCGTTTTGGACATTGACGATGACGGGATTGTGGAGCCAAGCGAAGATTTTACGCTGGATCTGACCGGTGCGAGCGCTTCATTTGGTGTTGGGCTTGGCACGGATGTCCAGGCCATAACGACGATCACGGACGACGGTGACACGGCGACGGTTGAGATTTCAACGGCGGACCAGACGGTAACCGAAGGCGACACGGGCGTGATCTACACGGTGGAGCTGGTGGGCGACATCGATGCGGATTTGACCGGCGATGTCACGGTGACCTACGGTTTTGACGAGGCGGGCACGGACACGGCCGAGGGCGTGGATTACACGGACACGATCGGTGGCCCGGTGGTGCTTAACCAG
>JASJED010000281.1 GCA_030065585.1 Desulfobacterales bacterium | reverse complement strand
CATGCCGTAGGTCAGGGCGGTCAGCAGGGCGACCCCCAGGGTGGAGGTCAAACCCGGCATGGCGCCGAACATGATACCCAGCAGGACGGAGCCGAACAGAATGGCGAGATTGATCGGATCGGAAGCGACCGTGAAGGCAATTCCGAAAAAATCACCGATACGCTCTAAGATCATCATGAAACCAGGTGCTCCTGCCTGGGCGGGGTTGGCGCTGTATGAGCGGCCGGTTAGAAATCCCAGTAGAAAAGGGCATCCATGACCGCCACGATCAATCCCTCGGTCGGCATGGGGACCAGCAAAAGGTATTTGAATATCGGCCCGACCGTGAAGGGGGCCGCCACGGCCAGCGCCAGGCTGGTCCGAAATTTCCCGCGCAGCCGCGGGATGCCGCGGATGGCCCGCCAGGCAAACAGGCCGTAGGCGACGATCAGGGCGAGGGTCAGCCAGTCGCCGGCGTAGGGCAGGGTGCCTTCCAGGGCAGGGGCGATGCCCAAAGCGAAAAAGAGAAGCAGCCCGATTGCGGCCGCCAGATAGAAGCCGAACAGCTTTTTAAGCAGGCGGTCGTCGTCGAAGTAGAACATGCTGATGAAGGGCAGCAGAAAAAACACACTGGCGGCGAAGAAATCGATGCGCGGGATTGCCAGGAAAACGTAGCTAAAAAGCAACACGACCATGGCGTAGAAACGCAGGCTGGACGGGGTCTTGAGGAATTGCCCCAGATCCCGGCTGCCCAGCCAGTGCAAAGTGGTTTGTAGCCCGGCACGGCCGACGGTTTTGAAGGCCGTGCGCATGAGCAGCAGGCCCAGCAAGGTGATCATGGCGCCCACAAACAACGGAAACAGGGCCGGTGAGACGTACCACACATTCTGCACGCCGCCCCAGGAGTCTTTCATGGGCATTTTCAGCGCCTGGTGGATCACCCAGAGACCGAAGAGTACGATGATACCGCCCGAGAATAGATCCGCCCGGCGGAGCTTGTCCGTGTCCATCATGGTGGAGAATCCTTACTAATACTGGGCCATCGCTGTGGTCGTCTGTTGAGCGGGGCCGAGTTGCGCCGGCCCCGCTGAGCAGTGCCGGGTTATGGCTTGGGGATGCCGAGTTTGGCGGGATCGACCGTGGCCGCGCCCAGTTCCCACAGCGTCCAGGCAAAGTTGGATTCCAGGGCCGAAAAGACGGCGTTGGCCTCCGCGCCTGATTTACCCGAGAGCAGGTAGTAATTTTCCTTGGCCCAGGTTTTGACCTTATCGGTGGCCATGGCCTTGGCGAAGGCGTCCCTCAATACCGCCTTGGCGTCTTCCGGGGCGTCGGCCGGCACCGCAAAACCGATGGCCTGGGAAATGGGCAGGTATTCCGAGAGGCCCGGGTAGGCGTCGAACGCGCTGGGAATTTCACCCAGACCTTCGACCGTGAAGGCATCCGGAATCAGCATGCCCAGGGCGCGCAGTTTGCCGCCGCGCAGCAACTGCTGCTGTTCGGCCAGGGAGGTGACGACCACCTGGACCTCACCGGTCATGGCGGCGTTCTGGCTGGGGGCCGAACCCTTGTAGGGAATAAAATTGAATTTGGCCCCGGAGCCCTTCTCCACTGCCAGCAGGTTCAGGTGATGGATCGAACCGGCGCCGCTGGCGGCGGCTTTGATGCCTTTGGGGTCGGTCTTGGCGGCCTCGATCAGATCCTTGAGGGTTTTGTAAGGCGTATCGGGTGTCACCGAAATGATGTCCGGCGAGCCGCCCACGATGAAGGTGTCCCAGACATTGAACTTTTTGTCCCAGCCGCCCTGAACGCCGGCGGTCACATTGGACTCGGACAGACCGCAAAGGGTGTAGCCGTCATGGGGCCGGCTGAAGGCATAGTTCATGCCCACCGATCCGGCCACGCCGCCCGTTTTGTTGATCACGTTGACGTTGACGCCCAGGACCTTGGCCATTTCGGCGTGGATGATGCGGTTGCAGGTATCCGTTCCGCCGCCGGCGCCCCAGACAACCACGGCGGTGATGTTGCGTTTGGGAAAACCCTTGGCGGCGTATACGCCGGTAACCACGGTAACCGCCAGCAGGATCACCACACTGATGAGCAGAAGTTTTTTCATTGCGGATTCCTCCTCCTTGAGTAGTTGATGATGTTGATCTCGCCCCGTTACACCTGACGCCGTGCAGCGTGCCACCTTTTCTCCCAATGGCGGTTGCGCTGCGGCGTGATTTAGCCTGTCGATCTCCCTTTCCGCCGGCCGGGCCGGACGCACCCGACCGCCTGCCTCAGGCGGCTTTCCCGGCACGGAGTTCCCTGGTGAGCGCTGCGATCGTCTTCTTGAAATGGCGGCGCATCAGTGATTCAGCGGCCTCCGGGTCGCGTCCTGCGATGGCCTCGATCACCGCCAGGTGCTCGTGGATGGTCTCGTCGGGTGATCGCACGAGACCCTCCGAACTGACCAGCTGATAGCTGAAACTGATAATGTTGGTCGTCTCCAGGATGCTTTTTAAAAACTCCTTGGCGCCGATCTGCGTAACGTAGGTGTGAAAACGCCGGTCTTCGCGCGAATAGGCTTTGTAGTCCCTGATGGGGTGCTCCAGATCGAATTGAGCGAAGAACTGCCTCAGTCGTTCGATTTCGGCGTCGCTGACTTTCTGGGCCGCACGGCGGGCCGTCAGACCTTCAAGCACCTCGCGCAGTTCGAAAATGTTGACCATCTCGGCCTTGCTGAACAGGCGTACGTAGAATCCCCGGCGCGGTTTGGATTCCACCAGTTTTTCCTGTTCGAGATATTTCAGGGCCGCGATCAGGGGGGTTCGGCTGACACCGAGTTCCCGGGCGATTTTCTCCTGGGGGATTTTTTGTCCGGGCAGCAGCTGGCGGTCGATGATCATGTTCTTCAGAATCTGATGAACCTTTTGATCGAGGTTGGCGTGCTCCGCTCCCAGGTTGCGCATGATGGGCCTGTCTTCCTGTGAGGACGTTCGCAAACTGTAAAAAGTTGACGCGAAGGTTGATGATTGCATAATGTATTTTGAATTCAAAATACATTAGGGAAATCAGCGAAGGATGTCAAGACAAAAAAGATAACTAATAATCATAAATAAATCAGTTAGATAAAAATTTTGACCCGATGCAAGTGCAAACAGATGCACGATGATAATAGGAGATTAACCTCAAAATAATGATGATTGACATCACTGAATGAAACATGTCATCGAAATAAACCTAGCCTTTCCTGCCATACCTGCTTGCGAGGCCGGATCGTGCCATGACCTGTGAAAATGAAAACCTGCGACATGACTTGACGGCCGTGGCGGTCCGCGACCTGGCGGCCGGCGAGCGATTGACCGGCCTCGGCGCAGCAGGCCGGCACCAACGCGATGCGCGCATAACGCCCGCCCAGCCGGCCAGGGGTCGCCATCCGGTTTCCTATTATAGGGCCATCGGCCATCGGTTGCGGGTCGCTGTGACCGCCGGCGACATCCTGCGGATCGATATGCTGGAACCCCCGGAAAACAGCACCCTTTGGTCGCTGCGGCAGCGGCAAGATGGTCTCTACTTAAATTAAGGATGGGCGTGCTGAATCATCCGGGCGAATCCATAACGGGTTGTTCCAAGGACTTGGTGCGCAGGACCCGATAAGAACAAGACAAGACAAAGGAGATCGCAAGACATGCAATATCGACGTCTGGGCCGTTCCGGCCTGCAGGTTTCACCGCTGGTGCTGGGGACGATGAATTTCGGCAATCCCACGGAAGAGGAGGAAGCTTACGCCATCGTGGATGCCGCCGTGGGGGCCGGCATCAACCTGATCGACTGCGCGGATATCTACAACCAAGGTGAGGCCGAACGGATTCTGGGCGAGGCCCTCAAACGCAATGGACGACGCCACCACGTGATCCTAACCAGCAAAGTCTACAACCGCACCGGCCAGGGGCCCAACGACCAGGGCAACACGCGGCACCACATCATCGAGGGGTGCGAGAAAAGCCTGAAGCGGCTGCGCACGGACTACATCGACATCTACTTCCTGCACCGCACCGATTTCAATGTGCCTCAGGAGGAATCCCTCGAAGCCCTGGCCGACCTCCGGCAGCAGGGCAAGATCCGCTATATTGCCTGTTCGACCCATCCGGCCTGGCGGACGGTGGAGGGGCTGCACCTGGCGGAGCGCCACGGTTATCCCAAATTCGTCTGTGAACAGCCGCCGTACAATCTGCTCGATCGGCGGATCGAAAACGAAATCGTGCCCATGTGCCGGCATTACGATCTGGGCATCATTTCCTGGTCGCCCCTGGCTCAGGGGGTTTTGGCGGGCAAATACCAGGATGCCGAGCAATTGCCGGAAGGCAGCCGGGCAAGTCTGCGCCGCGTCTTCCGCGAGCGGGTCACACCGGCGGGTATCGCCGTGGGGCAGCAAATCGTGGAGCGGGCCAAGGCCATGGCGTGCCCGGCAAGTCAGCTCGCCGTGGCCTGGGTGCTCCACCAGCCCGGGATCACGGGAACGATCATCGGCCCGCGCAACGTCGACCAGCTCAACGATCTGCTGCCCAGCCTCAAAGTAAAATTGTCTTCTGAGGATTTGGCTTTTTTCGATGAGCTGGTGCCGCCGGGCCGCTATGTGACCAGCTTTTTCAATACGGCGGAGTGGATGAAATCCAAAGGCATCTAGAACGGGTCCAGAAGGCCCGTCTTGAATCCGATGGCGGTGTTGGCGCGCCATGAAAAATGCTCACATACTCGCGTGTATGCTCCGCTTTTTCATGGCGCGCCGCCTTGTCCTCGAATCCAATCCAGACCTTCTGGACCCGTTCTGGATACTTTTTCACTTATTACGAACCCTTAGGGGCGAGTTCATCCGATTTCGGTGAGGATTAGACTCGCTATGATGCGGTTACGCAAAGCTAATCGACTTCTCAGGTTTTTCAGCTTAAATAATAATCCAAATCTCCTGGGTCGGTTCGTTAGGTTTGCTCAAGGGCGTAAGACTTTGCAGCAACACATGCATAGGAGGATATAGCGATGGGGGTCTTGATTACAGGGGGGCATGGTCACATCGGGTCTTGGGCGGCCCGATATCTGGTGGGGGAGGGGGAAGATGTTATTCTTCTGGACACCCATCCGGTGGTGCCCGACTGCCTGCGGGATATGGCCGACAAGGTCACCTTCGTCCAGGGCAGCGTCATGGATTTTGCCCAACTTACGGATATCTTCCGCCGTCACCGCGACCGCATCGACGGGATCATCCATACCGTGGGCATCATGGGTGAGCTGGTGCTGGAAAACCCCTATGGCAATGTACAACTCAACATCGGCGGGACCCAAAATATTCTTGAAATCGCGCGTCAGTTTGAGATCCCCAAGGTGGTTTACACCAGCACCGGTGCGGTGTACGGGGCGGCCTCGGGCTATGCGGTCGAAGCGACCTACCCCGTGAATCCGTCCGATCTCTACGGCGCCACCAAGGCTTCCTGCGAGTTTCTGGGCCGGCAATACGCCGGCACCTTCGGCTTCGATTTTCGCATCGGCCGGGTTTACTTCTGTTACGGACCGGGCAAACGGCCCTCACGCTTTATCCGGCTCTACCGCCTGGCCTTCGGTGCCCTGGAAGGGCTCGACGGTTTACAGATGGACAAGGGTGCCGACCAGAAACTGGATTTTGTCTATATCGAAGATGCCGCCCGCGGCACGGCCCGGCTGTATACCGCCGACAACCCACCCCACAGGGTCTACAATATTGCCACGGGGGTGGCCACCTCCGTCGGCCGGGTGGCCGAACTGGCTCAACAGTATTCGCGCTACAATGTGAACGTGGAGATGGGCCCGGGCATGCTGATGCAACGCTGCGAAGCGCTGGACATCTCCCGGGCTCAGAGCGAGCTGGGATACGAACCCCAGTATGACGTGGAAACGGGCATCCGGAAGTATGCCGCCTGGATGGAAGAAGTGCTGTGATGCAAGAAAAGATCATTGTCGCCGTGGCGCCGGTGGGGGCGGACATCGCGCCTCCCAGCATCAACCCGATGACTTCCGCGGAAGTCGCGGAGGAGGTGGTCGCCTGCCACCGGGCCGGTGCCGCCATGGTCCATCTCCACGTGCGCGATGAGGCCGGCGA
>JASJED010000280.1 GCA_030065585.1 Desulfobacterales bacterium | reverse complement strand
GGCACGCATTATCAACGTTAGCCTGCCGGAAGGCATGCGGTTGATTCAAAGCTATGACACCTCGGTTTTCATCCAAAGCGCCATCAATGAAGTCTACCAAACCCTGTTCATCGCGATTGGCCTGGTAACGTTGGTGATTTACCTCTTTCTGGGAAGCATCCGCGCCACCATCGTACCTTCCGTTACCGTTCCGGTGTCATTGATCGCCACCTTTATTTTACTCTGGGTATTTGGTTTTTCCATCAATCTGCTGACATTGTTGGCCCTGGTGCTGGCCATCGGTCTGGTGGTCGACGACGCCATCGTCGTGCTGGAGAATATCTATCGCCGCATCGAGATGGGCGAAACCGCTTTGGTGGCCGCTTATCGCGGCGTCCGCGAGGTCGGTTTTGCCGTCATCGCCACGACCCTGGCCCTGATCGCGGTGTTCGTACCAATCGCCTTCCTGGAAGGTGATGTGGGGCGGCTGTTTCGTGAATTCGCTTTGACCATGGCGGTTGCCGTGGCATTTTCCAGCCTGGTGGCGCTCTCCATGTCGCCGATGCTGGCCTCCAAACTTCTGCGCTCGGGGATCCGTCGGGGTCGATTAAACCGCGCCACTGAAAAGTTATTCGATTGGCTTCAGCAAATCTACCTCGCATCCCTAAAGGGGGTGCTGAAGCATCCGATCTGGATCGCTGGCGCGCTGGTCGTCATTTTGGGCGCCAACGTATATCTTTATCGCCATGTGCCCTCCGAGTTTGCCCCCAAGGAGGATCGCGGCGCCTTCTTTGTCATCGTCAACGGTCCGGAAGGCGCTTCCTTTGAGTATATGCAGGAACATATGGACGAAATCGAAGCGCGCCTGATGCCCTTTGTGCACAGCGGCGAATTTCAGCGACTGCTGGTCAGGGCCCCCCGGGCCTTTGGCCAGACCGAGGTTTTCAACACGGGCTTCGTCATCATGGTCCTCAGCCACTGGGACACGGGTCGGCGGTCGGCCTGGGAACTGATGCGCGCCGTCCAGGGCAAGATCGCCGATCTGACCGGGGTGCGTGCCTTTCCCGTCATGCGCCAGGGCCTTGGGGGCGGTATCCGTAAACCGGTTCAGTTTGTGATTGGTGGTTCGAACTATGCCGACCTGGTTCGTTGGCGTGATACGATTTTGACCAAGGCCGCGCAAAACGATGGGCTGACCGGTCTGGATCACGACTATAAAGAAACCAAACCCCAGCTCAACGTCGTCATCAATCGTGACCGCGCGGGCGATCTGGGTGTTTCGGTGGCAAATATCAGCCGGTCTTTAGAAAGCAAACTCGGCTCCCGCCAGGTGACCACCTTCATCGACGACGGTGAGCAATATGATGTCATCGTCGAGGGTGAAGATAATATGTTTCGCAGTCCCACCGACCTCACCAACATCTATGTCCGCTCGCAGCGCAGTGGTCAACTGATCCCACTGTCCAATTTGGTCACTATCGAAGAATTCGCCGATTCGGCCGCCCGCAACCGCTACAACCGCATCCGCGCCATTACCATCGAGGCGAATCTCACCGAAGGCTATTCCCTGGGCCAGGCCCTGAGCTACCTCGAAGACTTGGTTCGCGCGGAACTACCGCCGGAGGTGATCATCGACTACAAAGGTCAATCCCTGGAGTATATGGAATCGAGCGGTTCGCTGCTCTTTGTCTTCCTGCTGGCCTTGGTGGTTGTCTATCTGGTGTTGGCGGCCCAATTTGAAAGCTTCGTTCACCCGCTGGTGATCATGCTGACCGTGCCCCTGGCCGTGGCTGGGGCGCTTCTGGGCCTCAAGCTGACCGGTCAGACCTTAAACATCTACAGCCAGATCGGCCTGATAATGCTCATCGGGCTGGCCGCCAAAAATGGGATTTTAATCGTCGAGTTTATCAACCAGCGGCGTGATGCCGGAATAGCCTTTGACGAAGCCATCATGGAAGCCGCCGCCAAACGGCTGCGCCCCATCCTGATGACGGCGATTACCACCGCCATGGGCGCCCTGCCGCTGATTGCATTCGGTGGCGCGGGAGCGGAAACGCGCTTGGTGATTGGGGTGGTGGTGCTTTTCGGTGTCGTCGTGGCGACCGGCTTGACGTTGTATATCATTCCCGTGGCCTACCAACTGATTGCACGCTCAACCGATACGCCGCTCACCACCACCCGTGAGCTGGCCCGTCAGCTTGAAGAGAAACAGGTTTCGACCAGTGCCTAACAGCCTGTGGGAAGACGCCATGAGCGCAATCGTTTTCCAATTACCTGTCGTGGCGACGGCAGGGGCTCAATCCTGTAGCGCTTCGATCAGGCGCCGTTTCTGCTTGGGTATCATCCGTGCGAATATAGCCCACGTCTCAGCCGCCTGAACAAGGTCTTCATCCTTGAGCGCGGCAAAAACGGCATCGGACTCTTGATGATGTAAAAAACCGGACAGAGTCCAATCAACTATTGGATTATGCCCGGTCGGGTCGAATAGAATGTCATTCGACAACGCCCAACATTCATAATTCAGCTTTTCATTGGGTGCGAATCGATGACAGATGATTTACAGCATCCTTACGATATCTGACGTAAAACCGACGACCCTGGCCACAGGGTAGGCCACGACCGCAAGTACGATTGCTGCCGATAATAGGTATTTGGTAGTCTCGCTCATAGTTATCTCCTATCGTTTTGTGTTCCATTTGTAGAAGTAATTTAAGAAGCAATTTATTCTCGTAAATGCCTATCTTCACTACAATTAGACCGAAGCCTCATATGTCAATATCTGTACCGGGAGAAATATTACCAATCGGTTATAGAGCTTGCGCTATGCTTTGGCGGGCTTAGATTTTCACTTAAATCGTTGCCACAAAAAAATGAGCATGGTGAATAACGTTAAAAACTGGAAGATGCCTTTTCTGGAAACATCTTGTTTCGTACAATCAGTCGGTACGATGCAGCTTGCTTGCAACTGATGGGCAGCGCTCCAGCATTAATGACAACAACATCATATTTAGATGGAGGTCGATACGATGTCCGATATAAACCAAGTTCTTGGAAAGCTGATGGGAAGTGGTGCCGCCGGCGGTTTCGCCGGAGGATTGGCGGGTGGTTTGGCAAGCAACCTATTAACGACCAAATCCGGCCGCAAATTGGGCAAGAAAACGCTTCAAATGGGCGGCATGGCAGCGGTTGGCGCACTGGCCTATGCTGCCTACCAGCGCTACACCGGCGGCAGCGCACAACCAGGCAGCGCGGCGACCGCCCCGCCGCAGGCCTCCATCGCTCCGGCGCCGGAGGGATCGGCATTTCTGCCGGCCAGAAACGACACGGCTGGCCAGGACGCTTTGGGTTTGACGCTGGTTCGCGCCATGATTGCCGCTGCCCGTTCCGATGGACGCCTGGATGCCCAGGAGAGTCAGACCATTTTCCAGCGTATCGAAGCGCTTGGTCTGGCGCCGGATGATCAGGCCCTGCTGGTGGCGGAAATGGGGCGCCCGGTCGACATGGACGCTATCGTAAGCAGTGCGACCAGCCCTGAATTGGCGGCGGAAATCTACATCGCATCCCTGTTGGCCGTCGACGTCGATACCGCCGCCGAGAAGTCCTATCTGGCCATGTTGGCGGCACGCCTGAATCTGGCCCCTGAATTGGTTGCCGAGCTCCATCGCCAGGTCGAGGCGCAGCAGGAAGCGGTTTAGATCTGCCATGCCCAAGAGACGATGCTGCAGAATACTTGTGGCAACACCTACGGATGATCAATAGTAAGAAGGATGCGAGAGATGAAATGGTCGATCAAATTAGGACGCTATCTGGGCATAGACGTCTATATGCATTTTACGTTTGTTCTGCTCGTCAGTTGGGTTGCCTACGCCAACTGGCGACAGGAGCAGAGCTTGGCAGCGGCGGCAGCGGGTGTGGCCTTCATCCTCGCCATCTTCCTTTGTGTGGTCCTGCATGAATATGGTCATGCCCTGAGCGCCCGACGCTACGGTATCAAAACCCGCGACATTATTCTGCTACCGATCGGCGGTCTGGCACGCCTTGAACGTATTCCGACCAACCCGCTTCAGGAACTATGGGTCGCCCTGGCAGGACCGGCCGTCAATGTGGTCATCGCCGCCGCTTTATTCGTCTGGTTGAAACTAACGGCGACACTGGTACCGATTTCCTCCGTGACCCTGTCGACCGGGCCGTTCCTGGAACGTCTCATGGCGGTCAACCTCTTTCTGGTCGTCTTCAATCTGATACCGGCTTTTCCGATGGACGGCGGTCGCGTTCTGCGCGCGCTGCTGGCCACGCGTCAGGATTACAGCCGCGCCACCCAAACCGCCGCGGCCATCGGTCAAGGCATCGCCATTCTTTTCGGCTTTTTCGGCCTGCTCTACAATCCATTTCTGCTCTTCATTGCTTTCTTCGTTTGGATCGGCGCCGCCCAAGAAGCGAGCATGGCCCAGCTAAAGTCATCCATCGGCGGCATCCCGGTTCAACAGGCCATGATCAACGATTTCAGGACACTTCGCATCGACGACAGCCTGAAGCGCGCTGTCGAATTGACGTTGTCCGGTTCACAAAAGGATTTTCCGGTCGTTGATAACGGCCGTCTTAAAGGCATTCTGACGCAGACGGATATGCTGAAGGCCCTTGCGGATAAGGAAAAGCATCCCACCGTGGCTTCGGCCATCCAGACCGATTTTACTTTGGTCGACCCCCAGGACATGCTCGAATCGGCGTTATCCAAACTGAAGGACTGCAATTGCCATACCCTGCCGGTGATGGAACAAGATCGCCTCGTCGGCCTGGTGACAATGGACAACCTGGGGGAGTACATGCGGATTCAGGCGGCAATCAACAATTGAGGATTTGAAGGTATAAGGGAATAAGTCACAATTTCAGAGTACGACCGGTGAGACAAACTCCGGCGGTTTTACAACCATAACGGCACAGTTGGCGGCGTGAAAAATTTGCTCCGCCGTCGATCCGGAAATCAAACCGGCTATGCCGGCCTGGGTAAGCGAGCCCATGACCACAAGCTCGATTGATTTCGTCTCGATAAACGAAGGCAGGATCACGCCCACGTGGCCATGAAGTAAATGGGCCTGGTAGACAAGGCCCGTCAGCTCCTGGGAGAGAAGGCTGGCATTTAAGTGGTCGCTGGCGCGAGATTCCGCCAGCCTGCGCATGGTTTCGAGGGACTCCGTCGGAATGCGTGTGCGCCCGCTGGTTAGAAGGGATTCGCCGGGCAGCCGCCAACAGTGAAGAATATCGAGGCTGCCGGCGGCCGCCCGTGAAAAGGCCGCGGCGAGGGAAATGATGTCTTCATTCATGCGATTGTTCTGGCCGTCTTCCGGGGGCGGACCGACGGCGGCCAAAACGCGCGGAAAGCGAATCTCCGGTGCGGGTTTGAAGGCCCATACGGGTACGGGGCATTTGCGCATCAGTTTGATGGCCGTGCTGCCGAAAAGACGCCCACTCAACCCCATGTCCGGTCCCCGGGCTGTTTTGACCACGAGGTCATGGCCGCCGCGAAGGACTTGCTGAATGATGGCAATGGGCGGATTACCCTCCAAAACCATGATTTCCACCTGCGCCAGATCAGCACCGAGGCGCACGAGGTTGATGGCAATGTCTTCCCGTCGCAGCGCAAGGAGATCGTCCGGAAGGGCCGTATGTGAAGCGCCCGACGCAAGGTGCACGTCTTCCAACACGTCAACAAACGTCAAGTGGGCGCCGGTTTGGCCGGCCAGCGCAATGACATGGGCCAGCGCCGGTTGGTGATCGGCCGACTCGTTATAGACCATCAGTATTTTACGGAAGCGTTGCATGCGCACTCTTCCCCTGATTGTCTGCCATGGTCTCTACCGGCAGACCGTTTTCAATATGCCTGTCAACATAACGATTCGGGTCTGGTTTCGCAAGATGGCGGCCGGTGATGGCCGTGATGGGGGTGAAAGGCATTTTTAAAAGGCCTTCATGTTTTTGGCTCCGGTTCTATGTTCTCCAGATTGTGCGTACCTCGCAAAAGCGCGGCGTTTCCGATAGGATTGAAACGCCGCGTGCAT
>JASJED010000279.1 GCA_030065585.1 Desulfobacterales bacterium | reverse complement strand
TGCTGGTCCACACCCATGTGGGAGCGGTGCATGAGTTCCATGATCTCGCGCATGGCCCCGCGGGGTACGATCCCCTGCTTACGCCAGGTTTCCAGGGTTTTTTCGGGAACCCGCTTGGCAAAGGGGATTTCACCCTCCACCTGGGTGTAGGTGCGTTCGAGTTCCTCGTAAAGAGCCGTGGCGATCTCCTTGACGCTAAGGCCCTCGGTTTCGATCCCGATTTCCCGGGCCGTGCTCTCGAGTTTGGCGGTGTCCTTGATCTCGTAATCCAGAATCTTGCCGTTGACCACTTCGCGGAACAGGTCCAGCATGCTCATGCCGTGGTCGGTGTGGGCAGCGCCGCCGGCCGCAACCATCCGGGCGAAATTGCGTGCCATGATCGTGTCGATGGTGGCCCCGCAAACGCCCACTTTATCGTATGGCGCCTTGGCGTTCAAACGACAGGGGCCCATGGCGCAGTGCTTGCAGCAGGCCGAATCCGCTCCGATGGGGCAGGCTTTCATGTTGGCGGCGCGATCGAATGCGGTTTCGACACCGTCAAGCTTGGCCTTTTCAATCATCTGGGCGGTGGACGGACAGATTGTCACGTCTTTCGTGACGATCTCCTTTTTCTTGGAGATCACTTTTTTCTTTTCCATGTCGGCTCCTTTCGTAACCAAACGGTTTTGGAAATATTGATGGTCTAATTCGATTCGGACTTGCTGCTGTCTGAAAAGGTGACGCCGTCGGGGAAGTGGCGGATAGAATGCTTACCGGAATTCAGCTGGCGTTTCCTCTTACAGCCAAAATAGGTAAGCAAAAAGCAGACCATTGAAACGGCCTGATTGCGGCAGATGCCCCAACCCGCCGGCCCCTATCTGCGCCCCCATGCATCTATTTTTATAACTATCTGTAATTAATATTAAATTATTTGATCCGCCCGGATTGGTCCTCAGACGTATAACACAGCCTGATGGTTCGAGACAAGATTGCAAGCGTTATTGTCCTCCCGATTCTACCGAACCTGGCATGTTCTGCATCGTAATTTTGAGACAGATGAATGATACAGTCACCGGCCGGTCATGCTTCCGTCGCAACCAAGACCGGCAAAAAAATCACGCCGTCAACTCAATCCAATACCAGGAAGGGCCGCATAAAGCCGGCATAGGGAAGGGCCACGTTTCCTGAAAGGGACTGTTTTCGCATGTAATCTGAATACTGATGGGGGTGCGCAGGGCACGCTGCTTGCCCCATTGGATTTAATGATAATGATTCTTGATACCCTAACGAAATCCAGGGGACATTGTCAACAAGGAGTTTAAAGACGCCGACCATTCAGGACCGGCCACCTGGAACCGTCTCATCCTTTAAATGAGACACTACTGTTTCAACTTGAAACTCTGTCCGAGAAAGCGTGGCCCCATGAACAGCCAAAACCCCAACAACCTCATTCATAGCCAAAGTCCTTACCTGCGCCAGCATGCCTACAACCCGGTCGACTGGTTTCCATGGGGTGACGAAGCCTTGTCACGGGCCGAAAAGGAAAACAAGCCCATTCTGCTGTCCATCGGGTACTCCACCTGCCATTGGTGTCATGTGATGGAGCACGAGTCTTTTGCGGATAATGCCGTGGCAAGCCTTATGAACCGCCATTTCGTCTGCATCAAGGTCGACCGTGAGGAGCGCCCCGATCTGGACAAGATCTATATCACGGCCGTATCGGCCATGACCGGCTCCGCCGGTTGGCCGCTCAACGTTTTCTTAACGCCTAAGCGTCTGCCCTTTTTCGGCGGCACCTATTTCCCCCCCGAAACGCGGCCGGGCATCCCTTCCTGGACGGAGGTTTTGAAAACCATCGCGGAGCACTGGACCGACCCCGGCCGGCAGGACAAACTCAAGGCGTCGGGCCGGCATATTCAAAGGACGTTGGAACGACACCTGGCCTGGGCCCCGGATCCGACCAGCGATACCGGAAGCCGCAACACCGCGTTCGATCGGCTGGCCGCCGCTTTCGATCCGCAGGCCGGCGGGTTCAGCCGGGCGCCCAAGTTCCCTTCTCCGGGTATTTTGCAATTTCTGATGGCCTATCATGCGGCCCAGCCGGGCAACAACCGCCTGGACCGCAAGCGGGCCGATCAAGCCTTGAAGATGACCCAGATCACCCTGCGCGCCATGGCACAGGGCGGGATCTGCGACCAAATCGGTGGCGGATTTCACCGCTATGCCACAGACGACAACTGGCAGATTCCGCATTTCGAAAAAATGCTCTATGACAATGCCCAGTTGCTGTCCGCCTATGTCATGGCCTTCCAACTGACCGCGGATCCCCAAATGGCCGACGTGGCCCGCCAAACCGCCGACTATGTCCTGCGGGATCTGCAGCATGGGGCCGGCGGCTTCTACGCCGCCGAAGACGCCGACAGCCAGGTGCCGGATGATACACTCCCAGCTGCCGCCGGCAATGACCACCCCGCGCCCAACAAAGAAGGTGCTTTCTATCTTTGGTCCCAGGCCGAAATCGACAAACACCTGTCACCGTCGGATGCCGCCGTTTTCAAACACCATAGCGCGATCCGCTCGGAAGGCAATGCGGCCCAGGACCCCCACGGCGAATTCAACGGTTACAACATCATCCACGATGCCCAGAGCATCGGGCAGACCGCCGCCGACCTGGGGCAGTCGGAAGAAGCGATTGCCCGCATCCTGAAGCGGGCCCGCCAAAAGCTTTTCGAAGTGCGGGCTTCACGCCCCCGCCCCCACCTGGACCGCAAAATCATCACCGCCTGGAACGGGTTGATGATATCGGCGCTGGCCCAGGCCTATCAGGCCTTGGGCGAAGAACGTTATCTGTCGGCGGCCCGGCGGGCGGCCGATTTCGTTCTCGAGCGTCTCTATGATCGGCAGCGCCAGTCGCTCTTTCGCTGCCGCCTGGACGGCGATCCCCAAATTCTGGGGATCGCCGACGACTATCTCTTCTTCGTACAGGCCCTGCTGGATTTGTATGAATCCGATTTTCAACCCCACTGGCTTCAAAAAGCGCGCGTTCTGATGGATAAGGCCGTCGAGCTTTTCTACGACGGGACAACCGGCGGCTTTTTCATGACCCGCCGTGACCATGACCCCCACCTGATTATGCGTGTCAAAGAAGACGCCGACAGCGTCCTGCCGTCAGCGGCTTCCATCGGGGCCCTCAATCTGATCCGGCTGGTGCGATTGAGCGGACACGAAGCGCTGGCGGAAATGGCGCACAAGACCATCAATGCCGGGCTTTCACGAATGAAAGCCTATCCGGAGGCCCTGCCGATGATGCTGGTCGCCGGTCTTCATGCCGAAACGCCCCTGGTCCAGGTCACCATCGCCGGGGCCTCCGAGGATGCCGGCACGGCGGCCATGATCGCCGTCGCCCGCTCATCCCGCTTCATGGGCCGTGCGCTCGCCGTCGTTGACAACGACGACGCCCGGCAGCATCTGGCCATCCAAATTCCCTTCGTGCAACAGGCGGCCGCTGCCGGGGACACACCCCGTGCCTGGGTCTGTATCAACCGCAGCTGCCGCGCCCCGGTGGCCTCACCAGAAGCGTTGCAGGCAACTCTGGAGGCCGCCATGACCAGCTGAGCAACCGCCACGATTTTGGGTTAAGGGATTGCAAGCGCGCGGCAATTGTAATATGCACTGGCTATCATTCTCATCGCGCTTCGATCGGAAGACGCCGCCCACGTCCGGCGGGTCCCACGGTATGCCGGTTTGATCACCGAAAGGACAGCACCATGACGGAGAAGAACACGGATGACAAAGACGTCAAGGTTTTTTCCCTGAGTACCTGCAGCCACTGCAAGGCCACCAAGAAACTCCTTGACGAATGCACGATCAAGTTTGAATTCGTGGATGTCGATCTGCTTGAAGGCGACGAGCGCAAGGCCATGGTCGAGGAAGTCAAGAAGGTCAACGAGCGCTGTTCGTTTCCGACCATCATCATCGGTGAAAAAGTGATCGTGGGCTACAAGGAAAAGGATATCAAGGAGGCGCTGGGACTCTAATGGACGCCGCTCAACTCTATGAGATGCTCCGCAAGGTTCAGGAACCCCAAGGCTACTATTTCAACAACGACCGCGAACGCACCCTCGAGCTGCTGGCGGCCCTGATCCAGAACAAGGAACGCTACGGCTACATGGCCTGCCCCTGCCGCCTGGCCTCGGGCGACCGCGATAACGACAAGGACATCATCTGCCCCTGCGTCTACCGCACCCCCGACGTGACCGAATACGGCGCCTGCTACTGCAGCCTCTACGTTTCCGAGGACTGGAACGCTGGCAAAATCCCCCACGAATTCGTCCCCGAACGCCGCCCCCCGGAGAAGATCGTCTTCTAGCTTCAAAACGCTTCGATAAGAATTCCAGAAAAACACTACGGTGACGCCCGATGCAGAAAATCCGGCGTCACCTGCATTTAAAGAGTAAATATTCTTCTCTAGTAACTTGACAAAACGTACGTCAAAGCGTACTGTTTTTGTAAAACAGTGGGGGTGAAAAATGCCTACATTATCAGCGACTGAGGCCAGAACCAAACTCTACCGCCTCATCGATCAAACCGCACTATCGCATGAACCAATTGTTATCACGGGCAAGAGGGGAAATGCCGTTCTAATATCCGAGGATGACTGGCGTTCGATTCAAGAGACCCTCTATCTCTTGAACATGCCAGGTATGCGTGCGTCCATTCGTGAAGGACTAGCGACGCCCCTTGAGGAATGTACCGAGGATATTGATTGGTGAGCTGGAAAGTTGTCTTCACCAAACAGGCCCGCAAGGACGCTAAAATCCTATCGGCTTCAGGACTGAAAGCGAAAGCTGAAGCCCTAATTCAGATCCTACGTGAAAACCCATACCAAGTACCGCCTCCCTATGAAAAACTTATCGGCGATTTAGCTGGCGCCTATTCACGACGAATAAATATCCAGCACAGACTTGTCTACCAAATCCTGGATGAAGATAAAACGGTCAAGGTTATTCGTATGTGGACACACTATGAATAGTTAAACCCACGCCTTGCACCGTGATTCTGAGTAAGGCGCGTCGTTAGCCAAAAGCGGAGCATACGGTTCGAGGAAAAGGTGTCGTCAGGCTGCGGGCCATGTTTCAGGGCAAGGCGCACGGCGAAGCGAGGCGCACAGCAATCGACTGATTGTGAGCACCCGAGCGAGCCTTGCAACGCCGCCATGGGACACGTCCCGCAGCCTGACAGCGCCTTTTAGCCGAAGTCATCGAAGGCGATCATCTCCCGTTCAACGCCCAGCGAGTCCAGCATGTCCATCACCGCCTTGATCATCATCGGCGGGCCGCAGAGATAATATTCGATTTCGGTGGGATCGGGGTGATCCTTGAGGTAGAGATCGTGGGCCACCTGATGGATAAAACCGGTGGGGCCGTCCCAGTTGTCTTCCGGCTGGGGGTCGGACAGGGCCACGTGGTAGGAAAAATTGGGATAGCGCGCCTCGAGATCCTTGAACTCCTCGTCATAGAACATTTCCTGGTGTGAGCGCGCCCCATACCAGAAGGTCACCCGGCGGTCGGTATTCTGGTCCAGGAGCTGATTGAAGATGTGGCTACGCATGGGTGCCATGCCGGCGCCGCCGCCCAGGAAACACATCTCTCGCGGGGTGTCCTTGACGAAGAAATCCCCGTAGGGGCCGCTCAGGCCGACCCGGTCGCCCGGCTTAAGATGGAAGACGAACGACGAACCCACCCCCGGCGGCAGGTCCATCTGCCCGGGCGGCGGGGTTGCGATCCGGATCGTGAAACGCAAAAGGTTTTTTTCGGATGGCGCGCTGGCCAGGGAGTAGGCTCGATTGACCGGTTTGTCCGAGCCGGCCTCGAGCTTGAGCAGGTCGAATTTCTTCCATGCCGCGCGGTAGGTGTCGGCCACCTGGAAGTCTTGGAAGGCGGCCTGGTACTCGGGGATATCGATCTGCATATAGGCCCCGGCCGTGAAATCCACGCTCTGCCCCTCGTCCAGCTCGAGCACCAGTTCCTTGATGAAGGTGGCCACGTTGTCGTTGGAGACCACGGTGGCGTC
>JASJED010000278.1 GCA_030065585.1 Desulfobacterales bacterium | reverse complement strand
CCCGGATCGAGATTGCCGGGCCGGGTGCCCATGGGCAGTCCATCCATGGCCGAAAAACCCATCGTGCTGGCGATGCTTTGACCGTCGTTGATGGCACACATGCTGGCGCCGCTGCCCAGGTGTGCCACGATCACGCGCCCTGCGGCCGTCTCCGGATCCAATCCCCGGAGGCGGCGGGCGATGTATTCGTAGGACAGACCGTGGAACCCGTAGCGCCGGATGCCCTTATCCGACAGCCGGCGCGGCAGGGCAAACAACTGGGCCACCGGCGGATTGGTGCGGTGAAAGGCCGTATCGAAACAGGCCACCTGGGCAATATCGGCCCCCAGCTTCATGACCGCCCTTATGGGGGCCAGGTTGTGGGGCTGATGCAAGGGCGCCAGGGGGATGAACTTCTCCAAGTCCTTCAAGACGGCGTCATCCACCCGGACCGGGCAGCTGTAAATCTCCCCGCCGTGGACCACGCGGTGGCCGACCCCCACCAAGGCCAGCCCGAGACGCTGCCGCTGTTCTCGGATCCAGCCGATGATATAAGCCATCAGGCTTTCGTGATTGACCTCCGGTCCGTGCTCCCAGGTTTTCTCTTCGATGGTTTCATTCTGAGCATTGCAGGCCTTGAATCGCGGGGCCACACCGATGCCCTCCACTTGTCCACCAAATACGAGCCTGAGTTCCTCTTTTTCGACATGGTCGAAAAGGGAAAACTTGATGCTCGAAGACCCGCTGTTAACAACCGAGATGCAGCCTTGCATGAAAGCCATTCCTCGCTATACTTCGGCGTTGATGCCGCTGGATCCTACCCGGCAGGCCTCGGCCACGGCGGCGGCCACGGCGCATGAGGTCAAGCGCGCCCGCGCCGAGTCGGCCCGGCTGGTCAGGATGATCGGCACCCGCGCCCCGGCCACGATACCGGCGGCATCGGCATCGATCAGGTAGGTCAACTGCTTGGCCAGCATGTTGCCGGCCTCCAGATCCGGCACCACCAATATGTCGGCCTGCCCGGCGACTTCGGATTGAATCCCCTTGATGGCGGCGGCCTCTTTGCTGATGGCGTTGTCAAAGGCCAGGGGGCCGTCCAGAATCGCGCCCCGAATTTGCCCGCGGTCGGCCATCTTGCACAGCGAGGCCGCCTCCAGGGTGGAGGGTATCTTGGGATTGATGGTCTCCACCGCCGAGAGGAGGGCCACTCGGGGCGTTTCAATTCCGAGGGCATGGGCCAAACCGACGGCGTTGTTGACGATATGGATCTTAGCCTCCAGATCCGGGTAGATATTGATGCCCGCATCGGTCAGAAACAGGGGGCGCGGGTAGGTGGGTACATCGAGAATAAAGACATGGCTGATCCGCGACGCCGTCCGCAGCCCCGTATCTTTTTTAACCACCGCGGACATGAATTCGTCCGTGTGCAGGCTGCCCTTCATAAGTGCTTCACAGCGCCCGCCGCGGCACAAGGCCACCGCCTCGGAGGCCGAGGCATGGCTGTGCCGGGTATCCACCAATTCATAAGGGCTGATATCGATTTCGAGCTCGTCGGCCAGGCGCTGGATGCGCTCCCGCGGCCCCACCAGAACCGGTGCGATGATCTCGGCCTGGGCTGCATCGATGGCGCCCTCCAGGGCGTTTTTGCTGCAGGGGTGTACGACCGCCACCGCGATCGGATCCGACGCCTGCACTTTGGCGATCAGGTCCCGAAAGGCATGCCGCGCATGGTAGGTCAGATCATGAGGATCCACGCCCTGGCCGGTGGCTTTCTTGCGGGGGGCCAGCACCTCGGCCGTACCGGTGATGATTTCCTCGTTGCGCTGGTTGACGGCCCGGCATTCGAAGATGACGCGCTTGTCCCCGGCGTGTTTCTCCTTGACCACAATGCTCACATGAACGGTGTCTTCCAGTTCAAGCGCGCCGTGAAACTCCAGATGCTGCGATTTGTAGACTGTCCCCGGGCCGGGGAGGTCATTGCCCAGAAGGCTTGAGATCAGGGCACCGCCCCACATGCTGTGCCCGCTGACCTTCTGGCGTTCGAGGAGCATCTGGGCATATTCGTCGCTCAGATGCGTGGGATTCATATCCCCGCTGATGACGGCGAACATGTCCACGTCGCGTTTGGTCAAGGTGCGGTCCAGGCTAGCGCTGTCGCCGATTTGGATTTCTTCGAAGGTCTTGTTGGTAATCATGTTTTTCATTCTCAGGTCAGTTGTTTTGTTGGGTTTGTAAAACCCCCCGGATGACGACTAGCGAACGGCAGCGACTGCCGTCGGCGAGATGGCGCCGAGGGTGCGGAGGGGTTGACAATGCCCAATCGAGGGACCGTTCCAATCTGTTTAGGTGAATTTCCGAAGCGTGGCGGTCTTGGGATAGCCAGATCTCAATGCCAACAATTTAAACAGGCGGATTAGCGATTTGAACTAAATTTAGGGTAAACATTTAGCGTTTAGGGCCAAATGAGGCCGTCGATCCTGATCCATCAGGCATTATTCGGTTTCCTTGCGGAAATACAGCCAGACCAGGAGGCCGATAAAGACAAACACGCCGGCATTGAGAAAGGTATCGATGAGATTATCGATGGTCATGGGGTCACCTCGGATTTAAGGGCCTTCAGCAGACAAACGGTTATCAGAAGGACGATGAAGATAAATGGCAGAGCGGCCAGACCGATGATGCTCTTGACCGCGTCGATGCTGTTGGAGAGGATCATCACGAGCCCGAGGGCGCCCAGGATGACCCCCCAGATCAGCTTCATCTTGGTGGGTGGATTCAAATCCCCGCCAATCGAAAACATGGAGAGCACGAAAGCCGCGCTGACCACACTGGTAACCACGAAGAGAAAGGCGGCCACAACGGTGGCCAGAACGGTAATCGTGCTCATTGGCAGATGCCGCAGCACAAAAAAAGTGGTGTCGTTGATATTGGCGTCGACGACATCCAGGATGCCGCTGTCGAACTCGAGCACACCGAAAAATCCGGCGCTGCCGAAAACGCCGAACCAGAAAATCGAAAAAAAGGTCGGCACCAGCACGACCCCCAGCAGGTATTCCCGGATGGTGCGCCCCTTGGAGATGCGGGCGATGAAAACCCCGACAAAGGGCGACCAGGCAAACCACCAGACCATAAAGGTGAGGGTCCAGGACTGAAACCAAGTAGTCACCTGTTCGTCGAAAAAAGTGTAGGTCTGAAATCCTTGCGGCACCACCCGGGAAAAATAGGTGCCGATGGATGCCGTGATGCCGTTCATGAGATAGAAGGTCGGGCCGGTCAGGAGCACGAAGATCATCAGGCCGCCGGCAATGGCCATGGCCGTGTTGGAGAGGGTGGCCATGCCTTTGCTCAGATCCACCGTCAGCGGCAGAATATAGGCCAGGCAGAGCACGGCCAGGATTACCAGCGCCAGCCACAGGCCGGGGTTCTCAAGGCCCAAAAGGGACTCGACCCCGCTCTGGATCTGGAAGACCCCCATGGCGATGGAGCCGCCGATACCGATGGCGATAGCATAGATGGCCAGCAGGTCGCTGAACCAGCCGAGCCCCCGGGTCCAGGCACGCCGGCCGAAAACGGTCTGCATGGGGGCGCTCACCAGGGTGGGCTGGCCCTTGCGAAAACTGAAATAGGCGATCACCAGGCCGGTGATGGCATAGATGGCCCAGGCATGCAGACCCCAGTGGAAATGGGTGATAAACAGGGAATGTTCGGCGGCATCGAACACGTCGGTGTACTCACGCACGATCTTAAAATGGGAGAGCGGCTCGGCAGTGCCAAAAAACAGCAGGCCCACCCCCATACCGGCCGCAAACAGCATGGTCAGCCAACTGATCGTGGAAAATTCGGGTTCGTCATCGTCGCGGCCGAGCTTGATCTGCCCGTAGCGCGAAAAGGCCAGCCAGATGCACAGGATCAGGAGCAGGCTGGCCGACAGCATCACGAACCAGCCGCGGCTGGTGAACATGACGCTGGTCATGGATTTGGCAAAGGCCGCCAGCCCGGCATTGTCGACAATGCCCCAACCCGACACAAGACCGGTGAGGGCCAGGGCGATGAGCAGCAGGGGATTTTTCAGCATGTTTCAACCTTTCGACGAATTGTTGTCCTTGCCATTTTTTTCAGGTTCTGTGTTAAGTTTTGATTATTCCCATTAAACCGCCAGCCAAAGATCGATTGCTGTATCAATAAATCTTGTCCCTTAAGGCACCCCTCATGATGATCGCCCTCCTGCCCGCCAATTTGAACAAGCATTGCACGCCTCGGCAAACGCACCCTACAGCGAAAGAAGAATGACCGCCGTCGCCGCCATAACGATCGACAGACCGACCCCTACCTTGGCAAAGTCTTTTGTCTGGTAGCCACCGGGCCCCATAATCATCAGATTGCACTGATGGGCGAACGGGAGAACAAAGGCGCAACTGGCGCCGTAGGCCACGGCAAGAAAAGCCATGCCAACATCGACACCGCTGGACTCCGCTGCTGCGTAGGCAACGGGCGACAGGATAACTGCGGCGGCGGCGTTGTTCGACGTGGTGCTGAGGATCGCTGAAACGGCAAACAGTACGCCAAATACGTAAAACTTTCCCAGCCCCATGCCTGCTGGAAACAAAATCGCCGCCAGTTTGCCTGCTACACCGGTCTGGAAGAGGGCATCACCCAGCGGTACCGTACCGATGATGAGGAAGAGAATGGTCAGGTCGATGGCCCTGAGCGCTCCGCGATACGTCACACAACCGGTCGCCACCATCAAAAGCGCACTGGCTAGGGCGCTGACCGCGAGAGGGTACCAGCCGAGAACCGGTGGCAGGAGAGCCGCCGCCAGCAGAAGCAGGGCGATCGGTGCGCGGCGGACATCCTCCTCGGATCGTTGTCGATCCAGAAAAAACAGATCATCGCTATCCTCAAGTTTGCGGATGTTGCGGATCGGCCCGTACACGAACAGCGCGTCGCCGAGCTCCAGCGGTGTTGATCCAATGTCCCTTTCGATCAGTTGGCCGCGTCTCAAGATAGAGTCAACTGAAAGACCGAATACACCGCGAAAGCTGATGTCCATCAGCGTCCGACCGATGAAGGTGGATTGGGGGGCGAGGGCTACCTGAGCCAGGTTGATCCCGCGGCCCAATAGCTGCTCGACCTCGTCCTCCGTCGCGATCTGGATGGAAACCGCGTGTGCCGTGGCCAATGTTTGTGCGTCCTCTGGTCTTCCGTCGACAAAAAGCACATCACCGGCTTTGATCGTAAGATCCGCACTGGCGTCCAGGAACTGATCCCGATATCCTTTTTTCCGAGCGATCTGGACGACCCCTATCTGAAACTGGCTTCCGAGGTGCGCCTGTGCAATCGTGCTGTTGGCCAGTTTAGATCCCGATGGAACGGTCAGTTTATGGAGTCTCTTTTGGTACTGGTACTTCGCTAATGTGCGCTCTATAAAGGTTTCCTGTTTCAGCCCCTCGTCCGCCCCGCGCCGGCCAAGCAACCGGGTTCCGATCAGCGCCATGTATAGAATGCCTGCGACACATATGGGGATGCCCACAAGGGTGAATTCGAACATGCCGAGTGCCCGTTCGCCCCCACTGATTCTCGCAAGTTCGCTACCAAGAATTAGATTCGGCGTCGATGAAATCAAGGTGAGGGTACCACTGAGGATTGCCGAATATCCCAGGGGCATCATCAATCGGGATGGGGATATATTGGCCCTTCGAGAGAGCACCAGAACCGCTGGCATGAAAACTGCCACAGTGGCCGCGTTCGACATGAACGTCCCCAGGACGCACGCTGTGACCATGATCAGCAGGACCAGGCTCCACTCGTTCTTGCCACCGAAACGCTCAAGCAATCGTCCCATCAACGTGGCGACACCACTTCCTTTGAGGCCAGCAGAGAGCACGAATATCGCTGCCAGTGAGATCACCGCATTGTTCCCGACTCCACGAAGGGCTGCCTCGGCCGGGCTGACGGTCCCGGTGACGGCGAGCACGACGGGAATCGAGAGCGCGGTAGCTTCGAGAGGGATCAATTTGCTGATGAAAAGTACCATGGCCACGACCAGTGTGGCGATGGCGATCCAGGCGTGAAT
>JASJED010000277.1 GCA_030065585.1 Desulfobacterales bacterium | reverse complement strand
CGAGGAATCGACAATGGATGTGACCGTGGCCGCCCAGATCGCGCTTTGGATCATCGCGGTGCTTTTTGCCCTGGTCGGTGTGGCCGGGCTGGTTTTCCCGGTCCTGCCCGGGGCGCCCTTGCTGTTTGCCGGGCTGTTCCTGGCAGCCTGGGCGGACGGTTTCGCCCACGTGGGCACCGGCGCCCTGGTTGTGCTGGGGGCCATGGCGCTGCTGACCTATGTGGTCGATTTTGCGGCCAGCGCTTTTGGCGCCAAGAGATTCGGTGCTTCCCGCCAGGCGGTTATCGGGGCGGTCATCGGTGCAGTGGTCGGCCTCTTTTTTGGCCTGGTGGGGGTCATCATCGGGCCCTTTATCGGGGCCGTGGTGGGAGAACTTTCTGTACGCCTTGATTTGGAAGCCGCCAGCCGGGCCGGCGTCGGCGCCACCATCGGGCTGGCCCTGGGGGCGGCGGCCAAACTGGCGATGGCGTTTGCCATGCTGGGGATCTTTCTTATCTTCCGCTTTTTTTAGCAGGCTGTCTCGTAAAAAGCCCGATCCACCCGAAGCGGATAAATATCGACGTTACGCTTCGATCCGCGTCATTGCGGCGTACAGTTTGTACGCCTCATTCCTTGAATCTCTCAAGCCTTGATCTCGAACTTTTTACGAAACAGTCTGAAAGTCAGTTTTAACGGACTCGTCTGATGCAACGAGAGCGCAAAGAGCCCGATAGCGGCGTTATGCGGCGTCCCTCGTCACTGCGGCGCACTTGAGTACGCCTCACTCCTCGGGCCTTTCAAACCGTCTCTCGGACTTATTACGTATCCGCTCGAAGATGAGCTGTTAGTGCGTTTTGGTCACCTAGCCCCAATCCAAACCATTCGCGGGTCTTTGACGCATAGGCGCCTCACCTGGCGTTAGGCCCTCCCTGTCTTGACATGCCGCCGTGCGCTTCCCTATATTGAATAAAATAGCGCCTACGCTTCGCACACCGCCTGCGCCGCGTATCTCAGACACACCACACCGACCACTCGTCCGACCACGATCGCATGCTACGTTCACCTAATTACTTTACCGTGCATTGCCAGGAAACAGCATGCCATTCGAACTCCGACATATTGTCTGTGCCGTGGATTTTTCCCGCCACACGGCGGGGGTTCTGCGCTGGGGTCGTTTCCTGGCCCGTGCTTTCGACGCGCGGCTGTCTGTTTTTCACGCGGTAACGGCATCCCACGATCGTTTTCCCGGTACCGCCATCTTTGAGCGCGGCGGCCGGCAGTCCGACTTGCTGGCTGCGGCCCGGCAGCGTCTGGAAGAAATCGTCGCCCCCTTGGATCAGGCGAATGGCGTTGCGGTGGCAGGCGACCCCGTGGATAACCTGGGTGAATATGCCCGCAAGACATCCGTCGATCTGGTGATCGCGGCCCGGCACGGCTTCAGCGGGATTCAGCGGGTATTGCTGGGCAGCGTGGTCGAACGCATGGGCCGGGAGCTGGCCAAACCGCTGCTGGTGGTCGGCATGCGCGAAGCGGGAAGCACCGGCAGCCTTCCCTTCAGCAATGTGGTAGTCGGCCTCGAGGCGGATGACGCCCACGCCCCGGCATTCAAAATGGCGGTTGCCCTGGCCCGCCGTTTCGGTGCCGCCCTCTACCTGATGTCGGCCATGGAACGGCCGTTGTTGGCCGACAAGGTGGAGCCGACCGAAGGTCCTTACGGGGAGATCCAGACGACCCTGCAGCAGCGGCTTCAGCAGAAAATGACCGATATGACAAGCACCCTGGCCGAGGACCTGAAGGTCACTGTCAATCTCGTCCCGGGGCCGGCCGTCGAGATCCTGCCATCCTATGTCCGCCATCGACAAGTCGACCTGCTGGTAGTGGGCGTAAAGTCACGCCGCCGGTTTCAGCGACGGCTGATCGGATCGACCACTGAAGCGGCCCTGCGGCATGCGGACTGCGCCGTTTTGACGGTGCCGACAATGATGAACTGAATACGAATTCACCGGAGAGCGATTCGCATGGTAGCCACGCCGACATCGGTCCGGACCGGCCTGGTCCAGGACGATCACTTCCTTCAGCATGATACCGGTAAAAATCATCCTGAAAATGCCGATCGTCTCCAGGCGGTCTACGATATGCTGGAGATATGCGAATACCGGGCCCATTGCTGTCGGCTGGCGCCCCGGCCCTGCAGCGTCGATGAACTGGCCTTGGTCCATGCCAGGGGCTATATTGCCAAGATAGCGGATACGGCCACGCGGCCGTTCGCTTGCCTGGGGGCGGATACATCGGTTTGTGCGGACTCCTACCTGGCCGCCCAACTGGCTGTCGGGGGCACCCTTCAGGCAATCCGCGAGGTGTGGGAAGGCCGCCTGGCCAATGCCCTGGCCCTGGTGCGACCGCCGGGCCACCATGCCGAAGCCGCCCGGGCCATGGGGTTTTGCCTCTTTAACAACGTGGCGATCGGTGCCGTTTATGCCCGTCGGACGCTGGGGGCCCGGCGGGTCCTCATCGTGGACTGGGACGTGCATCACGGCAACGGTACGCAGCATGCCTTCGAGCGCGACCCCCGGGTGCTGTTCTTCTCGTCGCACCAGCACCCGCACTACCCCGGCACCGGTCTGTACACCGAAACCGGCCTGGGGCCGGGCGAGGGCTACACCGTCAACCTACCGCTGTCCAAAGGCTATGGCGACGGTGAATACGCCGCCCTCTACGCGCGGCTGCTGCGGCCCCTGGCCATTGAGTTTCAACCGGACCTGATCCTGGTTTCGGCGGGTTTCGATATCCACCGCCGGGACCCACTGGGCCGTATGCGTGTCACTCCGGCCGGTTTTGCCGCCCTGACCCGCATCCTGATGAAAATCGCCGATGACTGCTGTCAGGGCCGATTGGTCATGGTTCTGGAAGGCGGCTATCGTCGGGATGCGCTGCAGGAATCCATCCGGGCGGTCCTGGGCGAATTGACCAACCAATCCCATTATGATTACCAGGCCTTGGCCCAACGGGCCGAGCCCCGCAAAGTCGACTATGCTGTCCGCCGCTGCGCCATGGTTCATCGCCGTTTCTGGAATTGCTTCGCGCCCTGAAGATCCGCTTCGATCGGCTGCGTTGACAGGCCTGCCCAAGGGAGGTGCCGATGAACAACATCCGTATCATGGAAGCCTCGGTGGCCAAGTGGAACCGGATCATCGCGGGCCGACAGTCGGACGGCGGGGTGCTTGACTGCCCCCCGTGCCGGATCTACTACATGCTGGTTTGTACGGGCTGCCCCATCGCGGCCTACACCGGCCGCCGTTTCTGCCGGGGATCACCCTATCCGGCCTGGTATCACCACCAAAATGAGGCCCACGGCTATATGCGGCGCAAAATCTACTGTGATGAATGCGTGCGGCTGGCAACGGCGATGCGGGATTACATGATCGAAATCGTCGAACACCTCAAGGCCTGCCAGGCCGATCAGGAACGGGCACCGGAACCGGTGAAGGACGACGTCGTCTGATAAGCGGCGCGAAGGTGGCATGGCAAACGTGATCACAGACATCCTCATTGCGGGCATCGGGTTGGCCGAAACGGCCGTCTACTTTCTGGCCCTGGTGGGGTTGCTGCGGCATGGGGGCTGCACCCTGGCCGAAGCGGGGGCCAGTGCCGCGCTTGTGTTGGTGATGCTGGTCTCTTTTTTACTCCAGATCGCTTTCATAACCGGTGTTCCCGCCCTCTCCGGCATCATGCGCCTGACATTCCTGGCGGCGGCCGCCTTCCTTGCCTGGCGCCATCGTGGCGATCTGCGTGGCGACGGGCGGGCCCTGGTGCACTTCACCCGGAACCATCCCCTGGCAGTTGCGGGTTTGCTGGGGCTGCTGAGTGCCCTGGCCGTGGCCGCGGCCTTGTCGGGGGGATATGGGCACACCGTCGACCTATCCGGCTTTTTAGGCACCGCGCTCCCTGGGGACGCCATGCCGGCCCCGCTGAATGCCGCCATCCTGATGTCGACCACCACCAAGGTTTTCTATTTGCCGGGAGCAGGGATGTCGGCGTGGTGGGCCTATCTGTCCATCTGTCTGGCCACCTACGCCCTCGCGCGGCGCTATGCCTGGCCGCCCACCGCCATTACGGTAACCCTGCTGGTGGCCAGTATGCCGCGCCTGGTGTTCCTGGCCGTTGCCGGCGCCCTGGAAATCGTCCCGGCCGCCGCGGCCCTGTTGTTCATCCTGGTGCTCTACCGTACGGTCGAACGCCCGGGGATCAGGGATTTTCTCCTGTTGCCCGTGGTGCTGGCCTTCAGCATTTCCGGCGACAGGCTGTGCCTGCTGTTTCCGGCCATTGGTCTGGCCCTGGCGTTGGTTCTTCTCAGTCGGCGCCACGGGGGGCGCTTCTGGTGGGACCTGCTGCGGCAGGCGCCGTTGTCCTTGGCAGCGGTGGCCCCGCCGCTTTTCATCTTCTCGCAGGGCTGGGTTTTTGTCCGCAACGGCCTGGCCGGTCAGCACTGGGCCGGTGACGGCCAGAGCATTGTTTGGGCCTACAATCCCGACGGACTCTCCGGTTGGGCCGCCAATCTCCTGCGCTACGGATTGCAGGTTGTCGATCTGACCCCGCCCCTGGAACAGGTGCTGGAGAAGTCTTTGGGCTTCAGTTGGTTTGCTTCCCGGGTCTGGATCCATGACCGCCTGCTGGCACCGGTCTTCAACCACGATGGGCTGGTGTCGGCCGCCCCCTTTACGGTGACGCCCGACGGGGGGGCGGCCTGGTTCGGCCCCTTGGCCGGTTTGTTGATTTTACCGGCGCTGGTATGGGCATTGGCGCGCGGCCCCCGGCGGCTGAAGACAATCGCCCTGGCCCTGCTGGCCTATTTCTTTCTGGTGGCGTTGATTCCGGCCTGGATGCCGGATAACGTTCGCTATTTCACGACTTTTTTCGTTTGCGCTGGTTTTACGACGGCCTTTCTGCTGCCTCCCTGGCGCATGACCCGCCATCGCCGCCGGTTTCTACAAATCGCGGCGGTGGCCCTGATGGTTTATGCTGTGGGTACGATCTACCGTTTGATGCTGATGAATGCGCTACCCGGATAGGCCCCGGGTTTCGATCCGATGAAGGCGCTGTGGGGACAACCCGACGGTCATCCGGCCGAGAAAAGCATTGACAGGCCATCGAAATTATGAATTATCTGGGGCATCTCCAACGCGCAGGAGCCATTATGGCACCCTATGATTTCAATACCGGCACGTGGTTTACCGACGGGCGCTTCTTGTTTAGCTTTAGAAGCGTCCATCCGGCCGTTTGAGCACTTTGCGCTAACCAGGCCCCGGGTGGACATCACGCATCACTCGGGGTTTTGCTTTGTCGACGGGCCCCGAGATCGATCTCGGGGCTTTTTTATTGACGGCCTCGTAAAAAGTACGATAGCAGCGTTACGCTTCAGCCCTCGTCATTGCGGCGTACACAAGTACGCCTCATTCCTCAGGC